>CAZRSX010000001.1:0-126712 GCA_964602865.1 uncultured Candidatus Saccharibacteria bacterium
CTGACTGACTGACTGACTGACTGACTGACTGACTGACTGACTGACTGACTGACTAGACAATTGTAGCTGTCGATGACTTCATGCAACAAGCGCTTGGCAACAGGGGTAGTTACCCGCCGTGCAAGCAAACGTTTCAAAACAGCGTGATCAACATTGTCAAAAAATTTGAGTATATCACTGCGCCATATCCAGCCGTTTTGGTAGTTCCGGCTGTGAGACTGCGCACGATCTATTGCGCCCAACAGTCCCTTGTTTTTGCGGCAACTCCAGGCATCATAGCAAAACGTCTTGTCCCACATTGGCACCAGATAGTCATATAGCAGCCGGTGCACCACGCGGTCGCGAACCTCGGCAACCGCAATTTCTCGCCGTTTTGGGTCGTACACGGTAAATGACCGATACGTACCATGGCGATACTGGCCATTTTGCAGGTCCTGCGCAAGCTGTAACAGATTGGATTCGAGTTGATACCGAAAGAGCGATATCGGTACCGAACGGCGTTTACCACTTACAAAAGCTTGCCAAGCACGCCAAACGCTGGTAATACTAACATCTATGTCTTTGGAGGCCACGTTGCCTATTATCGAGAAAACCTACCAGATATACAAACCGCTGACTGTTGCTAACAGCAAATTGCCAAAAGCGCACCGCTACAGCCTCGGCAATAGCACCGAGCAGTCAGTGCTTGCGCTATTGGAACTCCTGTTTATGGCGAGCCATGCTCCGAAAACGCACAAAACAGCTTACCTGCTCAAAGCACAGGGTCAGCTTGATACCTTGCGGATTAAGTTGCGGCTGTACCTTGAGCTGCGCCTGGCAAACGAGACAAAAATATTTCAGATGCAGGCAGACGTACAAGAGGTCGGGCGCATGCTTGGCGGCTGGCTCAAAAGCCAGAGTTAGGCGTTGTACTTAAAAATCGTGGTATGTCTGGTCATCCCGCTTGCCAATAAAGATAGTTTCTGGCTTTTTGTCCGAAAATACTCTGTACACTAACCGATCATTACCAACCCGCAACCGATACAAATCCGTATGGCCTTTGAGTTTTTTAATCTGCAATCCTTTTGTTTCCCCTCGCACAACAAGCGCAAATGCTTTGAGTATTTTTTTGCGCCGTTTGTCCGGAAGTTTGAGGAGCGCTTTATCAACCTTGTCCATCAAGTTTTTCCAAGCGGGCAATCAACTCATCGGCTGGGATACCATCGGGATAGCCATGTTCTCGGAAATCTACAACGGTTTGCCAGTTCTCACTGACGGGGTCGCCCCATTCGTCAAGCTGCGGCTTGCGGATTTTTTCCAGGAGCGCCTGGCGAATAATATCGCTGCGCGAGGTATAATCGCGCTTCGCGAGCGCATCAATCTGCTTGAGCAATGGCTCTGGCAAGGTGATGTTAACTGTTTTGCTCTGTGAGTTACTCATCCCGTTAGAATCCTTTCGGTTGCAAGATTTAATTATTGCATCCCGTTAGTCCATAAACCTGGATAATTTCTAACGGGACTCATACATAAAATGTATCATATCCATACATTTTATGTCAACCCTGTAGTGAGCTCGCCGAGGCGAATCTACTACGGGGTCAACTCTGTCGCTGCCGTTTTTGTGCCTAATAGAACCTATTAGCTCAGAAGCTGCTCGGAGACAACGCCAGACGTAAGAGCGTTGACTTCTGCTTCTGCCAACAAAGCCGCCTTTTGGGCTTCGGCGACAGCAACACGCGAAAGCGCTTCTTCTTTGCGATAAAGGTTTACTTGCACAGGGGTTTCCATTCCAACGTACACACAATCCGCGCATATGCTTGTGCCGCAAAATCTTTCCAATCTTTTTTGAGCATTTGCGGCTTGAGCCTCAGGCTTTCCAGAGGTAATATTAGTTGCCTCTGTTTGTATGGCCTTCATTCCCCTATCTTCTATAGTGGGGCATTGTTCCAGAGTAGAGACAACTCTAAGCGGGCCCAAATTAATATTCCTGGCGGATCGTATGGCAGTATCAGTAGTTTTGAGATTGCAGTTACGAAAATTCTTTGCGCCACGCCGCTGGCGAACCGCCCTATTGCTAAAAGGATTAAGCTCCATGTTTCCTATATTAACATATTTAATACTAAATTGTCAATGGCTTGTGCATCTTTTATATCGAATTGACCGACTTTGGTGCGGCGAAGGTTGCTCATATAGGCGCCACACCCCAGCTCTTCACCAATATCGCGTACCAGTGAACGAATATACGTGCCGCTGGAAACTTGGGCAGCAAAACTGACCTTATCCCCTGTTATGTTGATGTTCTCTATTGCATAAATTGTCACGTTGCGAGGCTCGATTTTGACGTCTTTGCCTTCCCGGGCTAATTTATAGGCCCGTTTGCCGCCTATTTTGATAGCACTAAAGGCCGGTGGTACTTGGCTGATTTCGCCCACAAAACTTAGCATTGCGGTTTTGATTGTTTTTTCATCTGGAATTGGCTGATTGGTTGGTGTTTTTTCGCCCTCGTCATCGTCCGTCGTGCTGGTGGCGCCCAGTTTCATTTCGACTTCGTAGGTTTTGTCTTTTTTCATAAACTCTGCTTGTTTTTTGGTCGCATCGCCGACCAAAATCACTAACAAACCCGTTGCCAGCGGGTCCAGTGTGCCTGCATGCCCCACTTTTGGCTTCTTCATGCCTGTTTGCTGCCTGACCAGGCCGCGAATTTTGGCCACGACATCAAACGACGTCCAGCCCTTTGGTTTATCAACAAGCAGCAGTCCGTTCATATTACTAGGGTATAGGTTTTAGGGGTTAGGGTCTAGTGGGCAGCTGGCTTCGCCGGGTGGCAGAATAACTGGTCTGTACCTCTAGGAGGGAGGCATCATAGGAGGTGGCACCGGCGGTGGCGCTGGTGAAGCCGTCGTACTGGCAGACTCTTCTGGCGGTTCGCCTTTATCGAGCAGAAAGTCAGGGGTGGCGCCGTTTTGAGCAGGCGCAACCGGTACGTCGGGTGTCGGTGCGGGCGGCACGTGTTGCTCCTGGACATCCATATCAAGCGGCTGTGAGCCCACTGCTTTGAGCGGCGTAATCGTATCGGCACTGTCGCCAGCTGCATCTTCTACCGCTTGTCGAGCTGCATCAAGTCCAGCGGGCGTTGCCCCGCCCTGCTCGCTCGCAACGTGAGGACTGTGCACTTCTTCTTCGATCTGTGATAACGTTGGGTCATTTGGTACGGCTGCCTTGCCGTGCTGCAGTGTCTGGCCCGTTTGTGCATTGGTTAAGGGGTCAGTGGTCGGTTCGTAATGCTGTGGCTGGGTGTTTGCAGTCAGTGTTCCCCCGAGAGTTGGCGGTTCGAGCGGCATTGAACGGCTCGCTGCCGGTGTCGGCTGCGGAGCACTAATATCACTTGTAGCTGTATCAGCGCTCTCTGACTTAACGTCGTTTATCGGTGTCTCTGGGAGTGCTGGTGGCGTTGGCATGTCGGCAACTGGTTCGGGCAAACTGATGTCTGGCAACTCGATTGCCTCGGCCGGTTTTTCGTCCGTAGCCTCTTTTGTTGAATCCTGTTCGTCATGTGCGATGGTAAGTGTGCCCGCGTCATCTGTTTCGTCTTTACTCGGTGTTTTGTCGCTGATTTTGCCGCTGGCAACTTGTGTCGGCTGCAGTTTTGTGGCAATAAGCTGCTGATTGGCGCCCGCTGCCATCAGTTTGGCGCTTAACGTCATGGTGCGCGGTGATGTTTTGGTATTACCAAAGCGCTCGGTTTTGGCAACGATACCAGTCAAGAACGCCGTAGCCATCTGGGCGTCAAAGGTGTCGGGCTGCATCGTTTCACTCAGCTCAACGAGGGTTTCGCACAGACTGCTCGCCTGCACGTCTTCGAGATTGAGCGTGCCGAGCCTGCCGCCCGGCCCGTTGTTGACAGAGATAACCGTGGCGTCATGCAGAATCCGGCCATGCGCAGTGATGGCGGTGTCTATGTCGGCTTGGGTTTGCGCGCCAAGCGCAACGACGACATCAACATTAAAGTCTCCCTGGCTGAAATCCAGGTCTTTGTCGCTCAGACTGGTTCTATACGGAGTAATAAATATTTTGACGACTTTGTCTTCGACTTTGTAGCGCAGCTTGTCAGCTTTTGATTTATCGAGCGAAATAATAAAGTCACGCAAAGAGTCGGTGTTTTTTTCCAGTGTTTCTTCTGGTTTCAAAAACTCCAGGGTTGATGGTATGTCGCCGCTAAACACAGCGGTGGCATGTTTGCCGAGCTTGTTGAGAAACAGCGTCAACCCGATACATGCTGCCAGTTGGTCAACGTCAGGATTTTTCTTGACCGTAACCAATACGTTAGTCGCCTGCTGTAACCTGTCTACGATACTTTGTCTGATTGTTGGATCCATCCCGTTAGAAACCCCCTATAGAAGAGTTACGTTGCAAGTGTTGCTTAGTGTGGTGAGTCATAATGTTTCTAACGGGGTCCATAATTGTTTTGTATGTTTTTGGTTTTTTAGTAACTTACCTTTAGGATACCATAAGCAATATTTTCTGTCTACCCCGTAGTAGATTTTGCATCATTCACCTCTGATTGAATTTAGATATGACTATTTTTACCTAGTTTTTTCGAAAAAAGCAGTACGCAGAAGCTCACTACGGGGTCTATCCCAAAAGTTGGTAAAATCACCTTCCCTGATAAAACCCTTGTCGAAAGGAAGTTTCTCTTGTATACTTGTCACTTGATTCAAATAATCGTTTAAAACTTTTTAGAGAGGATCTATGCCAATCATCAAATCAGCTAAAAAGCGTGTCCGTGTTGCCGAAAAGGCCGCCGTCCGCAATAGCAAAACAAAGCGTTCGCTCAAAGAAGCCGTCAAGGCCTTTCAGGCAGCGCTCAAAAGCGGTAATGCCGCAAAAACGACCGCCGCGTTGAACGAAGCTCAGGGCGCTATTGATGCGGCCGCCAAGAAAAACGTTATCCACAAGAACAAAGCAGCGCGCAAAAAAGCCCAGCTTGTCCGCGACATGAAAGCCGCTGGTATTAAACCAGCCACGACCAAATCAACCAAGAAAGCTGCTCCTGCCAAGAAGCCGGCTGCAAAAAAACCAGCTGCTAAGAAAGCTACGCCCGCACAAACTTCCAAAAAAGAAGTTTCGACGAGCAAGCCAAAAAAGCCAGCTGCTAAGAAAACGGCCGCAAAGACTACATAGTCTGCGCGACGCTCACCAGAAAGTACCGCACTGCCTCATCGGCATCAACGGCGGTACTTTTTAATTGCACGTCCAAATTGAGCGCGCGGCGAATGAGTTTTCGGAGCTCTGTTTTTGATAGGTTACGGGCAATTGCTTGGCTTTTTCTGACAACATACGGGTTCAATTTGGCCTCTTGAGCAGTTTTGGTCGCGTCCCCTGGACCGGTGTGTACAATAGCTACAATCTGCAGCTGCCAAGCAATCATCCCAAGGATACTGAGCGGCTCAACTCGTTGAGAGCGCTGATCTTCATACAGTGCCATGGTGCGCTGGATATTGCCGTTAAAGGCCGCGTCAAGTAATTGGAAAACGCTGCTTTGCGGGGTCGGCTCGCATAACAGGTCTATACTGCCCCTGGTGATATGCGTGTCG
The DNA here is from genome assembly GCA_964602865.1 of uncultured Candidatus Saccharibacteria bacterium. Classification (GTDB taxonomy): domain Bacteria; phylum Patescibacteriota; class Saccharimonadia; order Saccharimonadales; family JAGQNJ01; genus CAZRSX01. The sequence continues at coordinate 5,574 of CAZRSX010000001.1, forward strand.
TATGCCACTAGCTTGTCTATTTCGTTGGCGAGCATTGTTTTGTTGGTGCCAACCCGATCAATCAGGTAGCTGGCGTCCTGGCGTGTTAGTGTGCCGTTGGTGTTTTTTGCATAGTCGACCAGCCAACCGGCAGTGTCTTTGTCGCCCACGTTGTATTCTTGCAGATCCGCTGTTTTCTTGAATGCTTTATAGTACCGCGCGCGCTTATCGAGCTTGCTGTCGACGAGTAATAATTCGGTTGTCTCTGGTACAAGTTCGGGCTTGTCAGCAAGCTTTTCGAGCAGCTCTTTTTGTTTGCTTGCACCACGCAACACGACCATTTTGGCACTGCTCAACAGAGAGAATCCTGTTATTGCATCAAAAATGTGTTCAGCTTGGTCTTCTTCACCATCAAGCCGCTCCAGCGCCAGCTCGCCATGTGCTGCCACAAACGACTTCATACGTTCGTCCAGCGCTTGTTTGAGCGCAAACGAATCATCGCCAGTCAAAATAGTTATCACGTTACCTCTTACCCCGCTTTTCACGTTTTATCTATATATTGTACACTAGTAGGTAACATGAAAATTATTGGTCATCGGGGTGCTGCCGGTTTGGCATTGGAAAATACATTGCCAAGTATTGAGTTAGCTCGTCTTTTGGGTGTTGATGCGATCGAATTGGATGTGCGCAAAACAAAGGATAACCAGCTCGTCTTATGTCACGATTCCGACCTGCGCCGGGTTGCTGGTGTTGGCCATAAAGTGTCTGAACACACTCTCAAAGAGCTCCAAAGCATCATTCTCAATGACGGACAGTCGTTTATTCCAACCTTGCATCAGGCTCTTCAAACAGCCGGGGATACCCCAGTTATTATTGAGCTAAAACAAAAAGACTGCGTGACAGAACTCGGTAAAGTATTGCAAGATTTTCCGAATTTAGACATCACTATTGCCTCATTTAAGCTCAATGGGTTACATGAGCTGCGCGAACACAACAGTAGCCTCAGAATATACGGCCTCGAGCACACGAAACCATTCGAGATTATTCAAAGGGTCAAAAGAGCAAACTTTGACGGTGTTGGCATAAATTTTTGGTTGCTCAACCCTCTTACCTACTTCTTGATTCGACGCGCTAAATTAGAAGTGTACGCCTATACTATCAACAACAGAGTGCTTGTGAACTTTATACGGCTGCTTTACCCCCGCGTTGCTGTTTGTAGCGACCGCCCTGAATTGTTTGTTAAACACCCCTGGCTCAAAGTACGCTCTGGACCGCAATTTAAGCCGCTGCGGCCAAAAAATATTCGGACACGAAAAAACACTAGGGGTCAAGAGATTTCAGACAAAGCCAGCACACGATATACGAAAGCTTCTTAGGATATAACCTGGCAGGTCGGGCAAATATGCGTGCCTCGGCCTGCGACTCTTATTTTCTCTATTATGGTGCCGCATTTTTGGCACGGCTGCCCGTCTTTTCTAAAGACTTTGGCAAAACTGATGTAGCTACCCTTTTTGCCTTCGGCATTGACGTAATTTTTATCTGTCGAGCCGCCCTTTTTTATACTGAGGAGCAACACTTTTTTGAGGCCAACAAACAAGCTTTCAAGCTGCGTGTCGGAGACGCCTTTTACTTTGATGGCCGGATGGATTTTGGCGGCAAATAATGACTCGTCGGCATAAATATTGCCGACGCCGGCAATAACCGTTTGGTCAAGCAACGCTGCTTTTATAGAAGTGTTTTTACGCCGTTGTAGCCTTTGAATAAAATCTTTGGCTGTAAAATCATCGCTCAGCGGCTCCGGGCCGAGCTTTTTCATGAAGTCGATGTTGGGCACTTCAATGGTCGGGATTAACTTTATCCAGCCGAACTTGCGCTGGTCATTAAAAAACAGTTTGCTATCACCAAAATCAATCGTGACGCGTGTGCTTTTGTCTGGCAACTCTCCAATCAACGAGTCATTTGGGTGCCCTGCCCCAAACCTGAGCGCATCGTCGTTGCTACGAAAGACGAGCTGTCCGGTCATTTTGAGGTGGATAACCAGCGTGTAGTCTGTGTCTAGATCAATCAGCAGCACTTTGGCACGACGACGCACGCCGATAATGCTGGCGCCAATCATGAAGGCATCGACGTCATTTTTGGCATTTGGGAACGACTTGGAGTACACCTGGTAGGTATTTTGCTGTACGAGCTGGTTCTGTTCTGAAGCGATTTGTAAGTTATTTATCGGAGAGGTATCTAGTATACATCGACGAGAAAAACTTACGACAGAGCCAGAATCAGAGCCGGCGCAGTAGTGAATATACTCGCCAGGTGCACTCCCAACCCAATCATAGGTAACGTCAGTAATTGTTTTACCGATAATAAGCGTATTCAGACCGATACGGACTGTCTCGACCTCTGGCAATTCTGGCATACCCCTTATTGTAACAGAGGGTTAAGCTGCGAGTGCGTGGGTTGTTGCTTCAGTTGCAAGTGGTTCTGCGATCTGCATAAGGTCTTCTGTCATTGGTTCGTCAGCAAGCGCTGCACGCGCGAGATCCGCAAATTCATCGTGATCGTCCCGTGACATTTCTTCCATCACCCCGTACACATCACGCGCGACAGTACCTATCAGTACTAAGGCTCCTCCGTAGTTATGCCCCGCCGCAAGCCCGCCGATACGCCGTTCCACCACCTCACTCACTCTTTTAGCAGTCGGGTGCGCTTCACGAATAAGCTTATCGAGGGCGCTGTCGATACAATAAATATCGGCTTTGTGCTCCGCATCGATTCGATACTTCGGTACACCGAAGTTTTCAACCTCAAAACTATACTTCATAACTTTGCCTTTTTCGTTTAAAACGCACTAATAACCTTCGTATTAATTATACTCCGGGGTGTCAATAAAACTTAAGCTACGAGAGCCCTGTGTCCAACGCCCCTGAGGATTCTACGTTCTGGATTGCAGACTTGCCGTTCTGGAGGTAAACATCTTAGACGTTCCATCAAGCCTCGGCAAATCGTTTCTGCCTCTTCTCCCTCAATAACTATCGGTGGATACATCTCTTCGTTAGATTTCATACGGCTCACTGCTTCAAGCTCTTGCAATGTTTGCGACTCTGGTCCAAGAGCCTCCAAAGCAATATCTCGACAAACTCGTGCGCTTTCGCCTGTGCTTATCGGCAACACGGTAATTTCACGCTGCATGCTCATATAGTGCTCCTTTTGTGTTATTGGTTTTTGTTTGAAGGTACAGTTTTTGTTTAAAACTTATGCTTATATTATACGCTTTCATGTCAACCCGTTACAGGTATACTTGAGGTATGCCTGATGCACTTGGCGATATTTTAAGCAATCGAAAACAAGCTGAACCACCAGAATTTACAGAGATACGGCAGTTTATCCTGAACCGATTCAACGCGCCGTGTAAATTGCAGGTTCAAAATGGTCAGATTGTTATTTCTGTAGCCAGCTCTGCCCTGGCTGGCAGTTTGCAGTTTGAACTTCACTCGCTCGAAGAAAAAACCGGCAAAAAACTACGAATTCGTATCGGCTAAAATCTTTTCGAGCTTTGCTTTGAACGTCATGAAATCACTGTAGTGAATAGATTTCATGCCCACTGCTTCAGACGCCTCACAATAGGCGGAGCTATCATCAGTAAACACACATTCTTCCGGTTCTACCCCAAGTTTTTGGGCAGTGTAGGTATAAATTTCAGCGTTGGGTTTTATGAGTCCCACTTCGGCTGAGACGGTCAGCTGGTCAAAAATATTGAGTTGTTCAGGGGTAAACTTACGCTGAAGCGTTCCATGGTTCGCGTTACTCAAAATTGCAACCTTGTACCTACGCTTCAACTCCTTTATGTACTTCAGGAGCTCCTCGTTTGGTAGTTCATTTTTTTGGACTGTTTCGTACCACACGTCATAGGTCATGCCTATTCTGCCTGCAACGTGCTGATGCATATCTCGGCTGCTCATCATACCGCTGTTAGCAGCAGCCAGGACATCATCAATAAATCGACTGTCTTTTTCAAGGTTGCCGCCAGCTTGACGGTAGATTTCCTTGAATCCACTACCCGCTAACACGCCGAAACAGTCGAAAATAATGGCCTTTATCACAGGCTCTACTGTATCACGATAAGATTAGAGCTCAACGCCCTGAGCAAACTTGTCGTAGCCTGGCACCTGCCCCTGGAAGAGCTGGCGAACGGTATCCGTTTTGCCAGTGAAAGTGCCGGTGTCTTTTGAACACGATGTCGCCCAGGAATGTTGGATGGTTTCGCTTGGGCTGTAGGTATCAAATATGTAGCGCTTCCCTTTTGGACAAGCGCCTGATTCGGTCTGCTCACCCTTGTATTCCCTGGTTCTTGTGAAGCCTTGCCCATCAAGTGCAGCTAGAAAGTTGTGATACGCATTGACGTTGTTTGCAAAGCGCTCGCTTTTGATTGTCGTCCCCTCATAGCCCTGTTTGACTTCGGCGATTACTTCGCTACGGCCGACGGTAATCCAGATTTCGCGGTGCTCTTCGTCGCTGTTGATTTCGCCGTTTTGAATCAAACGCACTTTTGTGTCAGTATCAGCATAATCAGTCAGCTTCTTTTGTTCAACCGCTGCTTGTTCATTGCTTGTTGAGTTTGAGCTACCCCAAGGAATAGAAAAAATAATCCAGCCAAACACAATCAACAGGGATACGGCAACGAGGATAAAAATTATTGGACGCCTTACCACAGTCAAACAACTCCTTGTTATGTACTAATTTTAGCACTTTTATGCTGATAATGCAACTCGTCAAAGCTGCTGCGCGTAATGAGAAGATGGCGATTCGCCAACGTCTCGAGATATGCTTTATGCTGGTTGCTCAGGAGTTAGAGTTTCTGTGGTAACCTCTTGCAGATATTCGTTGGCCTCCATCAGGTCAAGAACGTCGTTGGTGGACATGGCCACATCGACACGGTTGCCCTTTGAATCTGCCCCATAGCTCAAGCGATTTACCGAGCCGTCACCGTAGACTTCCCAGCCTTTTCGAATCCAGTCTTTGGTAGCTTCGTCAAAACTCTCTTCTGTAAAATGAACGATAAGGTCAGCCGCACCATGCGGCCCGTACGTCTTCCCTTCGCCTTCTTCGTATTGCTTGTACTCATTTTCATGAAAAACAACCGTACGTCGCGCCGGACTATGCCCACCTGTAGGGGTAGTTAAAATGTCAAAACGCAGACCGCCTTTTGAGAGTGGACCACCAGAAAAATTACCTTGTGTTTTTGACCGCCCAAGATACATGCCCTCTGCCAAGCCCTTGACGGCTTCAACAAGCCCACTTCTTTCGTGCTTAAAGTCGGCTGCTCTATCTATTTCATTCTGTGCGCGGATAGCATCATTGGGAGTATCTTCGTGGCTCATGTATTTATTCTAACACACTTATGCTTATTTTACAAGAACCTCAAGCCACGGATTTTGCCCCGCCACCCAGCTGCCAAAAAACTCCCTCCACTAAAACCTACACAGCTTTTGTGACGGCCGTCACAAAAGCTGTGTAATTCTGGCGAGTAGTGTGGTGTTTACGTATGGGTTGTGGCGGTTTTTGAGACGAGGATTACAAAGACACTGATTTCGCTTATACTAAAAGGTAATGGCCAAGAAAAGATTGTACGCAAACGACGCGACCGAAAGCTTAGGGTTGCTCCTCAAAATCAGGCTTCCCTGGCTTATCGTGGGACTAGTGCTCAGTCTGGGCACGGCGCTGGTGGTAGCGCGCTACGAGGAAATTTTATCGTTTGACGCGCGCATCGCTTTCTTTATTCCCTTGATTGTCTATGTTAGCGACGCGGTTGGCACCCAAACCGCCACCATCTACATCCGTAACCTGACCAAAAAGCAGGCAAAATTTCATGTCTATGTCGTCAAAGAGTTGCTGTTTGGGCTGAGTGTCGGGCTTATCTTTGGCGCCCTCGTCGGATTTGCCACCAATATCTGGCTCGACAGCGCCGAGCTAGCATGGGCTGTCGCAATAGCTATGATTGCCAGCATCGCCAGCGCCTCGCTGTTATCGCTGTTGTTTGCCGCGTCGCTCAACAAACTGAGGATTGACCCCGCCATCGGTGTCGACCCGATTGTGACCGTGGTTCAGGACGTTATCAGCTTGCTTATCTACTTCACCGTCGCCAGTTTTATATTGCTGTAGGCTACTTTTATAGCATCGGCCACTGTTGGATAAGCAAGTTTTATAGCTTCCTCATATGTCACCCATTTACAATCGGTATGTTCTTCGCTTAACTCCGGTTCGCCCTCGAAGTCTGCACTAACCCGAAAGAATACAAGAACCAGGCTAACGTCACCCTCGACATCCCTATCGATCCGATGAGCATGCAAAATCTCATGCTTTTGTATATTTTTTATATTCGGAACTTCTTCTTTTAGCTCTCGCCGAAGAGCCTCATCTATTGTTTCATCTCCATCAATACGTCCTCCCGGAACTTCCCAGTGATCGCGACCCTCAATCTTTTTGTTAGCCTTGATGAGCAGTACCTTATCATCTTTTATGACAACGCCTTTGACTCCGACAAAGAATTTCTTGTTCATACTCTCCTCAATGCGATTTCAAACCATTCTGTGTCACCCGCTGTAACAAATCCACCGCCTGTATACACAGTTTTGTAGCCACTTCCCGCAAGTTCTTCAATTAATTTTGGATTGTAGAAGTAAAACATTCTCTTACCAAATCTGTCCTCTTTGGAGATTTCGGCATACTCGGGCTTATACTTTAAGGATATATAGAGTACCCCACCCGTTCGAAGGGCTTTGTGAATACTGCGTAGAACTTTTTTGACTTCTGTTTTATCAAGGTGTAGTAGCGAAGCAAAGGCAAACACGACATCAAGGTTTTGCGAGTAGTCATAGGTGCTGGCATCGCAAACCTCAAAATGAGCACCTGGCACGTGTTCGCGCGCTAGCTTTATGAGCTCCTTTGAGATATCAAAGCCAGTGTAGTTTTTTGTTCTTTTGATGATTTCCCTGGCGTCTCTCCCGTCTCCACAACCGATTTCAAGCACGTTTGGATTGACGGGATCTCCAGCCAGTTTCAGTGCACGGTCAATGTCGCTCTTACGAGAACCGATGCCTCGAAAATAGTCAGCCAGTTCTTTTGCGGACTTGTCATAGGTTTTGACTGTTTCTTGCTTCCAGTTCATTATTGCTCTAAAAACTCCTTTAATTTAGGTACGGCACGGCCGCGGGGCGTGTATTTTATGAGGTCATCTTCTGACATTTCAGCGATGGTTTTTGGCTGGCCATTAGGAATAAAAATCGGGTTCCAACCCATTTGAGTAAGTTTTGTGGTATCACCTCTAGGCCCGGGGCTAATCATTCCATCAATTGTTTCATGAATAGCCTGGAAGTTGGTACCGTCGTAAAAGCCGAAAATAATTGCTGCTGTGGCAGATCTGTCACTGTAGGAATCCGCCATCTTACAAATACCCTCTCCACCCACGGCTTTTAAGAAGAATTTTACGAAGGTTCCAGGCAAACCGCCGAGGGCGTTGATATGAAGGGCCACATCATCAATCAACACCGGTTTTTTGAGAATTTTATAGGCGTCTCTTGCTTTTTGTTCGGCAATTTCATGCAGATCAAGCGACTGTATTTCTGGCAAGTCTAGCTCATGATGTTCAACTTTATGCCCAAGAAATTTCTCCAGCATGCGAACCTTGTCCAAATTACCCGTCACAAACATAAAATCTTTCATTTTCTGTAGACCTCTTTCCTGTGGGCAACACGCACAATTTCAACAATCAATTGTCTATCCATAATCGTGTAAATAATTCTATACGCGCCGACTCTCAAACGCCACTGATTGCTGCCACCTACCATTTTGCGAGACTGGTGCGGTCTGGGATTTGTGGCCAGCTCATTGATAGCTTTCCTGATGAGCACGTAGGCTTGCTTGGGCAATTTGCGGAGTTCTTTTTGGGCTTTTGATTTTACGACAACTTTATAGGGCATGCTTTTTATCAAGCTCTCGCTTTATTGCCTCCCAAGAAATGGTTGGTTCGCTTTTGTGCTGCTGCATTTCTGCTATGTCTTCAAAATCTTCCAATAGTTCCGCAAACTCATCGTTGACAATCGCAGACATCGGGCGATTTTCTTGTAATGAGCGAAATTGCAAAAACTTCTTAACATAGGGGTTGAGATACAGGGTAATTTTCTCGCTGTTTTTTCTTCCGGTAATCATATGACGTCCTTTCGTAACGTAGTATAGCGCTATGACGTCATGACGTCAATGTTACTTTGTGCATTGTCGCTTCCCTACCGGGTAATGAGTGGGTACGTATCAATGGTCGGTTCTTCGTATGGATGCTTATTTCGAATTGCTTTGATGATTTTGTTTAAGTTTTCTTTTTCGCAGGTGATTTCTATTCGTTCTTCTATAACTTCTTCGAGTTTACCGACCTCGCCGATTGTCGGATCAGCGCCTTGCTCTGGGCGAAACCGTCCGATACCCTTTACCGAAAAACTACAATGTGTGTAGTTGCCAATCCGGCCGCCATCAGCCTCGCCGATAGCACGGCGCAATGCATCCGCATCTTTTTCTGGCACGGTTACTACAATCTTTACCAGCTCACTCATTTTTTTAGTTCCTCATTTTTTACGGGCTTGATGCCAGCGCGATGAAACTGCATGGTGCCGACTCGGATGCCAAATTCGCAAGCTTCTCGCAGCGAAGCGCCTGATTGTAGTTTTGCAACAACGCCAGCAAAAGTCTGGTCACCTGCACCAGTGGCATCTTTAGTATCTCCGTCAGAGATGTCTGACGGTATGGAGATATGAATCCCCATGTTGTTACGATTTTCAAACAAATACGCGCCGTGTTCGCCATGCGTAATCAACAGGTTTGATAGGTCAGGAATTACTTCAAACAGTTTTTTTGCAGCTCGTTCAGCAGACTTTAGGTCGGTGACCCGCTGTCCGGTTAGTGTTTCAGCTTCGTGTTCGTTGGGTTTTAGTAAAAATAGTTTTTGCTTCGCTAGATCTTTGAGGTCATCAGCTGATTGGACGCCCCCTGGGTCGAGCACAATCGTTATTCCTTTGTCTTGTGCAAGTTTGCTGGCATATTCAGCAACCTCAACTGGCAGCTCTAGCGTTAATACGAGAAATGACTGACTTTTTGAGGCTTCTTCAAAGAGCGGTTTGGCTTGGTCGATATGCTTTTTAGAAAACTCGCCTGAAACTCCAGCGGCAGCATAGATTTGATTATTGCCCCTAGTGTCAACACAGATCATTGCAATGCCAGGTAGTTCGTCTTCGTTTTCATAGATTGTGACAAATCGGGTATCAGCCCCGGCAGCTTCAAGCGCTTCAATGGGTGGCTTCCATAGATTGAATTTATCCTTAACGCTCAGACCTACCATCGCAACAGTTTTATCTTCAGAAAGCTTGGCTATCATTTCGGCTACGTTGCGAGATTTACCACCCGGCCCAATGGTTATTTTCTCAGCATAAACGTGCTGGCCCTTGCTGGGAAAACGCTTAACTCCAGAAGCAACGATATCGGTGTTTAGTGAGCCAATAACTATTGATTTAATCATGTGATTTCCTCGCTATCATAAATCGCCCCAGGTGGTGCCGATGTCGGTGTCGACCGTGAGTTTGACGGGCAGTTTGATGACGTTCTCCATGGTGGTTTTGAGTAATTTTGCTACTCGCTCAGCATCTTCTTTTTTGCACTCCACTAAGACACTGTCGTGAACTTGAAGTAACATCTTAGGTTTTTCGACTGTGGACTGTGGACTGTGGACTGTGGACTCATCCAGCTTTTGCTGGATGTTTATCATGGCCTTTTTCATAATATCGGCAGCGCTCCCCTGAAACGGCATATTAATTGCCGCGCGGTAGGCCGCTTCGCGGACTGCAAAGTTACTAGAGCGCACGTCCGGTGTTGGCCGGCGTCGCCCAAAAATCGTCTCCACAAAGCCTTCGTCATGAGCCTGTTTTTTGACTGACTCGATGTAATTGAGCAGCTTGGGCCGAACCTCGAAGTACTTTTCGATAAACGCCTTGGCCTGGTGATAGGTCATACCGGTGGCTGCGACCAGCCCGTGCCTGCTTAGCCCGTACATAACGCCGAAATTCACCACTTTGGCATCGCGGCGCATATTTTTAGTGACGTCTTCCGGTTCGCGGCCATAGACTTCTGCGGCCGTGGCGGTATGGACGTCGATATCTCGGTTGAATTGGTCGATAAGATTCTTATCATCACAAAGGTATGCGGCCAAGCGCAGCTCAAACTGACTGTAGTCGGCACTAACAAATACGTTGCCCTTGTCGGCTATAAAAGCCTCACGGATGCGTTTGCCAAGCTCAGTGCGCACCGGAATATTCTGCAAATTCGGTTCGTTTGAACTCAGGCGCCCTGTCTGGGCAATGGTCAGGCGAAAATTTGTGTGCAACCGCGACTTGTCATCAACCATGGTTGGCAGTACATCGACATAGGTATTTTTGAGTTTGGTCACTTCGCGGTACTGCGTGATGAGGTCGATAATCGGGTGCAGGCCGCGCAGTTTATCAAGCTCAGTAATTGCTGTCGAGTAGCCGGTCCTGCCCTTTTTAATACCTTCTGTTGGTAAGTTGAGCTTGCTAAACAAGACATCTGCCAGTTGCGCAGGGCTGGCAATGTTGAATTCAGAGTCAGCATAGCCATAAATTTGCTGCTGCACATCGCTAATTTTGTCATCGATTTCTGTACTGAGCTCACGAAGCAGCTCCGTATCTAACTTGATGCCCGCGTACTCCATTTTGGCGAGCACAGAAATAATCGGCCATTCGATGTCTGCGGCGAGCTTCTTAACTTTTGGTAGTTTGTCCAACTCCTGAGCTTGTGCGGTGTGTAGTGCTCGAATAACCGAGATGACCTCTGTTTCACTCTTGTCGCCCTCTTGTTGCTCCAGATGAATGTTGAGATCTGCCGCGGCCAGTGCGTCCAGGCTTTGCTCGCGGCGCAGCGAGTTAATCAAGAACGCGCCAATGAGCACATCATGCCCAATATTGTCGGCGTGCAACCCCATACCATACAGCATTTGCAGTGTTGCTTTGAGATCGTAGCCAACGAGCGCAGTAGTATCAAGGTAGCCCCGCAGTTTGTCGCCGACCGGTTTGGCACCAAGCTTGGCAACATCAAACACAATAACCGTCTTGGGGTCTGGCGAAATCGTCAGCACCAGCGGTTCACGGCCATGCGACTGCCCACAAATACTATGCACGACCAGTTCCTTGGTTTTGGGCAAGGTTAGTTTGGCAAGTGCTGCCTCAGTATCAATTGTGATGCGGTTGCCCACAACCAGATCGGCTGTCTTTGGCTCGTCTTCGGCAATATCACCGTTCCATATTTCTGAAGCTCGCCGTACCAGGCTACGAAACTCTAGTTTTGTGAGGAGTTCGCGGACTGCCTTTGGGTCACATTTACTGCCATCGACTTCTTTGAGGTCAAGCGTAATCGGTGCATCCGTCCAGAGTGAGGCCAATTTTTTGCTCAAGTAAGCACTGTCCTTACCGGCCTCTAACTTCTTGCGCGTCGACTCTTTTATCTCTGGTAGATGTTCGTACACGCCGTCCAAGGTTTTGTAATCTTGCAGCAGTGTAATGGCAGTTTTTTCGCCAACACCCGGCACGCCCGGGATATTGTCAGAACTGTCGCCTTTGAGGCTCTTAAGGTCCAGGAATTGCTCTGGCTGCAGGCCGTACTTTTCGGTAAAGCTGCTTGGCTGGAATAGTTCGATATTGGAAAGTCCGGTTTTGAGCGCATAAACACTGGTGTTCTCATCAATACATTGCAGCATGTCGAGGTCGCTGCTCACAAGCATTGTTTCAATACCCTTCTCACTTGCCTGCCGCGCTAGTGTGCCCATAATATCATCCGCTTCATAGTCATCAAGCTCGTACAGCGGCCAGCCAAAGGCTTTGAGCAGCTCGTGTAAAACGGGAATCTGCTCATAAAAATCCGGGGGTGGCGGTTTGCGGCCAGCCTTGTACTCCGGATACAATTCGAGTCGTTTTCGGATATTGGTCTTGGGTTTGTCCCACGCCACGCATACGTAGTCTGGCTGCAAGCGCTTGATGACTTCAAGCGCCATGGTGGCAAAACCAAACACGCCGCCAGTCGGCGTGCCGTCTTTGGTGCTCAGGTTCGGCATGGCGAAGTAACCACGGTAAAAGACGCTCTTGCCGTCGATAATAGCAAACCGCCGCTTCTCATTTCTCGCCACATTCATCCCGTTAGAATTCCTTTGTTTACGTTGTGTTGTGGCGGGTCAATAGTAATAAAGTCATCAGTTCGTAGAATTCTTACGAGATTCATACTTCAATTATACGCTGTTAGCCGAGAAACAACAGTCGATACCGAGCTACGAGTGCCGGACAAGCAGGTACTCGGCCAAGCCTTCCAAAAACTGCACGTTTTCCGCACTCCAGAAAGTACGATGTTTTTTGAGGGCATCAACTGCGTTCGCGACATGTTTGTGCGCTTCCTGACGTGCATAGTCGAGCGAACCCGTATCGACCAGGATTTCTTTGCAGCGCTCAAATTCGGTTTGAGATAAACGCGCATTGCCGAGCATTTGTATCAAAAAGTTTTTATCCGCTTTGCTGGCGTGTTCTCGCGCATGAACAACCAGCAAAGTTCGCTTGCCTTCGCGGATGTCGTCAAGCGGGCTTTTGCCACTTTCGAATTCCTGGCCAAATGTTCCCAAAATATCGTCGGTTATCTGAAATGCCAAGCCGGCAGCAAACGCATATTCAGCGATGGCATCGGTCTGTTGACAATCAGCACCAGCCAGCACCATGCCAAACGTCAGCGGGTTCAAAAAAGTGTAGTGCGCTGTTTTCCACTCCATGACATTATGAACATCACGCTCAGATACATTACCATTCACCTCGTTAAAAATATCGTTAAATTGTCCGTGTGCCGTCGTAATCATGCCGCGGTTAATAACGCTGATGGCTTTGAGCAGCTGGTCAGGATCAACAGCCAAATGAGTCAGCGTCGTCTGAGCTGCATGATTGCCGACCAACGCGGCATTCATAGCGATAGACTCGCCAAAGTGTTGGCTGTCGTCGCTCAGGTGATGCGTTTTATGATAATCAGCCAACAGCGCGTGAGCCGCCGGGCCCCCGCGACGTGTTTGCGAACGGTCGTTAATATCGTCGATTATCAAGATGTAGGCGTGTATCATTTCCACCGCCCGGGCTGCAGCAACAATCATAGCTTTATCGCTGCCACCACACATTTCATAGCCAGTTATGGCAAGCACACCGCGAATACGTTTGCCCCCACGATTGAGTATCGCAAGGTAGGCGTCTACGGCCAGCCGTGAATTGGCGCCAAATTTTTGCAAAGTGCTTTTTTGTACACTTTTTGTATACGCTGCAATATCGGCGTCTATCAATTTTTTGTATTGACTCAATTTTTGAGTAAATACGTCGGTACTAGCTGATTTCGTCTCACGTTTCACTGACTACAGTATACGCCACCTTACAGCTGCAGGGCTTTTTTGGCTTCGTTTTTGAAAACCTCAACATCATTGCCATTGTTTTCGATAACCAGCGTCGCTTTGGACTTGACGTAATTCAAATCCATTTGGACCTCTCTGGGGATACCAGGCTGGGGGTCTGCCTGCAAAGCCTCTTGTGCAAGCATCTCATCAAGTGTAACTTTGGCCTCGCCCTCGCGCATATTGGCAATTTTACGCTCGTATCTCACTTCATCGCTTGTCTCGACCCAAATTAACTGACCGCCGTGCTCGAGGATAAATTCTGCCTCGATTGGCGCGCGGACGCTGAACATGACAATTCCCTTGTACTGTTTGCCTGCTGCTTTTGCCTGCTCGTATTCTGTAAGTGCCTCTCTGAGAATCACGTCTGGACCGTGTTGTGTGCGTAGCCAATTTGACGTTTCTGTCATGTTTTTCACCGAAATCGGATCTGGCTCACCGGCGTGCCGCTCCATGGCATGACGGCGCACCGCGTCTCCAAACGAGTAGCCAAAATAGCCGTTTTTTATGAGCAGCTCAGCAACCGTATCTTTGCCGCTTCTGTCTCGTCCGCTTACTCCGATAATCTTCATGTCGTTTGCTACTTGAGGTAATCGTGTAATTTTTTAGAATCTTTATGCTTGCGAAGCTTGGCCAGTGCTTTGGCTTCGATCTGACGAATTCGTTCGCGAGTGACGTTGAACTCCTGACCGACTTCCTCAAGCGTATGGCTTCGCCCGTCCTCCAGCCCGAAACGCAGCTTCAAAATCTTTTGTTCACGCTCCGAAAGCGCACTGAGCATAATCTTCACGTGCTCTTTGAGCAGCGAACCCGTGGCTGATTCCTCAGGCGTCACGGTGTCTTCGTCTTCGATGAAATCACCCAAAACGCTGTCTTCTTCGTCATCACGCACGCTGGCGTCCAGGCTGGAAATATCCTGCTTGATTTTCATGATGTGCTCGACTTTTTCGACGTCGATTTCCATTTCTTTGGCAATTTCTTCGTTGGTCGGTTCGCGGTTGAGCTCTTGGGTCAACCGGCGCTGAGTTCTGAGCAATTTATTGATTGTCTCGACCATATGCACCGGGATACGAATCGTTCGTGCCTGGTCAGCAATGGCACGCGTAATAGCCTGGCGAATCCACCAGGTAGCGTAGGTCGAGAACTTAAAGCCCTTGTCCGGGTCGAACTTCTCCACCGCGCGCAGCAGTCCAGTGTTGCCCTCTTGGATGAGGTCCAAAAGGTCCAGACCTCGGCCAACGTAGCGTTTGGCAATCGATACCACCAGGCGCATGTTGGCTTCGGCCATTTTATCTTTGGCCCGCTTATCGCCAGATACAACTTTATAGGCCAGCGCCAACTCTTCGTCGGGCTTGAGCAGCGGAATTTTACCAATCTCACGCAAGTATAAACGCACTGAGTCGTCCGAGATATCGTCCAAGTACACCTGTTCGGGGACCGTTACTTCCTCTTCTTCGTCTTCGGCAACCCATTCGTCGGAAAAATCTTCGGCATTTGGCTCTGTTGCCTCAATGAGCTCAACACCTGCCTCGTCCAGAACTTTATAAAACGCTTCGAGCACATCGATATGTTCGGGCGTATCAGGGATTTCCTTAAAAATCGCTCGCTGCTCGATCTTGCCGTCTTTTTTGGCAGTGTCGAGAAGCTTCTTGGTTATTTTTTCAATGGTTTTGGGGTCGAGTTTTTTCTTGTCATTGCCCATGGGCGGTCTCCTTTGACGTTTTGAGCAGTACGTCTAACTTCTTTACCTCTTGTAATAAATTGTCTGTCGTGGCCTCGTCTGCTTCACGCATGGCAGCAGCCAGTTCAGCTTTTTTTCGTTTTACATATTGCTCTATTGTCCGTACCTGCAACCGAGCGGCTTCATAACGAAGCTCTATAGACTCGAGGTCAGCGTAGAGTTCCTCATACAGTAATATAAGTATTTTACTGTATTTGGCAACTTCTTTCAAATCTGCGTGGTGATCTTTGATGTTTTTAGCCGAAATATCCGGGTGTTTTTGTAGGAATCGCAGCATAGCGCTGGCGTCTTCACTGGCCATCATTTCTGCCCGAATTGGCTCCAGGTAGGTTCTCAGATCGCTGCGGGCAAAACAGAGTGCCAGCAGTTGGTTTTGCGTTTTATTGGCGTCAGCCTCAGCGCTAGACACAACGGTTGCTTTGTTGGCCTTTTGCCGACTCGTCGGACCTGATTTGGCAGTTTGCAGCTTCGTGTTCAGGGCTGCCTTCGTAACACCGATTTTGTCAGCGATTATACCCAGGTAGTGATCTTTTTCGACGCTGTCGCTCAGCTGGGCAACAATCGGCAATACCGTATCGGTAAAGGCTCGTTTGCCGCTGCCAGATTTTGTATCAAGTTTGTGTTCATACTGTTTGATAAGCCAGTCAATTGCGTAGTCGTAGTTGTTGATAGCCTGTTGCCACGCCTGGACATCTTTTTTGATCAGCTCATCCGGATCTTTGCCCTCAGGCACCGTAATAATACTCAAAGAAGCACCAACTTTGCTGCTCAAGGGAATAATACGCTCCATGGCGTTCAAACCCGCTTGGTCTTGGTCAAACGCCAGGCGGATATCATCGGTAAAACGCATGAGCTCCTTGAGGTGATACTCCGTCATAGCGGTGCCAGCAGAGGCCACGACATTGCGCACCCCTGCCTGGTGCGACGCAATGACGTCCAAATTGCCCTCCACCGCCACTACAAACTTTTGCTTGCGAATGGCCTCTTTGGCCAGATGCAGTCCGTACACCTGACGGCTTTTGTCGTACAGCATTGTCTGCGGTGTGTTGATGTATTTTGGTGCGTTCGGTTGGTCAGCCAGTAAACGAGCTGTGAAGCCAATTACTGCCCCCCGCGCATCTTGCAGCGGTATCATAATCCGGCCGCGAAACATATCGCTCAGTTTGCCATAACGATCGGTTGCAAGACCGGCCTGTTTGATTTCTGCGTCGGTAAACTTCTTGGACTGGAGAAAATCGACTAGGGCAGCACCATTGTTTGGCGAGTAGCCGATCCGGAATTTCAGCGCCGTTTCTTTGCTGTAGCCGCGTTTTTTCAGGATATATTCCAGCGCCGCCGCGTTTTTACTAAATTGCACCTGATAAAACTTGGCGGCGAGCTCCAGTGCCTCTGATAGTCTGGCTTTTTGCTTTGAACGGCCGCTGTCGCCGCCGCGTTGGTATTGGTTCAAATCAACACCAGCCTTTTTAGCCAAAATCTCCAGCGCGCCCTTAAAATCCACGCCCTCCAGCTCCATGACAATCGTAAACATGTCGCCGCCCTTGCCACTACTGAAGTCATGCCATATCTGTTTTTCAGGACTCACCATCAGGCTCGGCGTCTTTTCACTGCTAAACGGACTGAGCGCTTTCAAATTGCGCCCGGCTCGTTTGAGCTCCATGTAGTCCGCTACAACATCCTCGATAGACAGCCTTGACTTTATATCCTCTACCGCATCCATACTAACTAGAATATAGAAGTTAGAGGTTAGAAGCTAGCATAGGCACGTTAATGTACAAAGAGCCCGATTATTTACTCCGACTCCTTTCTTGATGTCTTTTTTAGGCCGACAGAATGTTGTTTACTTTTTTTCTAACCTTAGGCAGCTTTTTGCTCACCCTTCTTTAGGGCGTTAACTCGATCATATACAGCGGCGGCCTCCTTAGCTTGATAGTCGGCTGTTGCACGTTCTTTTGCAGCAAGTTTAGCATGATGATTAGCCGCCCTGCTTGCGTTAAGCGTTCGTGGCTCTAATCGATATCCTCCTTTGGATCGAGGATTAACCGTCTCTTCATAATTTGGGTCACCTAAATGTTCCGTTGCATTGAGTGCATTATCTGAGTGAAATCCAACCATGGATTCGGCAGTCTTTGATGCATATGCCATAGCTTTAGCTTTATCAGAATCTACGACGGCGTCAGGGTGATGTTGCGTGTACTCCAGATTGCCGTCATGAATCACACGCTGTGCCGCTTGGGTTGCTTCGGCATCAAGCTGTGCTTGTTCTGACTGGTGTTGATTGTGGGACTTGTTCGCTCATTTTGTTTCCTTATTTAGCTTTTTTTGTTTGTCAGTCTTGTTTCAAGATTATCACAGTTGTGCTTATTTGTCAACAATATTCTGTCGCCTGCGCGTCTCTACACCTGTACATATCTTCACTTTTGTGCATTTCATCACTTGCCCACCTCATCAACAACAACACATACATCCGTTTTGTGACGGCCGTCACAAAACGGATGTATGTGTTGTTGTTCGAATACGAGCTTTATATCTTCTGTTAATGTCTCTCTTATGCTTAAATAGTACGTATGCAACCGCAGCAACAGCCTGGGCAATTCAATTCCCAGCAGTATGATTTCATCATGAACAACCCGCAGCCAAAGAAGTCTTTGTTTGGCGGTGGCAGCAACAGTAAAACGCGAATACTGATACTTGCTATTGTTGGACTGATGGTCGTCACCTTCTTCATTATTATCGTCAGCAGCCTGCTCGGTGGTGGAGGCAGTAGTAAAGATCAACTGATGAGCATTGCAACGCAACAAACTGAGATTATGCGTGTCGCTGCGATCGGTACCGACAAAGCAACGGGGGTTAACGCCAAGACTTTGGCAGTCAGCACGAACCTGGCACTGAGTACCGATAAGGCCGCTGTGGTCAAGCGTATCAGCGGCAAAACGTCCGAAAAAGATCTGGCACTGGGCAGAGACAGCGAGACCGATACCAAGCTCACCACTGCTGAGCAAAACGGCACCTTTGACACGATATTTACGACCATTATGCGGGAGCTGCTGGTTGACTACCAGTCAGATCTGGAGAGTGCGTACAACGCAACAAGTGCTGAAGCAACCAAGCAAGTACTGGCGCAAGCCTATGAAAACGCTCGCGCACTGCTTGACACGACTAAGACAAACTAGTCCGTTATACCAGCAACGAGATTATACGAATGACTGATGAGGTCTTGGACCTGCTCCCAGCCGAGCTGACCGGAGAGTATGATGGTGTTCCAGTGTTTTTTGTTCAGGTGATAGCCTGGCAGCACGGTTTCGTATTTTTCGCGCAGCGTTTCTGCCAGCAGCGGGTCGCACTTGAGGCTAATCCGCACCGGGTTAGTATTTTCTGGAATCAGCGCGAACATCTTATCACCTGCTTTGTAGACGGCAACATCTTTGCCAAACGGATAGTCCAATCTAGCGTTCGGCATACTTAATACGTAGGCTTCGACTACTTTATGACTTATCGCCATGTTTATTGAACCATTCCAGATAATATTGCAATTCGGCGATGGAGCCTTGGATGTCTTCGAAAGCACGGTGCACTTCTGGCTTTTTGAACTCCAGACCAAAGCGGCCGTGCATAAACACCTTCCAGGCACTGACATCCAGCATGCGGTAGTGCAGCTTGAGGTCAAGCGCCGGCATCCACTGTTTGATAAATATGCGGTCATTCCAGATAGAATTACCGCCCATGATGGCTGCCTGGCTACCGAAGTGCTCGTTGAGTAGCGCTATCATTTCCTTTTCGACTGTCTTGAGCGTTTTGCCTTTGCTCAGGCCATTAACAAATGCTTCGCGGTTTTCCGGATAGTTCTGCCACCAGGCGTTGGCCTGCATGCGTTTGACCACCAGCTCACGCGGCTGCTTGATGCAGGCCTCGTAGGTAGCCAAGGTTTTGAACTCCATATCGGTTATTTCAGCGGCGATTTCCAGGATAACGTCTTTAATCGGGTCTAGTCCGGTCATTTCCAGATCCACCCAGACAATTTTTGTCGGTTTTTGGTTGCGATGCTTCATTACTATCTATTATACGCCACGAATGGCGTCAGCGAACAGTTTTGGGTGATTGAGCGGGATTTGATGGTCGCCCGAAACAGTTATGAGTTTGGCATATGGATTAGCAGTAGCGGTCGCCGCCAACATATCAGCGTCAGCAACCAGAGAATCTTCGGTCGCCATAATCAGTGAGATGGGCACCGTAACCGTTGCCAAATCTTCAAGCGCCATGTCCGACAAAAAATTTTGGGCCACAATTTTCTTGCGAGTATGTGCTTTGTGCCGAGTAGTGTCCTTGGCAATATGCGTCGGCACTTCGCGTATTACCAGCGGCGCGACCGTCCTGGGCAGATAGCTTATCCCTTTTGCCAGCTGAAAGGCCGCCCGTTTTCTGAACTGACTATGTTGTAGCTTGTGGTAGCGCGGTGACATGCTCAGCACTTGGTCAATCAACCGGCCATCCTCAATAAATGGCAATCCACTGATAATCAGGCGCGAGAAACGTTCGGGTTCGCGCACTGCCCAATGCAGTGCGATGGCAGCACCCATAGAATGGCCAACCAGCACATAGGGTGGCCGGATAGCTGCGCCATCAAAGCTCCGTATCAGCCATTCGATATGCTCATCAAGCGTATGCGCCGAACGCCGTGGCTTTGGAGACGCGCCAAAACCCAACAAATCTGGGCGAACCGTGCGAACTTTGTCAGTCGGCAACTGCTCAATAACACTATTCCAGTAGCGGTGCGTGGATATAAACCCGTGGAGCAGTACGACGGTACGGCCTTGCCCTTGGATAAAAAGCTGTAGCGTTTTGGGCTGCTCTTTCTTGGGATTCGTCATTGATTATTTTTGTTTGGGCTTATCAAGCTTATCAAGTTTTAACCATCGAAACGTAAAGTAAATAATGGCCGCGATGACAAAAAAGTTGATCAGCGAGTAGACAAACGCGCCCCAGGCAAAGGTTGCCGTCTGTCCATTAAACGTTAGGTGGAAGACCTTGCTGCTCAGGCCGTCGCCGCTGCCGACAATCAGGCCTAAAATCGGGTTCACAAAACTTAAGGTCAACTGGTCAACCAGAACTTTGGCCTGTGCACCGATAGTAAATCCGATGGCTAGGCCGACGACACCTTGCGTGCGGACGAATTCCAAAAAACCGCCGAATTCGTTTTTGGTTCGGGCTCGAACCCGCTGCTGCAATTTTGGTTTGGGTTGTTGTTCTGACACTGACGCATCCTCCTATCGAAGTAGCCCGAGTACCGCACCCATTACTCCGATGGACACAATATCGCCCAGCGCTGTAATCATAATGTATTCTGATGATTTGCCTTCAAAAAAGTTGTGCATGAGCTTGTTGGTTACGATAAAGCCACCTGCAACCAGCACGCCGAGCAATGCGCCGCTGAACACGCTGTCGAGTGCAAGCACATCGTACAGTACCGCCAGCGCCGTAGCACTCACGAAAATGGTCACTGCCCCACCACCCATGGTTTTGACCATGTTGGGGTTGTCGATCTGTTTTTTCGTCAGCCCTGCACCTTTCATCCAAGCCTTACCAAACACACTTTGCGAATACCAGACGGCTCCAACCGCAAAAGCAGCGGCAGCCGCGGCAAGCACTGCGATCCAGTTAAGTTGACCAATGTAATCCATGAGCACTTCCATTCCGTTACACCTCTCTTCCTTGGTTGGTCTGATGCACTTAATCCCGACTATCTTACACCTTGTGAAGATGTAACGGGATCCATGGCTCACCCCTCCTTGTTAATTATGAGTCCAGTATACAATGAAACGAGCCCGAAGTCAGTTACATGCGCTCAGGTGCTGGAATATTAAGCAATTCTAGCCCATTTTTGAGTGTTGTAGTGTACAAAAGCACCAGAGAGACCCTGTCCACCTCTCTGTCGCTACCTATCACTCGGTTGTTTTCATAAAACCGATTAAACACCTGGGCAAGTTCATACAAGTAAATACAGATGTGGTGCGGCATCATGTCAGCGACCGCCCTATCAACTGTCTCTGTGTACTCGCTAAGTTTTCGCACTAATAATCGTTCCTCCGGATTGAGTTCTGCGGGATAAGCGCGCACATCTTTTGCACCGGCTTGTTTGGTTTTACTAATGATACTTCTGGCTCTCGCGTGAGCGTACTGCAGGTAGGGGCCGCTGTTTCCCTGAAGACTAACTGACTCAGCAACATCAAAAGCTATATCGCCGCCCAATCGCTGCTTCAAAAACGAGTATTTGATAGCACCGAGCGTTATTGCCTCCCGGATCTCTGGAGTTTCAGCCTCAACCTGACTTCTCACCGCCTCTACTACATCGACCGCCCTTGTCACATTGCCGAGCCGTGAGCTCATCTTTTTACCATCGCCAAACAATACTGTTCCGTTGGTGATGTGCTGTTGTTTTTCTGCCAGCTCTTGATCAATTTTTTGCACGGCAGCAAACACTACCTTCATGTACTCACTTTGGTCATTTCCAGTCATCACCACCCGTTTGTTATAGGCAAAGTCTTTGACCTCGCTAACGATAACGCCCAAATCTTTAGTCTCATACGTTGGCAGGCCTTGGGAGGTAATAAACACCCTGGTGTGCAAGCCGCCTTCTTCCCCAGGGAAAATTATCGCACCCTCGCTCTCTGTAAAGACACTGCCGGTGTGTTTTTTGACCAGTTCAGTGCCTGGCGTTATGGTTGTACTCTCCGGGTAAAACTTATCGAACGGCGCAACTTGCAGCGCTTTGTATAGATCTTTTATGTAATCGTAACTCCACTCGCGGCAGGTCCAATAAATTTGGGCGAGTGGGCTGTCGTGGTCGTCGTTGCTATGAAACTCGTAGACCTGTTTGTTGTAAGCTTCGATTTTAGCCTTCGCGCTATTGTCTTCTTCATGAGCTTTGGCACCGGTCACGTAAGCCTGGCTGATCCATTTTGTACGCTCGTCAGGTGTAATATCGGCCAGTTTCTCGGGATTTTCCCCACCCAATTTGCTGCAGGCGCCGTATAAAAATCGGGCAACATGCAAGCCGACGTCTCCGCCAAAATTAGCTCTGTAAACTGTCGCTCCTGATGCTTCCAGCAGTCTGCCGATGGTGTCACCAGCAATTGTTTGGTACAGATGCCCCGTATGCAGCTCCTTAAAGGCATTCGGGTTTGAGTACTCCAGAAGTATCTTCTGGCCTTCTAAGGATTTCTCGGGCGTTGTCTGTGCCGCGTTCCACAGCGCTTCATCGTTCAGGGTGATATTGATGAACCCGGGGCCAGCAACTTCAGACTTGGCGATCATTGAACTACTTGTTAGTTCGGCTGCGATTTTCTCGGCAACTTCACGAGGATTCTGGCCAAGTTTTTTGCCAAGCTGCAAAGCAACATTGGTAGCAAAATCACCGAATTGCTCGTCAGGGCGTGTTAACTCCACCGCGACGGCTTCATCAAAGGCGGCATGGACTGCTTTTTGCAACAACTCCTGAATTTCTTTCATAACTGAGGTCAGTATACCAGAAGTTAGAGCTAACCCATATCTATCTGTCGGCTAAAAACTTCAGATCTGGTACTTTCAATCTCTTTTTCGTTTTCGGTTCGTACCGACAGGTACGACCAAAAGCCGAGAAAACAGATTGAAAATCATACCAGCTGCTAAAATTTCGCTATCAACAGATAGACGTGGAGTAGGTCTTAGGACTTTTTGTACCGACCAAGCATAGAAACCAGCTCGTAAACCACCGCATAGGTACTGGCAATCACCACAAAAAACACCAGCGTAATGATATAGGTTTGGGCGTGCCCTAACGGATTAATAATCCGCTCTGAGAGGTCAAACAGAATCCCGGCCGGATTGAACAAAACGTCCCAGGTATTCCAGCGCAGATAGCGACCAAGATAGATGGCAAATCCGCTGGCAAGCAATACAAGGCCGATCAGGCTATGGGCATATCGCAGGCGAAAACGCTGCAGCAGCAATCGGTGAACCACAAATACACTGATGTAGCCAAGAATGAGTCCGTTCAAGACAAAGGACATCATCATGGCAACGTCGTAGAGCACAAGCGTCTCTCCGGAACTCTGCAGATGAATCAGGTCGCTCATGATATAAAAACTATTTGGCAAAAAGCCCAGCCAAACCACAAACAACAAGAGGTTCTGCCAATGACTGAGCGGTTTTTTATCAAGATTGGCGCGCAACCCAAACGCAAACAACACCGGTAGCCAAGCCAAAAACAGGTTCCAGAGCATAAACCAGAAACGGTTGTTGCCCGCCGCCAGCATGCGAATTGCCAACAAGCTGACGCTGACCATGCTTGACGCGAATAGTATTCCCAGTACCCGACCCGTGACAGGTAGTTGTGCTGTTTTCACTCCCCCATTGTACCGCGGTTTTGCCAAAATCCAGGGTATAATACTGGCATGGAAAGAATCCGCAATCTGGTTCGGTCAGCAATGGGGGCTGTCGCGCGCGGTCTTGACAAGGCAACCGGGGGCAAATTATCCCCAAATGCGGTGACACTTTTTGGGCTGTTTATGCATATTCCTATCGCGCTGCTAATCGCCAGCGGCGACTATACGTTCGGTGCACTCCTGCTAATAGTGTTCGGGCTATTTGACACGCTCGACGGCCAGCTGGCCCGGCTGCAAAACAGGACAACGCAGTTTGGCATGTTTCTCGATTCGGTGACTGACCGCACCAAGGAAGTGCTCATCTATACGGGTCTTGCCTACTCATTCGTGGCACTGCACGAATCAACCCTGGCTATCTGGGCAGTTGCAGCCTGTGGGATTAGCCTGCTGATAAGCTATACCAACGCTTGGGGTGAAGCGGTCACAAGTGGAACAAAAACGCACCAAACCAATAAAAGATTCCGTGCCGGTATCATGAGTTTTGACGTGCGGATGGTTGTGTTGGTAGTTGCGCTCCTTGCTGACAAATTAGCAATTGGCCTTATCATTATCGTCGGGCTCGGTGTTATTACTGTTATTGAACGAGTTATGATAGTAAAAGGAAGACTCCGCTAATGTACAAGATCGACCTGCATACCCATTCCATTGCCTCGCCGGACGGCGGCATCAGCCAAGACGAATATATGAACCTGCTTGAGGATGGCACATTGGACTATGTTGCGGTGACCGACCATAATACCATTGAATTCGCCATTGCCCTGCAGAAGATGCTGGGCGACAAAATTATCGTCGGCGAAGAGATCATGACTCGCGAAGGCGAAGTGATCGGGCTGTTTCTGGAAACAGCAATTCCGGCGGGATTGTCCGCGCAGGAAACGATGGCCAGAATTCGCAAGCAGCATGGCGTCGTCTATATACCCCACCCGCTTGAGACCGTTCGGTCCGGTGTGAGCAAAGCAACCCTTGAAACGCACGCCGATCTGGTCGATATTGTTGAGTCGTACAACGGGCGAGCGGTTTTTCAGAACAAAGGTCCGGAAGCCACCACCTGGGCCAGGCTCAATCAAAAGCCGGTGGCCGCTGCCAGCGATGCGCACGGACTCAAAGGCGTCGGCACCGCGTTTACGGTGATAAAAAAGAAGCCCGCCGCCACAAATCTGGCTGCTCAGATTGGGCTCGGTCATCTGACCATGCATCGGCCACCGCTTCACACCTTGCTGAACCCAAAGACAAATCGTTTACTCAAAAGGTTGGGGCGATAGCATGGATATTTTGTGGTTCGCACTTTGGGCCTTCTTGCCAGCTGGGCTGGCAAACGCGTCGCCAGTCGTCGCAGCCCGCCTGCCCCTCCTCCGCCGATTCAACACGCCTATTGACTTCGGCAAGCACTGGCACGGCAAACGCATCTTTGGCGACAGCAAAACCTGGCGCGGCCTCATTTTTGGCATTATCGTTGGGGCGGTAACTGGCTTATTGCAATCTTTTATCTTGCAGGATAGCGGCCAGGGATTTGTTGGCTTACTGGCTTTGGCATACGGTGGATTGCTTGGCTGTGGTGCGCTGGTGGGTGACGCCGTCGAAAGCTTTTTTAAGCGGCAGCTCAACATACCGTCTGGCGCCAGCTGGTTTCCGTTTGACCAGCTTGACTATGTATTCGGTGGGCTGTTATTTGCCAGTATTATGCAGCCATTCACACCGCAAGAATCAATTGCGATTATTATTGTTTGGTTTGCGGTCCATGTCATAATCGTGTATGTCGGCTTTTTGCTCAACGTGCGTGATAAGCCTATCTAGTATCGAGCACGCCTGAATGCTTCAACGCCAAACGCTTTTTGCAAAAAATCCTCATCAAATGCCGCGAACATACCGGCGGTCTGTGATGGCATGGCTTTGAGCGCCGCACATTTGCACCTGCACATCTCATCAGGCAGTTCATAGTACAGCGCGCACGCTTCAGGCTCCAGGAGTGCTGGCTTGTCGATGTTATAAAAAATATCGAGACGTTTATCCATTTGTTTGAGGTACTGCTCGTAATGCCCTGGTGCGTTCACGACGTGTAGGACACGGATGTCTGCGGCAGCCGCCGTCACTGCCTTATCGACCCAGCCGGAAACACAGCAATGATCCGGATGACCGGTCAGGCCGTCTGGACCAAAGGTAATAACCGTGTCCGGCTTATGGGTATGCAGGAGCGCGGCAATTTTTGCGACTACTGCTTGCTCGGGCGCGGCCTGGCAGGCGCCATCCCGATACCCTAACCATTCGTGTTGCCTAATGCCCAGAATTTTCAGAGCCGCCGCCAGCTCTTTTGCCCGTATATCACCAAGTTGTCTGGCTGGCCATTTCTTCTCATCTTGTACGCCAGCCTCGCCTTTTGTGGCCGTCACGCAAACCACCGTCTGACCGTTTTGGACGGCGGTAGCCAGCAGACCGGCAGCCGCAAAAGTTTCGTCGTCCGGATGCGCCCAGACTGATAGAATCGTCCCTAGTTTTTTAATATCGTCTGAGGCGTGCATGGCTCAGGCGCCGGCTAGCTCGGCTTTCATTTTTTCGATTAAATCAACGGGTGTTGGATTGAGCCCATTCAACAGCGCCGTGTACAAACTGACAAAATCACCCAGTGCCACCGCCCATAATAGTTGCTGTAATATGCCCTCACCCCGCACGTCTACGACAATCGGGTGTGGCCGTTTGCCGGATAGCAGCTTCTCGGTTACAGTGAAACGTTTTTGGACTTGCGGATGCTCTATACTGCTTCTTAGATCTATAACTGTATAGGGTTTATCGACCGGATGGCTGGTCCAGCCCAAGAACTCATTGTGACTAAACTCCGGGAACTGCCCTGCCCAGGCGACGTTTTTGGCGTTTTCGTTAAAACTAATTTTCCACTTGTAGGCCACCGGATACATGAACGAACCGGCGTAGACCACCATGGAACGGCCAACGCTATCAAGCGCGATCTGTTTGGCGCGGTTGTCCTTTGCAGCCACGGTTGGTAGCCAGCGCTTGACTGTTTCCTGCAGAAACAGAGCCTCTCGTTCCAGGCTGGCGGCCGCTTTCTGGGTAATACCCGCAGCGTCAAGCAAGCTCATCAAGGCTTTATAGCTCGCCAGTGTAGCAAACCGCGGTTGGAAACCGCTCGGCAGTTCCAGCAGTGCGTAGTGGTTGGCCTTGGCAATCTCAGCCAGCTTACCGCCTGAGGTAATTACGGCGATCTGGGCGCGGCTGGCTTGTGCTTTTTCGAGCGCTTCCAGTGTTTCCTCAGTATTGCCCGAGTAGCTCGAGGCGATAAACAATGTGTTCGGGCCAACGTACGGTGGAATCGTGTAGTCGCGCGATATTTGAAACGGCACATCATAGCTCGGCCAGGTGGTGCTTAAGAGTGCAGCGAGTGCTGAGCCGCCCATGCCTGCAAACACGATATTTTCGATTTGCGCGCCTTTTTCCCAGGTTACTGGGAAAGGGTGTTGCAGCTGCTGATATTGTTTTTCGGCAATACCCAAGGCGTCTTGGGCGTCTTTTTGGTGAATGTATTTCAGATCGTCTAACATCGTGAACAGGTCTCCCGTTTGGCTTATCACTTTTAGTATACGATAGCTTGCCACCAAGCGTCTAACAATGCTATGCTTACATATAGATTAAGGAGGTGGGATGTTCGACGATAATCAAGATAATACACAGCAAGACAATCAAGCTCAGCCGGTAGTAACGCCGGACGTACCAGCTACAGACGCGGCCCCAGATGACACGCCGCAGCAGCAAGACGGCACCGGCACCGCTGCGCCAGCGAGCGCAATAGATAGTGACTTACTCGAAATAAAACGCAGTGCCTTGCAGGATTTGTCGCCGCTGCTTGACCAGCTTGACCAAGAGCCGGAAGAGCGCTTCCAGACTACCATGATGATGGTCCAGGCGACCGACGACAAAAGTCTGGTGCCAAAGGCATATGAGGCTGCCAAGCAGATTAAAAAAGACAAAGAACGCGCTCAGGCGCTGCTTGATATCGTCAACGAAATCAACTACTTCACCCAAGGCAAGTAAGCTAACTAGTACGTTAGCTTACTTGTTTCTTGCGAGCGAGCACTTCGTAGGCGAGAGCAGCAACCAGAACAGTACCAACGAATAGTGCGATAACATCGCCCGGACCAGTGTCTGGCGTTTGGGTCAGGGTTGAATTTGTGCTGCTAGTACCGCTGCTCTCTGTACTTTCACTTTCAGTTGAGTCACCAGGCAATGTGCTCGGCGTGCTGCTTTGCGATTCGCTATCTGATTCTTGATCACTGACTGGCGGCGGAGCCGCAACTTCTTCAGTAGACTGTTCGCTGCTGGTTGGCGCCGGTGCTTCATCAGTAAAGAATTGTTGCCATACAAAGCGGCCGGCAAAGTATAGAGCGGCTGCAATTGCCAAAGTCAACAGTAGTGTTAACAACCCGAACAACACCGCCGAACCGCGTCGAGAGCGCTGCGTCGACTGGTAATACTCGCGAACTTCTTCGGGCAGCTCGCTGTTTTGTACTTGCTTATTACGATTCCAAAATGCCATAGAAAACTCCAATTTCTATGGCAATAATACTACAAAGTCGTATTTTATGCAAGAAAAGGCTTACGGCTTGGCTTTTTCCCAGATATCGTCAAACAGCATTCTCAGCGTTTGCGCGATCACGGCATCAGTCAAAATTGTATTGATCACTCGCGGTTTATAGGTCGTAAACAAACATTTGTCACCGTACACCACGAACTCACCCGGGTATTCTCGTTCACCCCAGAAGCGAATGGTCATGCCCTGCTTTTTGAGACGTTCGAATTCAAGCGACGTGCGCAATGATTCCGGGAAGATAATTTTGGATTTTACGCCCAACTTTGCGCGTTTATTTACTCCACTCTGCAAAATATCCCACGCCTCGGGAATATGCGGCGAATCACCACTCGGAATAATACGCGCTGTTTCTTTGGATCGAGCCATGTCATCCAGGGCTGCCCTCAGCCCATCCAGACCTTCAAGATACACGACACCTGGCTTGAGCTGCCCAAGGTTGTATAACGATTGTAGCTTGGGCAATGCTTGATTTAACGTCGTATTCGCCTGTTTTAGCTCATGTTGTCGATTCATAAGCAGCCGCTTCAGATTGGCTGGCTCAGTTGCGCGGTAGCGGCGCACGGCCTGACTTTCATCTGTTTCCACCAAACCTACTTTGTCCAAATTTTCCAGAATCATATAGGTGTTAGTGCGCGTTTCGCCGATCTGTTTGGCCAGCATCGCGGCCGTCGTTCGCCCATTTTCAAGCAACACCACATAGCACTTGGCTTCTTTATCACGTAAGCCCAGGTCTTTTAATATGTCTTGCATACGCTGTACTATATCGCAGAAGACATATTTTGTCAATCTCAATTTGACATTTTTACCCTCTGTTATTATCATTTTCGTTACGTTATGATTGACTATAATGAATAAACATTATATTCTAGGTGCTTCTGCTCGGCCTCGGGTGGGAATTAACACAAGTAGAAGGAGAAATGTATGAACCCAGAAATTAATTGGGATGACCCGGCTGCGGTTGAAGCAGCACTACAGGCTGAAGGCCTTGGCGATATTGACAAGGATGTTCAGAGCTCAAAAGATCGGCATGTTGGTGTCGGCCGGCAGGCTATGGTTGCCGCTGGTAGCGAACAAGACCAGGCCGATTTTGCTGAAGATATGGCCGAAGATGTCAATCTTGATGATTATTTAGGATAGGAAAATGGAAAAAGAAACTAAACAAATAGCAATTGAACCACACGACACCGAACAATCAATAGCGCTTGAGCTACTCGAGCACGCTGCCCAGCGCAGCGGTGATATCGTACTTCACCCGGCTGCTGTCCAGACAATAGTCGCCCGCTACCAAGGCGATGTAATTGGTGCTGCTATGGCCACCGACATGACTGCCGTTATGGCTGCCGAGTTGCCGCTTGACGGCGAACTAACCGATATCGAAATCGATCCGGTCGATGATCTCGTCGATCTGTTGCGCAGCCATGGTCTGGCCGGTATACCGGTCGACCAGATTGCTGGCCAGCTCAATGTTGATTTTTCGTTGGGCGCCCTTAACGGTATCCTGACGCTGAACGCAATGTTAAGCGACGGCAGCCTTGGTCACATGGACGAGCTGCGTAAGAGTTTTGCAACTTCAATTGTCGATGCCGAAGAGGATAAAGCCGAAAGACTACTGGTTGAATTAACTGAAGATCTCGATGAAGATGAATCGCTTGATGACACCCATCTTTTTGACTGGGACGAAAACGGCGACGAAAATGACGAAACTCTTGGCGACAACCGGCAGACAATTACCGCTGCCGACGGCCAAGAATTTGAAATCGACTAGCCGGAGCCGCCATGCCCGCCTACGAACAACCCGTACAACCCGATAGGATACACGCCGTAAGCTCGGCTATTGAGCAGCTCGGCGTACGTCCTGATCTTGTCGCCGAACTCCGGCCTGATGAAGCCAGGTTGGTACTTGCCAGTCTGGCAAAATCACTAGCCACCCTGGTTCATCCCGACAGAGGCAAACGACGTTCTGTTCTTGGACTCGATGTTGCCGATATCAACCAGCTCAGCGCACTCATTGCGCACTCGGACGACGCAACGCTCGGCGAAGTTATAGATACAACAGCCAAAACCAGTCTGATCGTGCAATACCAACAACGAGAAGCAGAACTTCAGAGCGAGGTGTCGCATCAAACAAAGGTAAGCGAACAGCTGGCTCTGACAACGCTCCGCGGCTGCGAATCACTGGCAAATGATGTGAATGCCAGTCTGGTGGCACCGCTGTACAGCCCCGAATTGTCAAACCCGACCGCGTACTTAACACTAGGTATTAAGAATGGCGTTATTGTCGAAGCTATAGAGGCCGAACCCAAAGGAGCGCTGCTTTCGTCGCTACCAGATAATACTCGGCAAATACTTGAGGAGATACGCCCTAATCTTACCGATGAGGCAATGTACGTCCATCTCGACCGACTTTTTCCACAACAAGAAGACATGAATGGCTGGGCATTGCTCACCGATGCTACAGCAAAAGATAATCCCAGCATCAAAAAAGCTGCTATCAAATTCTTGGGGACAAGCCAGAAATCAACACCAGCAGGCCATTTGATTGGCGCATATTTAATCGGAGCGTACACGTACGATCAGATTAACGAATCCGAGGAGAGTCGCCACGTTGGTAGTGCCGACAAAATGTTGAAAAAAATAGCACTGACACGCAGTGCCACTCGTCTCCGTACACCAGAGCTTGTCCACCTTATGACCAAGGGTTACATTGAGCCTTTTGACGGAACAAGTACCCAACAAAAAGCCAGGCTAGTATTTTACAAACCAAACGCCCATGGCAACAACGGCACCGGTTATATAGCACCCGAGATTGTTGCCATAGAGCCGATCGCTGACGTATAACGGCTCCGTCGAACCGCCCCCTTGGGATACCCCCAGAGAGGGTGCTACATCATGCCCATGCCGCCGGGCATACCGCCACCGGCTGGCATGGCTGGTTCATCTTTGGGCACTTCAACCACCAACGCGCCCATGGTCATGCTGGTGCCGGCAATTGAGCTGGCATTTTGAATGGCTCCCCTAGTCACGCGAGCGGGATCAACCACGCCAGCGCTTTTCAGATCAACCAGTTTTGTTGGGTTGTTCACATCAACGCCCTGCCCTAGTTTGGCAGCCTTGACCTGTGGCAGCCACTCATCAGCGTTCAGACCGGCGTTTGTCAGCAAAATACGGAATGGTTGCTCAAGCGCGCTTTGCAAAATCTGCGCACCAGCAGCTTGCGAATCGGTACCAGTGATCTTGATAGCAGTGGCCAGGTTTACCAGCGTGACACCACCACCAGGCACAATGCCTTCCTCCAGTGCTGCTTTGGTGGCTGCCACGGCATCATCAACACGGAATTTCTTTTCTTCGATTTCGGTTTCGGTCGCCCCGCCAACCTTGATAACCGCCACTTTGCCTTCCAGCGCCGCCCGGCGTTTGTCGTAGTTTTCTTTATCGTACTCGCTCGAGGCATTGTCTGCCTGGGCAACAATCTGGGCGATACGCTGTTTCAGCGCCGCCACCGAGCCAGCGCCTTCGATCAAGGTCGTTTCATCTTTGGTCACAATCGCTTTTCGAGCCGTGCCGACCACGTCAAGATCGACGTTCTCAAACGTCATGCCCTGTTCTTCAGAAATAACCTGCCCACCGGTCAGAATCGCAATGTCTTCAAGCACTTCTTTGCGACGATCACCAAACGCCGGCGCCTTGACGGCAACGGCGTTGAGCACGCCCTTGAGCTTGTTCAGCACCAGCGTGCCAAGCGCTTCGCCCTCGATATCTTCGGCAATGATCAGAATGTCTTTTTTGTTGGTTTGTGCCAGCTTTTCTAGCAGTGGCAGAAATTCCTGAATGGACGTAATTTTTTTGTCTGTAATCACAATCGCCGGCTTGTCGATGACCGCTTC
This sequence comes from uncultured Candidatus Saccharibacteria bacterium, assembly GCA_964602865.1. GTDB lineage: Bacteria > Patescibacteriota > Saccharimonadia > Saccharimonadales > JAGQNJ01 > CAZRSX01. The sequence continues at coordinate 37,708 of CAZRSX010000001.1, forward strand.
CATGCGGGTCATATCGGTCGCCATCAGGCCGCTGACAAAGCCTTTGTCCATGGTGAACCCTTCCACCACTTCGCTCTCCAGCTGCAAGCTTTGGCCTTCCTCGACCGTCACAACACCATCTTTACCGACTTTTTCGATAACTTCGGCGATCAGTTCACCGATTTCACTATCACCGGCACTGATGGTGGCAACCTCGGCCACGCGCTTTTTGTTGGCCTTGATGTCTTCGCGCATGCCGTCGAGTTTCTTGATGACATCCTGCGCAGCCTGCTCCAGACCTTTTCGAAGCAGCATTGGGTTATGTCCCGCAGCAATTAGCTTGTTAGCTTCGTTTAAGATGTGATACGTCAGTACCGTGACCGTCGTCGTGCCGTCACCAGCCACGTCGTTCATCTTGTTGGCGGCTTCTTTGATAAGCTCAGCGCCCACTTTGTAGCCCAGCGTTTCGTCGTCTTTGTCCTCTATCTCGACACCTTTGGCGACAGTCACACCGTCGTGCGTGACGGTTGGATTGCCGTAACTCTTGTCAATAACCACGTTGCGACCCTTTGGCCCCATGGTTGTTTTGACTGCGTTGTATAAAATTTGGGCGCCAGCCAGCACACGGCGGCGGGCGTCATCATCATAAAAAACTTTCTTTGCCATTTTCAGATCTCCTTTCAGTCGAGATAGATTATAGAAGTTAGATTGTAGAATGTAGAACCTTTTGATTGTTGTCTCATTCTTTTTTCTATAATCTTCATTCTTGCTTCTTACTATTTAACTGTTGCAATTATATTTTTATAAAAAATAACCGAGTACTCGTCCGCACCAAATTTAACTTTAGTTGCTTCGTACTCATTTTGGTAAATAACCTTATCACCAACTTTTACCCCTGTTACTGTGCTTCCCACGGCCACAACTTTGGCAGTTTTGGGCTTTTCTTTAGCGTTATCGGGCAGGTACAGGCCGCTGGCGGTTTTGGCGCTTGCTTCCTCGGCTTGCACGACAACATATTCGGGCATTGGGTTAATAGGTGCTCCCATAATGACAAACCTCCTCTTTAGTTCAAGGCTATTCTACCGAATAAAATTAGCACTTGCAACCCTCGAGTGCTAATTTAGGCTGCTTCAGGAATTCTGGCGTTCTTGTGCCCATTACGAGCGATTAAACTTACAACGTAGCTATCAGTTGGATCGTTTGCTGGAGATTGGGGATCGGCAAACTGTGCATAGACCGAGTGCCACACAGCAACCTGACCAAGCTTGGGATCTTCCCACACCCCTCCTCGTTCTGGTCGCTCGTCAATCAGCGTTACGTCGCCAGGTGCCTGTGTATCAACATTGAAAGGAGTAAGTTCGACTCTTCGTGTACCGAGAATGCCGCGCATTTTTGTCAGACATACATCCCGAGTGGCTCTATGCATAAAGTCTTCGTCAGTACCAGGAAGGATAATGCTCTGAGGAACAACCCAAAGCGCTGAGTCTCTTAGCCCAAGTATGGACACCATGCCCACTAGTGAAGGCTTTGTATTTTCACCAAAATTAGCATCTCTGTGCGGTGCGAGACCGTTACGGCTACGTGGGTTATAGGACTTTATGGTGAGCGACACAGGACGTTCTCCAGTAAGATCTCCCAGGTTTGCCCTGATGCCCTGCACAGTTTGACTGAACTCACTTGAAACTCTTTCGAGAGTCTCTATCCCTGCTTTGTTAAGAGTCCCTCCTTTTTTGATTGTCTCCGAGTGACCTAAAAGATCAGGATATTTGCCGACACTCCTGCCTTCTGCTAAGTCCACCAAAAAAGAAGCCATTGATGCTATCTCGTCAGTACATTCCAGAGATGACCGCATAGTCGCATTCTCTAGCCGACGATTCTGATCGCCGCTGTGACCAATCCGCTGCAATTTATTATGTGACTTTGCCATAAACGTACCTGATTTTGTAAGATTATACCATTTTACTCCATCGACTTCAAGGTTAGAATATTTGTTACAATAGTACTTATGTCTAAGCGTATTCTCATGTGCTCGCCGGATTTTTTCGACATCGAGTACGAAATTAATCCGTGGATGGATACTGCTAACCAAGTTGATCCAAAACTGGCCAAAAAACAGTGGCAGGAGCTGTACCACACTTACACCAGCAAGCTTGGCTGGGACGTTGAGCTCATCAAGCCCGTCAAAAACCTCCCCGACATGGTCTTTACGGCCAACGGCGCACTGGTGATTGACGGCAAAGTTGCCCTGCCCACCTTCCGCGCCCCCGATCGCCAGCCGGAAACCGAACATTTTAAGGCATGGTTCGAGCAACACGGCTACCGCGAATTTTTAACGCCAAAGTACGACTTTGAGGGCGAAGGCGACGCCCTGGTCTGGAACGATATAGTTTTTGCCGGCTACCCCTGGCGAAGCGACAAAGCCGCCCACCCTGAGCTCAAAAAATTCTTTGGCAAAAAAGTGGTTGAGGTCCAACTGACTGACGCCCGTTTTTATCATCTGGACACTGCCCTGACGATTGTCGATCGCGAAACCGTGGCTCTCTACCCGCCGCTATTCACCGAGGAGAGCCTCAACGTTATCAAAGATACCGTGCCGCATGTTATCGAAGCAGCTCGTTCTGACGCCCTCGCCTACGGCCTCAACGCTATGAGTGACGGCCACAGCATCGTCCTATCTGACCGTGCTACTGGACTTATTGAGCAATATAAAAAACGCGGCATGAGCGTCTACCCTGTGCCGATTAGTGAGTTCCAAAAATCCGGCGGCGGCGTCAAATGCCTGACGCTGGAACTCCGTACTTAAAAGGCCACTAGGCTTTATATAAAGAGGCGGCCAGATCAGCTTCAATTACTCGGCCAAGGAACTTACGATGTAGTATCTCGTCGGTAAGCTCTTCATCATTCAAAACGTAAGGAGGCGGGAGCTGTGGCGCATCGTCGTCGGCTGTGAGCATTTCCTCGAGGTCGGCTGCTACATCAAGCGCTTTTTTCAGCTTTTCACTCGCAAAGTGTTCCTTTGTAATAACATCCAAGAAGTAACCGCCAAGTGTGCTGACGCGTACAACCATCTCTGCGCCAACCCATCGGGCGTCGCCATCTCTCTCCTGACCCATTATTTCGAACGACTCAATTGAGTGTCCTAGAGTACTGGGTAGATTTTCACCTATTTCTTTGCTCATCGATGCTATATTGTTGCATCTTTTTACTAAATCTGCAAGTTTAGACCGAGAACACTCTGGTACAAAGCCTTTTCACTTGGTTTGTCGCGTGCATCGGCAATACGAGCGACTGTAATCGTACCATCTGAGTCTGTGAGCGTTACCGGCATCCAATAGGCACGCTCCAGGTTACTGCCTTGCCGGGTGTAGCCCACCGTTTTGGAAGCACCGCTAACACTTCGGCGGGGCAATTGTCCTCTGCTGCTGAGCATAAACTTTAAGTCTGCGTAGAAAGAGCTGTCGAGGCTTTCTTGCCCGACCCGCTCAGATGGGCCGCCCCTGCGAACTTCAGCTGTCATGAGAGATCGTAGGTCAATAAGGTTTATTGGTTGGCCAGAATCTGTTACCAGGCGATGGAGGTCGGTCGTAATTTTTGGCTCTTGCTTTGCAAATGAGAGTATTACTCCCTCAAATTGATCTGTTGGAACTTCAGCGCCACCCGGAATGATCAGTTCGCTTTTGTAGCCCTTCGGTGGAACTGCCTCCAGAGGAGGAAAAATATCTTCCAGTGTCAGAGCAGCGTATCCGGTTTCATGTGCAAGCTCGTTAAGCGCTCCAAAATCTGCCCGAAACTCAAATGATCGTGGGTCAGCTCCCTGGAGATGACCCCACAAATCCCTCGGGAGTTTATCCTGGGCAGTTACTGTCTGATGATTTGTAGCTGGAGTATTCATTTGTTTATTTTTTAACTAACATAACCATGGTATCATGCTTGTGCTTATTTGTCAACTTTAGTATTCCCCTAGACGGCCCTGGCTGCTTTTTTTGCGGTGGCGATTTCGTCCCAGGGGTGCGCTTCAAAAACACCACTGGTTATTCCCTCGGCTTTTACACCTTTGGCAGCCAGCGCATCAACAAGTGTTTGGTTGACTGTCACAAGCCCCCGCTCCACACTACTCAACGTTTCCTCGTCTGTAATCCGTACACCGTCGTACATCTTCGGCTTAATGTCACGTGCGTCTAAATCAGCGTTAATCTGAGGGCCACCACCGTGTACAATCACCGGATATAAGCCAAGCCCTGCTAACATGGCAATATCCGTGGTTAAGGCATCTAAATCTTTTTCTACCGTTGCACCACCAACCTTAATAACCGCGAATTTACTTGGCTCTAACTCCTGTAATCGTTCACGATAAAAGTCAAATTCCGGCCCGATGGTTTCGCGCAATATATTGGCGACCCCCAGCCCACCTTGCAGGTCTTCTGGCGTACTCATACTAGTTATTTTAACCTACTGCGCGCCTGGTTGTCAGCGGATTGCGGAAATCCAGCTGCAGCATTACATGCCCGGCTCTCGAATTACGCCAGTATTATCTATTGATGCAACGCCAGGCCTGATGGTACAGGTCCAACGCCTGGCAGCTCTGTCTTCGGCGACAATTGCCTCTGCGTATTGCTTTGCGTGCGTCATGCTCTTGTTCCACTGGCCCTGGTCAAAATCAATGCAATACAATTGCATAGTGTCTGGATCAACGAGAAGATTTGGTGAACTATTCTCGTCGATAACTTGCTGTGCTTCTGCTTCATCAAAATTATGATCAAAGTCATCGACCCTGGCGTGATCAGATACACCACCCAAATCGAGTTTCCCATCAAGCGAAGCACCATGCGCAGTGCGTGCATTCACGCGCCCCATAACCTTATACATATATTGCAGTCGTTGCATTAGCTCAATAATTTGATTAGTTAAGCGCGGATCCTGCCTCTGTTCATTGGTGAGTTGGTGTAGAGATACACGAGGCACTTCTTTTTGCACTGTATACTCTGCATAACGAGTCCTATTGCCCTCAGTTACCCTTCCGAGCACAAACGAACTATCTGGAACGAAGTCTCCAAGAAATAGTTTCAGAAGATCGTATTTGTTCTTTTTATACTGTATGCCTGCTTCGGCAGCCTTGCGCTCGTCCGCATAGCGCACACGATGTTCGCCAACGGTGGCATGATTAATTTTCAAAACCTTACCAAGTGGCGGCCGAAGATGTGGTTTCTCGTGATTACCAACCATTCTAAAAACAACATTATCCTGACCAGAACCTAATTTTGGTCCTAGGTGTTCGGGCCAGAACGGCATGCCTTCGGTCTTTGGCTTTGATTTTTGTGCCATAACTCTAAAATACTACCATATTTTCCTATAAATTACAAGTGCTTGCGTCCTTTGATGCTGTTTCGGGCGGCGGCGATTTCGTCCCAGGGGTGCTCGCCGTCGGCTCGTTCGATGGTTTTTTCATGGCCTTTGCCGAGGAGCAGCACGGTATCGCCTTTTTTGGCACGTTTCACCGCAAACTGGATTGCCTCTGTTCGGTCATGTACCAAAAATAGGCTCCGATCGCGAGTTTTACCGGCTTTTTCAGCACCCTCGGCGATCTGGTTCATGATTTCCAGGCCATCAATATCGCGGTCGTCTTCCTCTGTTATAATGACTTCATCGGCGTATTTGCCGGCCAGTTCGCCCTGAATTGCCCGCTTGGCCTCATCTCGCCGCCCGGCCGAGCCGAACAGTACAATCAGTTTGCCTTTGACGACTGGTTTTAAGTCCTTGAATAGTTTTTCAAAACTGTCTGGCGTATGGGCAAAATCGACAATAACATCAAAATCCTGACCTTCGTCGATGCGTGTCATGCGTCCTTCCACGCCCTCCAGCGCCTCAATTCCTTGCTCAATCTCTTCTTTCGTGAGCCCAACAGCGCGGCCAACCGCCACTGCCGCCATAGAGTTATAGATATTGAATTCGCCTGGCAATTTGCAACTAATCCAATACTCTTCGCCGTCTACTACCGCGGCAAACCGGCTGCCGGCCGGACTTTGTTTGATGTATTTAGCCCGGATATCGCCGTCTTTGATGCCATAGGTTACATGGTTTTTAACATCGGCCACAAAATACTTTGCCGACTCGTCATCGGCGTTTATGATTCCCAGACGAAGACCCTTTTTGTTGGCACTGGCGCGCTCAAATAAGAGCCGCTTAGCATCGCGGTAGTTCGCAAACGTTCCGTGCCAGTCCAGGTGCTCGTGAGTAATATTGGTCATAACCGCGATTGAGTACGGCACGCCCCAGACACGGTTTTGGGCCAGCGCCTGGCTGGTTGTCTCCAGCACCAGCCACTCCACACCGGCTTTTTGCAGAGCCTTGAGGCGTTTCATCAGCGCTGGTATCGTGACATTGGTCATGTGGTATGTCTGCGGCTTGATGTCATCATTTGCCCCGTAGGCGACAGTGGTCATCAGTCCTACTTTGCGACCCGATTCACGCAGCATCTTGTGTATCAAAAAACTGGTTGTCGTCTTGCCGTTGGTGCCGGTGACCCCGATGACTTTGAACTTTCGTGCCGGAAATCCATACAGCACATTGAACACGATCGCCTCAAGCAGATGGCCGTACGGCTCAATCGTACGGAACAGCTTGGTCGGAATAAAAAACTTCACAAACTTTCGAAAACCCATCACGTGTAAGTATACTAGGTTTTAATGCGAATTTTAGGGATTGAAACAAGTTGTGACGAAACGGCCGTCGCCGTGGTCGAAGATGGCACGACGTTGTTGTCGAATGTGGTTGCTTCGAGCATGGACATTCACGCTCAGTATGGCGGTGTGGTGCCCGAAATCGCCGCCCGCAGCCACATTGAGGCCATCAATCCGGTCGTTGAACAGGCTTTAACAGAGGCAAAATGCACCTGGACTGATATTGATGCAATTGCCGTCACCTACGGCGCCGGGCTTGGCGGCTCTCTATTAGTTGGCGTTCTCGCGGCTCGAACAGCAGCGATTATTCATAAAAAACCGTTGTACGCCATTAACCATGTTGAGGGGCATGTCTATGCTAACTTCTTAACCAAGACTTCCCTGCCCGGCTACACCATGCCAGCGGTTCAACCGCAATTTCCGCTGTTGGCGTTGATTGTCAGCGGCGGACATAGCCAATTGGTGCTGTTCCGTAATCACTTTGACTATGAGCTGTTAGGGCGAACTGGCGACGATGCTATTGGCGAAGCCTTTGATAAGGTCGCCAAGATTCTTGGCCTGCCCTACCCTGGCGGGCCCAGCGTCAGCAAAGCAGCTGAAAGTGGCAACCCCAAGAAATATGCCTTGCCCAAAGCAAAAATGGAGCATAAATATGACTTCTCTTTTAGTGGACTCAAAACAGCGGTCCTGAGGACTGCGCAAAAAGAATGTGGTGTCGGACACGACTTCCCTAGCTTCAAGCTAGCAGACAAGCTCTCAGAGGCTCAGAAGGCTGATTTGGCAGCCAGTTTCCAACATACTGCTGTCGAAACCGTGGTCGACAAGACGATGCTTGCCTACGAGGAGTTTGCACCGAAAAGCGTTGTTATTGCCGGCGGCGTGGCCGCCAGCCCGGAACTGCGCCGACAACTCACTGAGCGTCTCCCTATTGAAATACAGTACCCCGATATGAAGCTCTGCACCGACAATGGAGCCATGATTGCTACGCTCGGCTGTTACAAAGCCGCGTTAAACCAACCGACTGCTGACCCATACACTCTAGATATCAAACCAAATCTATCAATGTAGCTCTATTCTGCTTCGGCCAACTCGCGAAGCTGCAAATCAACAGAGTCAAACACTTCAACGAATCCTTCGCCGTAACGGTAGTCACTATCTGAACCGTTGTATTGCGAGTCCACTTCAACAAAATCTTTCCGAGCAAACTCAAGATGAGCCATTGCCCTATCTATTAGCTCCTCGGCGAACTTCTTTGCCTTTGGGTTAGCTTTCGCAAACTTTATCGCTTCAACAATGGCTTCCCAGCGTCCTTCAAGGAATTCTCTTGAGGCATCCCTTTGCCACTCAGAAGGACTGAATGTCTTACTGTTGACTCCTTGCATCACCCCTGTAGCATCAGCTACGTAAAATTCGGCAAGTATACCGTCTCCCCAGTATTTCACCGCCTCTTTCAGTGCTTCTGCAGGATATGAATTATCAAGACCCAGTCTCTCTAGCTCTTCTTCGATTTCGACAAACTTTCGCAATCCGTCTTCGCCGAGCGATCTAAGTTCATCCGGGCTTACTGGTAACTCCTGTCCTTGCACCGCTGCAGGATCAAAGCCAAGTCGCACTTGTTTACCTATTGTTCCGAGAACTCCGTTCACTAATGGATGTAGATTTGCGGTTTCAGAATGGTCTGTTGGCACAGACTCTAGAAAGTCATGAAATAGCGTGCTGTTTTCAAGCACAGGCTGTAACTCTACACTTGTAATGCGGCCACTTTCTCCTCCGAAACCCCAATAACTACCCAGTGGAGCCATGCGTACCCCTATACGCAAAAACATATCACTGTGTAGAAGTTCAACAACCTCGCCCTCCATATCCCCCTCTACTACCCTTTTTGTTGATCCCTGTTCAACATTTGTGGCTTGGTTCGTTGGTTCTTCTTCTATATGAAGTAGTTTGCCTTCGTCTTCATCAAGGGTGATCGCTTCCGGAGGCAATAATGTTTCGATTATCCCAAACAAGGCGGCGCCTAGCCCGGTCTTGCTTCGATTGTGATTTGTAACTTCACTGTAGGCTGCGGTAACAACATCAACTGCGGGTAGATGATGTGTTGCCGGAAATTCATTTTGATCTGACATACCTTAATTATAGCAAAATATGGGTGTTTTGTCAATTATTACCCCTGTCTCCGTTTAGTAGATGCTGCTGTCGGAGGTCTGGAACATATCCTTGAGATCTCTCTCGGCTTGGCGTCGCGCAGCTTCGTCCTTATCTGTAGGCGGGCGACGCGAGTAAATAGCTACCCTATGCGGGCTGTATGGATCGTACGGGCTTATCCCCTGCTCTCGCAAGGTTTGGTTATAATCGTGTGCTTCTTGGGGCATGCCGCCGTTCGTATTACCGTACGTCCCTTGCGCGCCATAAACAGTTCGTTCCCAAAAGTCGATGAACTCTCTATTAGTCATATCGCGGCCAAGTTCTTCGTCAAACACACCCGATGGTGCATGCAGTTCAGCTTGAGAGAACACGCCAACCAGCACTTTGTTGGGTATGGTTGGTTCTGAATAGTATGTGTTTGGTTCAGTGTTCATTACTATATGTTAATTATAGCATAAGTATTTTATACAGTCAACCCAAGCAGTGAGCATTCTCATACTTCCGGGCAGGTATTGCGCCCCTGTTATTTACATGATAAACTGCTAATGAAAACAAAAACGTTTTGGACGAGTACGGCGTAATCCGTATGCACCTTGGCAACCACACGTTCATACAAATAAACGTGTGGTGAGAAACAAAATATCGGTGACGGGATATTGTATGGCTAGGCTTAAGAGGGTAGTTATTGAGTTAGTTGTGTCAATTTCACGTGAAACCGGTAATGCATTACTAGCGAGTAACTGATCTGCACACTCCTAAAACAGGGGTGATTTTTTTATTTCCAGATGGTACACTAAAAGCTATGATTCGATTTATAAGGTTCGTGAGTGATATTGTGCAACGAAGCGTCAGAGACGGCGTGACAAGCTAATCTGTACACCCCTCATGCTACAAACCTCTAAATGAAAGAAACTACTATGAAACTCAATAAAACATACGAACCAAACCAATACGAAGACGACATCTATGCTCTGTGGGAAAAGAGCAGGGCATTTGTGCCAAAAAACAGGGGTAATGACAACACCTTTAGCATGGTTATGCCACCGCCAAACGCTAATGCCAATATTCATATCGGCACCGCAATTACGCTAGACCTAGAAGACATTGCGGTACGTTATAACCGTATGCTGGGTAAGGCAACACTGTTCGTACCAGGGGCAGATCACGCCGGTTTCGAAACGCAAGCTGTCTATGAAAAGCATCTGGCCAAGGCAGGGAAGAGCCGGTTTGACTTCACCAGAGAAGAGCTCTACAACCAAATCTGGGATTTTGTGGCCGAAAACAAAAAAAACTACGAGACGCAGTTTCGCAAACTGGGCGCCAGTGCGGACTGGTCGCGCTACGTGTACACGCTTGACGAAAAGGTTGTCAACCGTGCCTACGAAACGTTCAAAAAAATGTGGGACGACGGGCTGATTTATAGAGGTGAACGTTTGGTAAACTTTTGTACGTTTCACGGCACCGGTTTTGCGGATATTGAAGTCACGCACAAAGAATCAAAAGGGCATTTATGGCACATTCGCTACCCGTTGACTGACGGCAGCGGGGAAGTCATCGTCGCTACCACGCGACCAGAAACCATGCTCGGTGATACTGCAGTCGCCGTGCACCCTGACGATCCGCGTTTTGCTGATTACATCGGTAAAACGATACGGTTACCTCTAACAAATCGTGAGATTCCAATTCTGGCTGATCAGTTTGTCGACACCGAATTTGGTACTGGCGCCGTGAAAATTACGCCGGCGCACGACCCCAATGATTACGAGGTGGCCGGACGTCACGATCTGCCAATGATTACTGTTATCGATCACGAAGGAAAGATGAACCACGAGGCAGGGGAGAGTTACCGTGGTTTAAGCGTCCAGGAAGCTCGCGAAAAGGTTGTCGATGACCTCAAACAACAGGGGTACTTGGTCAAAACCGAAGACCATACGCACAGCGTGGGGCATTGCTATAAATGCGGCACGGTCATTGAACCATTGCTGCGTGAACAGTGGTTTATCGACATGAAGCCCTTGGCTGAACGGGCGATTGAAGTACTTCGGCAAGATAAGATCACATTCTACCCTAACAATAAAAAAGATCAGCTGATTACCTATCTCGAGAGCTTGCGCGACTGGAATATTTCACGGCAAATTGCCTGGGGTATCCCGATACCAGCCTTCCAAAACATTGACCAGCCAGACGACTGGATTTTTAATACCGATGTCGACAAAGAATACCTCGAAATAGACGGCAAAACCTATCGCCGCGACCCAGACGTATTCGACACCTGGTTCTCTAGCTCTAGCTGGCCGTATGCTACGCTGGACTATCCCGATGGCGAAGACTTCCATAAGTTTTACCCCTTGAGCCTGATGGAAACCGGCGGCGAAATCCTGTACCCATGGGTATCGCGCATGATTATGCTCGGGCTCTACGTGACAGGCAAAATCCCTTTTGAAGCCGTGTACATTCATGGCTACGTCATGGCCGAGGACGGCTCCAAAATGAGCAAGTCACTGGGCAACGTTGTTGACCCATTGCCAGTGATTGAAAAGTACGGCTCTGACGCTGTGCGCATGGGGCTGATCGCCGGCCGAGTACCGGCTGTGAATCGTGGTTACGATCCAGCGAAGATCGAGGGTGCGCGAAACTTCTGTAACAAACTCTGGAACATTGCCCGCTACATTGAAGATATTGTCGGCGACGATGCCGAGCTTCGGCACGAGCTTGCCCCGCACACAAACGCCGATCATTGGGTGTTGAGCAAACTACAACATGCAATCAAAAAGATGTCTATTGATCTGGACAATTACCGCTTCGCTGAAGCTTACGAGACACTCTATCATCTGGTGTGGGACGACGTGGCCGACTGGTACATCGAGGCGAGCAAGGGAAGTGCAAACAATGCTATGTTGGCGTACATATTAGAAACCGTGTGCAAGTTGGCGCATCCGTTTGCGCCATTTGTAACAGAGACGATCTGGCAAACACTCAAGTGGGAGCAGGACAGTATTCTGGCTGTCAGCAGCTGGCCCGAGCCGCCGGCGTACGACGAACAGCAGGCTGACAACTTTGAACAGATTATGATTCTAGTATCAGAGGCGCGCTACGTGTTGAGCACCTTGAAATTGCGTGATGTTGACCTTATTTACACCAACGCGCCGTTTGTAGCTGAGCACGCCGAGCTCATCAAAAAACTGGCCCGCTTGAGCCATGTGACCGAAAGCGATGCCGAAGCAGGCCTGAAGCTGACCCAAACCGATCATAATGTACGACTGCTGATAGACGAAAAAGCTATCAAGGCGTTTGTTGGCGAGCTGAATACGAACATCAAAGCTCAAAAGACAGTGGTCGACAATCTTAAAAAACGACTGGCAAACAAAGCATATATTGCCAACGCGCCAAAGAAAATCGTCGATGAGACCAAGGTACAGCTCCAAGACGCTGAATCTGTGCTTGAAGTCATGCAATCCGAACTCAAGAGATTTGCGTAGAGATTTCACGAACCTATTGACTTTTTATAGCAATATGTTACGATGATAGAGGTTCCAAAATCTGGAACACCCCTTATAGCAACCAAATATAAGGGAGGAACTATGGGAAAACCAGAGTTCGAAAGCGAGCGAGAAGCTCAACAATTCAATGAAATAGTAGAAGCAGAACAAAGCCTGGATGACCAGGCTTTTTTGTTGCTCCAAAAACTAAAGATGCAAGGCGTGGATGTACCGCGTGAGGTAGCACAAGTTGCGGCACTGTTGCATGAATTAGACCCATACCCAGACAATCTTGGCGATAGAGGGTCTAGGGCAACAAAGATCACGAGTACATTCCCGCCAAACGATGACTTTGACGCACCTTGGTATCAGGGGCGAATATGAGCAGTCCGGAGTCAGCTAAAAGACCGGACAACCAGTCTTTCTTTGATGCCATGACGGAAGGCATCATAAAAAAGGCACAGCTCATAGAACAAGAATTGAGTGAAGCTAGAGTTCGGTGGGAGCAAACAGATCAGGAGATGGCCGGCAACAAGGCGACGTAGTCTACGACGATGACGGTCTGCCGGACTCATACTTCGGAGAATAAGGAGGAAATCATGGAAATACCATTACACACGCAGCAAGCAATCGCCAAACAAGACGACAGTCATCTGTTTGCGCGATATAACCAACTAGATGTTACCTATAGCAGTCGGCCGGAGACGTACTTCGAGGGTCATTACGACCAAGAAACCGGCCATCATATTCATACATCCGGATCCATACGAGTCAACGGATTACGAAACCCTACCGATAATAGCGCACCTCAAGACATCACCCTAGAAAAAAGAACCTATAGGGGGAGTGCTCGTTTGAGCGGCGGTATAGCAGTACGGTACCACGGGCACGAAATGTTCAGGGTTTGGGAAGACGGTGTTCAGCCACCGGAATGCACCGAATTAGCCCGGTTCATCATAGAGAATATAGAAAAAAGATGACTGAGTAGTACGGAGAGCTCAGTTCTTCTGGATACTTGACCACGCGAACCAGAAAAACGACGGGTCCATATCAAAACCCGTGATCGAAGCGGTTTCGCTCACCACAGGCGTCTACTTGACAGCGACTTTGTGCAGGATGGACGCAGCAAAGGTCTGATAAGGGATGCCCTCGCCGGCAGCTTTTGCTTTGAGCTTATGTAAATCCCGCTCTGAAAGCCGTATGTTGATATTGCGGGTCTTATCAAGCGTGTTTTTGGCGTACTGCTGGAGTAGTTTCCGGCGCTTGGCAAGGTCCGGATCACTTTTGAGCACATCTTTATCGAGCGCAGCTTCAATAGCTTCAACTTCGCGCTGTTCCTGTTCGGTTAGATTGTAATATTTCATTTCGGCCTCCTTTTTGATAAATATTTGCTGGTAAATTTTCTGCTGGGATAAATGGTTTTTAGAAATATCTTCTCGGTGTCTTCGACGCAGGGGACGAGGAACGCGTAGTCATCTAGTTCGACAACAAAGATTCTCTGCCCCTGATAAGATTTTTGATCCGGATGGACGATGTCGTCCAATAACTTGCCGGTATCGAGTGCGATCAGCACATCTTCGAAGCAAACATCGCGCTCGGCTTTTAGCCTGACATTCTTTAGCTCGCTCCAGTCGAAGTACTTCACTTGTGAAGTTTATGACAAAACATATTATTTGTCAATAATTTTATCTCTGAGTCTGAAGATCCTCGTTTCATATTCAAATACTCACGGCCGTGAGTATTTGAATATTGAATGTACAGAACTCGTGGCCTTCATCATCAAAAAACTAAAAGGATAAAAAAGAAAGCGAGGCTAAGAAAGAGAGCAAACGATTTGCTTAGAACTCCAGAGCTTTTTGGACCTTCTGAGCGCTCTCTGACGGCCTGAAATCGTCAAACCACAGGACATGCCAGCCCTTGCGCTGGGCGGCCATGAGATTGGCTCTATCGTCGTCTACCAGCAGTATTTCCTTGGCAGAGACACCTGTAGCTTGTTCGGCGGCATCATAGACGGCTTCTTCGGGCTTAATAGCACCGACCTCTGACGAATCAATCACCGAAGTATATGGTACATCAGGAATCAGTCCTTGCGCTTTCATTTTGCCAATAAAGCCAGGCATGATGTTGCTGAGCAGCCCGATACGATAGTGCTCGCTGGCCCAGGTGAGTAGTTCGTGCATTTCCGGAATTGGGTCGACTTCCTCAAGATAATACGTTTCCCAGTCGATTGTTTTGACCCCCAGTTGCTTAGCGAGCGCCTGATTAAAGTCCGCCAGGTTCATCTCGCCCTTGCACACCGCATCGTTGTAGTGCCAGAAAGTCGTCTCGATAACGTCCGGCGAAGCACCAGTGTCTTCGGCAATGCGCGTAAACGCTCGGTGAAAAAAGCGTACCAAGCAGCCATTGATGTCAAAATAGACGAACTTCACGCCTTGCTTAGAAGTTTGTTTCGGCGTATCTGGAGTCAAAGCAGGGGTGCTACTGCGACCCAATAGCTCGTCCATCGAGGTACCAATGACGTCGGCAATGCTCAGGATAGTAAACACTGATGGCGCTTTGATGGCACCGCGTTCTATCTTGGCAAGTGTTGAATAGGATAGGGAAGCCTTGTGGCATAGCTCCTGCTGTGTCAAACCAGCGTTTTTGCGCGCTGCCTGCAGCTGTTTGCCCAGCGCCAGTTCAAGCCCAGAATCTTGTGCCGTGTCACCCATTTGACCATATAGTACCAATTTGAGAGCAAAAATGGAAGAAAATTAGTACTAAACGGCCAGTTTTATACGATAAACGAAAGGACGAGCAAAATGAGCAAAAACAGGATAAAGCCCCCGCCGGCTGCAACCGTGGCGGCACTGGTACTGTTGCCGCCGGTGCGGTTGTACATCTTAGAATAAATCCAGGTACCAGACCCGATACCGATGAGCAATGCGATAACAAAATTAGACATGCCCCTATCTTACTCCGTAATCCGGATTTTTGCAGCTAGTTTTGCAAGTTCGTCGTGGTTTGGCTCTTGGCTCATGTCTTGCTCGACCTTCAGTTCACTGGCATGGTCAAAGGGGATGAGGTGCACGTGCGCATGCGGCACGTCAACGCCAACAATACGTTGGCTCACATACTTCGTCCTCATAACGTCGCGCAACCGCAACGCGACCTTTTTTGCGGTCCGCATCAAGGCATCGTAATCACTTGCTGGCAAATCCCAGACAAATTCAACCTGTCTTTTAGAAATAATCAGTGAGTGGCCCGGTTGCAGGGGGTAAATATCCAAAAAAGCCAGCGTGCGATCATCTTCGTAGATTTTGTGGCAAGGGATTTCACCCTTGATGATTTTTGTAAATATCGAATCTACCATAAGTACTATGATAGCAAAGCTAAAATAATTCCCAGCTTTCTTTCATGATTTGTCCGTATTCCTCTTCTGTCGGTTCACGATCGCTATGCACGACAATTACATCCGGTCCGTTGCCGCAGAAGCCGATACCGCTCGGGGGACTCCCAAGTGTACTCTGGCGAGGACAGACTTGTATAAAGTAGCCATCGCCCTCATATTCGTCAGGGAACCATCGCCCATCAACAAGAAGGCCAGAACAGTCATCAGGAAGCTGGCGTTCTGATGCTGGCTTATTCCTTTCACTACCCCATAGGTAGCCGTAACACACTTCGCACGATCCAGTACAATGAGGCGGGTTCTGGTCAATTTCTCCTGTGAACTCCATCATTTACCTCCAAGAGCTTGTAAGTAGTGTTCGGCGCCATCGGCAACACTGAGTCCGCAGTACACGCGCTCGTCCTCGGTTATCCGCCAAGGAGCTGGTTCATTGTGCGCCACTCTCACCTCTGTTCCTTCGGGTGCAATTGCTTGCGCAAACGCCAGCACAACCCGTCCGCAAACCTCACCTGTATCATTCCACTGAGCTGGCTCTGGCAAAACCTCTACCAGACGAGCGAGAACACCTTTGACGGCGGATCGAATTGTTTGGGCTTCGGCTCGATTATAGACATCCTGCTCGTAGCTCGCTTTGCTTGCAATTGTATCCGCCGCGACTTCCAGAGCGGGCAAGCAATCAAGTACTCGATACGCACCGCCAAACAGTACTCTCTGAGCTGAAGCGTAGTAAGAACTAATCCCCAGCGTATTCAGCGTGTCGTTCATGGCCAATCCGTATGAACGTCGATCGTCGCACAGGCTTGATAGGGAAGCAGGGAAGTCTGCGACCAGACTTGTTTCGCCCCGGTTAAAGTAAACTGTTTCTAATAATTCACTCATGGTCTTTTACTCCTGAAATTTTGGGTAAAGCCGCATATTCGTACTCTTGCATCTGACATATTGTTTCCTTCATTACATTATCAGAACTGGTGTAGTGTACAGTCAGTTCAATACAAAAACAATACAAATTGGCAACAAAAAATTGACACTTTTTAAGGAGTTTACTTATAATATTGGAGCATGAATGATGACATACAGTTTGTACTGATCGAACTAGGGCTGAGCCAGCACGCGGCCAAGACATACCTCGCGCTTTTGCAGCTGGAGACAGTTTCAATTCGTAAAGTTTCCGCCGTGACTGGCATCAATCGCGGCACAACCTACGAGGCAATCAAAGACCTGGTCGCCGCTGGGCTGGTGAGCGGCCACAAAACCGGGGAGCGGGAATATTACTCTGCCGAGTCTCCCGAGAAAATTTATGAACTCATCCGCGATAAACGCAAAGAGCTTATGGAGCACATGGAAACCGCCAAAGAAGCCGTACCAAAACTACTGGCGCAAAATGCCCGACCTGAGGGTCGACCACTGGTGCGCTATTACGAGGATGATGAGGGGGCTGTCACCATCCTCAAAGACGTGCTCCAGACCTGTCGCCAGATGAACAAGCCATACTACTACGCCTACTCATCAAAGCCGATCCGCCAATACCTTTACCGCAAGTTTCCCAAGTTTACAGAGCGGCGTATTAACGAGGGGATCCACGTAAAAGTTATTGCTATAGGCGAAGGTGGCGAAAAGGAAGAAAATTCGGAACGTAAATGGTTGCCGGAAAGCTACGACGGCGGGATCAGCAGCTATATGCTTATTTATGGATCGAAAGTTGCTCATATTTCTATTTCGAGCGATTTTACCCCCTATGGCGTGGTCATTGAGGACTGCGAAGCAGCAACCATGCAACGGTTGATCTTTAAGCGTTTGTGGCAGGATATATAGGTGCATTCCTCTGATCTTCGGGTAGCGATGGCGACTCGCAAAACGGTACTGCTTGCGATACACTATTCGTGATGGAAGGGTTCAGAAAGTTTGGGCTGTGCTTAGCGGCGCTGATAGTAGGGCCGGCGGTCGTGACCGCAGTTGTGGCATTTTGTTTGATGCGTACCGTGGGCAGCCCGGATTACGTCAAGCAAACGTTCAACGAGATACGCTTGTATGAAGCAGTTGGGAATCAGCTTGCGTCTGGGGTGACCGCATCGACCGAGGACGCCACCGTGCAAAGAGCGCTAGCCAGTGCTCTCACCGAAGAGCGGCTCAAAGTTGTTGTCGAACAGTCGGTTGATCAAGCCTATGCAGTGCTGAACGGTGATATCCAGGCAAAAGAGTTCTCGGTCGACATCACCAAAGCAAAAGAAGAGTTTTTGCGTCATTTTGATAATGACCTGACCCAGCAGCTTACTCGCTTGCCGCCCTGCAACTTTGCGAACCTGCCGACCAGCACCGATGTGTTGTCGTATTCATGCCTGCCAACCGGAGCCGATATCAATATGATCGTAGCCGAGGCGCAAAAGGAAGCGCTGGCGCAGAATGAGCTGCTCAACACCGGTGCAGTCAATATACATAACATCGATACGTCGCCAACAGATGAGAATGCGCCGCCAACCGCCGACGACCTAGCGGCTAGCTTTCAGCAAGCCGCTGACATGTACCAGCTCAGCAAACTACTACTGCCTGTGTCCGCTGGATTTGCGTTGCTGTCTGCAGTCGGTGTTATAGTGCTCAGCCGTTCACGACTACGAGGAGTGCGGCGGGTTGGTGCCTTGGTCTTGGGCAACGCGCTTGTTTTGGCCGTGTTCGCCTTTATCGGCAGGGCCCTGGCGCAAAACTTCCCGATCAACAACGCCGAGGGCACGATCATGCCGGTCACTGCGTTTGAGCTGGCTGGTCAGCGCATAGCCATTGACCTTTTGACGATAACACTGAAACTCAGCCTGGTGCTGTTTATATTCGGGTTAGCGTTAGTGCTGCTCATGAGCGCTTTGATAACAAAAAATAAGCCAAAAGAAAGTGCTCCCGACGATACCCCCGTCCCACCAAACGAACCACCGATTGATCTTGAGCCGTCAGCCAAGCCCTAAGATGGTCCGCCAAGGGTACAAAAGCTTGTATTTAAGGAGTATAGTATAAGCAGAAGAGATGTGGCCCCCGATCATGATAAAGAAAGGAGCTATCAACTTAATGGGGATCCGAGTCCTTCGATAAACTTAACCAGGAGGATACTATGGTAAAACAGAATAATAATGAGAGCGGTTGGATGGGATGGATAGGCTTTGCGGCAATTATGTTGGCACTCATTGGAATTTTTCATATGATAGCGGGGTTTGTTGGTCTGTTTCAGCAAGATGTATACACGGTTACAGCAAACGCTGTATGGCTCTTTGACTACAGTCAATGGGGATGGATCCATATTTTTGGAGGTCTATTAGCATTTCTGGCGGCAGGCTCTCTTGCTCAAGGGCATATGTATGGACGAATTATCGCTGTACTAGTTGCAGTGGCTAGCGTGGTTGCCAATATGGCATTCGTACCCATATATCCTATCTGGTCTTTGATGATGGTTACGGTCGGAGTGCTCGTTATTTGGGCTGTTATGATCCACGGCGGTGAACTTAAGGAAGGCTGAGTTTCTAATCGGTAGCCGGAAGACGCCGGCATCAACGCCAGGAGGAAGAGAAACGAAGAACCCGGCCCCTTTCGAGGGCCGGGTTTCTAACGTCGCGCTTTTGGCGCAATTCTACAACCGCGCTCGAACCTATTTTAGCCTGGAAGCCTGAGAAGTCTCGCCTCCCAAAAACCACACCTTTTGATTTGTTTTTTTGAGAGATCTCCCGGCTGAGATTCTTAGAAGTTGAAAAAGGTGGTTGGGTTTTTGGATTCGCGAAATTTTTTATGCAGTCCGTAGACCCGTACCTAAGCAGCAACAAGAATAGTCGATGAATAGGCACCCCTACAGATGCGCGTTTCTAGTGAGCTACGGTTATCAATGTAACTTAATCTCTGTTTTATTCTCAGCAAAATCATGGAGTACTGCGCCGAGGAGTGTCTGATAGGGTATATTACCGCGCTTTGCTTTTGCCTTTATCTTAATGAGGTCAGCTTGCTTAACACGCAAAGTAACGGGCTTGCTGGTCTGTAACTCGATATGACGTTTTGCGGCTGCTTCAGCTTGTTTCTTTACCGCTTCAAAGTTATCGACAGATTCAAATTCACCTCGTTCCAGAGCATTCTCAAGAGCTTGCTCTTCATCATCTAGAACTAGGTTGGTGTAGGGGTTGAATGTATCACTCATGATTATCTCCTTGAATATATTTACGTTTTAAAACTCTACTGGGATAGGCTGTTTTTAGGAAAACTTCTTTAGTCTTAGGATTGATGACATAAGGAACTGCATAAACGTAGGTGCGGATACGCACCACGTATACTCGCTGATGAGGATATTTTTGATTTGGATGGGTAATATCGTCAAGTAAGTTACCGGCTTTGATAGCCAAGATAATCTCATCAAACCCAACACCTCGCATAGCTTTTAATAATTGATTCTTTTCTTCGTTGAAAGATATATCAAAAGCCATACGTACATTATAGATAAGTGTACATCTATTGTCAATACACTTTTATTTTTTACCTTCCCTGATATAGGTAGGATTGACAGTATACCCCGATTATCTTAATTACTCCACCGACACCCAAGCTATCTTAGTTCTTTTTTCTCTATATCTTTCCTCTTTCTTTTCTCCCTCTCTTTCTATATAAATATAGAGGAGAAGATATGAAGCGAGTGATGGATGAGTATGTGTAGATGTTTAGGTATAGTGAGTTATAGAGTTAACTGTGTTAGTGATGGTTTAGCTAGATATGTGAGTAATTTAGTTGGTAAATTTAATGTTAGTTTAGTGCATATTGGTAATGATCTGAAGGTAGGCATATGAGCAATTCTGAAGTTAATGAAGTTGGTAAGGTCAAGTACCGCAGGCCACTCAATTCTCAGCAGCTCAAAACCCTGCACCTACTGTATTGGTACCGTTTCTGCACAGCCAAGCAACTAGCTCGTTCGCTGGACAAATCCAGCCATAAAGCTATTCAAAACAAACTCCAGATACTGGAAGCTCAGGAACTCATTGGCAAACGCTACGACAAACGCTACAAGCTGGCTGGACGAGCAGCCGAGTACTTCATTACGCCCAAAGGTGCCCGTGAGCTTGAAAAACTCAAGCCAGGTACAACGAATGAATGGGCAACCAAAAGCCTGTACAAGAACAAAACGGTGTCTGATGAATTCCTCAAACACTGTATTACTGTTACTGAAACAGCTAAAAAGCTCCGAAACATATACGGTGGTGGGGATACGTTCCAAATCTTGCCGAAAAGCTATATGACACAGTACAGCTACTACCCCAAATGGACACCAGACCTGCATCTTGAGATACCAAGCAGAGGCGACACACCCACCAAGCACTACTTTCTGGATATATGGGACGGTACCAAGCCGTTCTTTGTGAGTGTCAGAAAGACGAGGAACTACGTTAATTTCAAGGAAAGTGATGACTGGCAAGAGGACGAGCCATTCCCTGCAATCTTAGCTATCTGTGAAGATGAACGGAGTCAGAAGAAGCTGAACAGACAGATGAGGCGTATCTTAGACGAGCAGTGGGATGAGGAGTTAATCTTTGCTACCACTACCACAGAGAAGCTGCAGGAAGCCATAAAGCCCGCACACAAGGTTTGGAGCAAGGTACTTGCAGATGATAGCCCTGAGACAGTGAGCTTAAGGGGCTTGTCTAAGAACTTGTAACCAGCATGTGTCTGCCCCTGTTATTCTTGACAAACTAACAGATGTGTGCTAGTATATAGAATGTCAGGAAAAAACAAAGATGGAAACTTTAACAGAACCACCAGCCGAACAGATGATGCCATCGCAAGTTAACGCTGGCAATCAAGACCCTCTAGCGAAGTTAGAGTTTGAGGGAATTGACCCGCGTTTTAGCGATGTTGTGTATCATTTCACTCCAGAAGAAAATCTGGAAGCCATAGGCAGAGAAGGTCTGCGTTACTCTGGCCGGTATGATGAAGCCTGGGGTAAAGCCGAAGACCTCATGATGAATGCGAAGCCAGCTGATATCCCCGTCGATCTAAAGCACACGGTTTTTGCGCAGTTAGAGCAAAGGCATCTTGGCACTACAAATGGCATCGCTGCTCTCAGGACAAATGTGGAAAAGGGTGAATCTATTGCAGTAGCAGTAGACCCTCACGACACCTATGTAGGCGACGCCACTAACAGAGAAAACCATGCTGGAGCTGTGGCGGGTTATGGCAATCCAGCCAAAGAGCGAGAAAACTTCTGGGATGGCGTGATACCACTGGCGACGTTTAGGGAGCTATACAAGCCATCATACGATAAACCTGACGAGGAGTATGGTTGGGATGAGATATATTGGGAGTTGAAAGACCCTAATAATGCCGATAAACTGAGCATTCCGCGTACTTACTCAAAACCCGAGCTCTATATTCCGCTTGAAGCCGGCGAGGATGCGATCCC
This sequence comes from uncultured Candidatus Saccharibacteria bacterium, assembly GCA_964602865.1. Lineage (GTDB taxonomy): Bacteria > Patescibacteriota > Saccharimonadia > Saccharimonadales > JAGQNJ01 > CAZRSX01. The sequence continues at coordinate 59,785 of CAZRSX010000001.1, forward strand.
TACTGAGCGATTAGCACATACGGCAAGCAGTCTGGTTGGCCGCGTGGAGACTAGCTGGGAAGTTGAGAAGCGTATATCTAAAGAAAATGCCGAAGTGGCAGAAGCTCAACGCAAAGCCGAGGCGGATACGGAACGAGAAGAGTGGTTAAAGCAATACGAAGAAGAGAAGAGACGGCGAAAAGCAGCACGTGAAGAAAAAGAAAAGCTACAGCGCAAGAGTGATGAAAGGGCAAAACGGCTAGGTACACTAGGCATGCAATTAGCTGAGCTATATGAAGAACATAAGGACGCAGCAACTAAGATGGATGATGTAGCATACAATGAAAATCTTCAGAGATCTTCCAGTATGTTAGCTCATGGACTTGCTCGGAAACACATAGAAGCAGCTGCTATCAAAGACGCTAATACTGCTGGGCATGATATAAACTTTGGTGGTCAACATTACCCAGCAGAGTCGTCAGAAGAAGAACGAAAAGCAGCGTAGAGCTGTAATCATTATTCAAGAAACTGTATGCTATCCAAATTTCCGACCTGTTCAATTGCTGTTTCAATTTCCATAGCTTTTTGGGTTGTATCATAACAAGCAACCGAACTTCGTTCATCATAGCCATCATATTCCAAAGCCATAACACTTGTAATAGCGTTAAATGGTAGACCGGCTGTTTCTAAAGCAGTTCTTACTGCTTCAGTGCCTACACCCAGGGCTTGCTCTAGGGTTTGTTGATCTTGATAGGACATACAAATCTGAATCCTATCATGGCCATTCTTATCAGTATTCACAGTAACCATTGGTTCTAATTCTGAACCCAATGAAAACTTTACAGAGCCAGAAATAAACCCGTTAGTATTCTGGTCGTTACCCAAGCCAAGCTGCACAAAAAATGATAAAGACCACCATGCCGACCGCTTATATACCTCAGGGTTTGATATGGGCACAAACTCACTCATTGTTTCTAGTATACATAAGTTGATACTCACAATTCCCGACCGCCTCTGCGCCCTGGCGCAGGCGAACCCAAAAACCACCACCTTTTTCAACTTCTAAGAATCTCAGCCGGGAGATCTCTCAAAAAAACAAATCAAAAGGTGTGGTTTTTGGGAGGCGAGACTTCTCAGGCTTCCAGGCTAAAATAGGTTCGAGCGCGGTTGTAGAATTGCGCCAAAAAGAAACTTTTTTTGAAATTGTCGTCCAAACGGGCGGCTTTTTCTTTGGTCTTTTGCAGCTGAACCCAGATGTTTTCTTGGGGGGAGTGAGATTTTGCCCGCGGCAGGAGCCGTGCTTTTTTGTTTTCTGGTAAAATAAAGAGGCACACAAGTTAACAGGATTTTCCTATTTTTATGGCTTTAGATAGCCGTCTCGTACAATCTGGGAATTTCCTAGCTTGTGTGCAACGAGGCGGCTATTTAAGTTAGGGGTAACTATGAGAAGCCGAGAAAAATACTTTATATACGCTCGTAAGAGTACCGATGTTGAGGACAAACAAGTTTTGTCTATCGAGGCGCAGATAGCGGAGTTGAGAAAGTACGCCAAAGATAACCAACTAACGGTAGTAGACACTATTATCGAAAAGAAGTCCGCCAAAGTGCCGGGACGTCCGAAGTTCGGCTCAATGCTCGCTCGTATTGAAGCTGGCGAAGCCAGCGGGATCATCTCGTGGCATCCTGATAGGCTTGCTAGAAACAGCATAGACGGCGGACAGATTGTGTATTTGCTCGATCAAACACACTTGCAGTCGCTCAAGTTTCCGACGTTCTGGTTTGAGAATACCTCTCAGGGCAAGTTTATGCTGTCTATTGCGTTCGGGCAGAGTAAATACTACATCGACAACCTTGCCGAGAACACCAAGCGTGGGTTGCGCCAGAAAATCAGGCGCGGTGAGTTTCCGGGGCTTGCGCCTATCGGGTATATCAACGATGTACGGATTCATACAATAGCTGTAGATAAACGCCGTGCGCCTCTCGTCAGACAGGCTTTTGAACTATATGCACAAGGAGATAAACGACTGGTAGATATTGCCGACTTTTTGGCGAGCAAGGGTGTAACGACGAGAGGCGGTTTGACCCTCAAGAAAGACCGAATTAAGAAAATGCTGACCAACCCGATATATTATGGACATTTCCGTTACGCTGGCGAGGTGTATGAGGGCAAGCATACACCGATTATTGCGAAGAAGCTGTTTGACCGTGTACAGGCTACGCTGGAACGGCGAGGACACAAACGTAAGGGTATGAACGAACCGCAAGCCCTGTGTGGCCTGTTAGCGTGTGGTGGCTGCGGTATGGCTATTACAGCTGAAAGGAAAGTAAAGCACCAGAAAAACGGCAATACTCACGAGTATGTGTATTATCGTTGCTCGCGGAAGCATAAAACAATTGTCTGTAAAGAACCGACTATTACTGAACCTGACCTTGTAGCGCAACTATCCGGCATCTTGTGGGGCTACGCCCTGCCGAAGCCGTGGACGGTGGAGCTAGAAACAATGCTAACAGAGGACGAAAAGAAAGCAGAACAGAGTTCTGCGGTGTTTATCGCTGACGCACAGAGTAAAGTACACGGCTTACAGAGCAAACTTCAGCGGTTACTCGATAGCTACCTCGACCAAGATATTGACCAAGACACGTACAGGGCGAAACAAGCTGAATTGATGTCTGAGAAAAAGTCATTAGAGGAACAAATCGGCAAGCTCACGCTTGCCGGTGCAGCTTGGGTTGAACCTATGCGCCAGTGGCTGAAACAGGCAACTGACCTCAGTAAAATCGCAAAGAACGCCGAACCAGTAGCAATAAAACAAGCGTTTCTGCAAATGGACGGATTGAACCTGTCTTTAGAAAACAAAAAAGCGTGGCTCCTGCCGCGTCCAAAAACCCTTTCTTCCCAAGAAAGCATCTGGGTTCAGCTGCAAAAGACCAAAGAAAAAGCCGCCCGTTTGGACGACAATTTCAAAAAAAGTTTCTTTTTGGCGGAGAGGGAGGGATTCGAACCCTCGGTACCAATTGCTCGGCACAACTGTTTTCGAGACAGTCCAGTTCAACCACTCCTGCACCTCTCCACATCAATGTATTGTAGCAACAGTGGCTGATTTTTCAGTATGTTGTAGCTCAACCGGTACTTCAGTTGGATATTCCCCTGTAAAACAACCTGTGCAAAGATTTTTACCAAACGCTTTCCGTAATCCTTTGAGTGATAAATATTCAAGAGAAGCAGCGCCGATTTTTGCCCGAAAATCTTCTCTGGTCGAGCGATTGGCAATAAGTTCTTCTTTTGTTTTCAGGTCAACACCGTGAAAACAGCGATCGACAACAGGAGGAGATAGTATGCGTACGTGTACTTCTGCTGCAACCTGCGCGACTTGCTGAGCAACGACTTCGCAGGTATCACCTCGCACCATTGAGTCGTCCACAAGGACGACGGTTTTGTTCCTAATCGCATCGAGATCAATGGCTAGCTTGCCCGCCACAACTGCTTGGCGATCACCAGACGCCATAAAAGCCCTGTCCTCTTTTGTTTTTTTGACGGCATCGACCAAAGGAATATCAAGCGTATCAGCATAGCCAGCTGCTCCGGCAGCAGCCGAGCCTAATATGGGCACAACTATCGTATCCTCGCTGCGATGTACTGGTGCCTCGGCTGCAAGAATTTTGCCCGACAGATAACGTTTGCCTCGAGTCTGGCCATGTTCTGGGCGAGAAAGATAAATACCCTCAAGCGCACAAAAAGCCGGTTTGACTTCGGCATAGCGAATTGAGTTCAAGCCTTTGTCGCTGAACGTAACGAGTTCCCCTGGTTTGACACGCCGCATAAAGTCCGCGCCGACAGCCTCAAGCGTTGGCGTCTCTGATGCCAGCACCCAGCCGTAGTCACGCAGCTCTCCAAGCACCAATGGTCTCATGCCATGCGGGTCGCGCATGCCAACCATCTCGCCGTTGTGAAACGCCACAATCGAGAAAGCTCCTTTGGCAATTTCCGTTGTATCAATCAGCGCGCCAGGCAACGTCCAACCCGCATCTATTTCATCAGCGATAATCGCGCCGTGAACCCAGCTATCGCTTGGTTTGTCAGTGTGGCGCCACTCGTGGGCAAGCTGTCTGTGATTGACAAACTGTCCATTAATCACCTGAGCAACATGACTGCCGCTGTTAACTGTCATGTGGACCGGCTGTGCTCCAAGTTCACCACCAACAGTTGTATAGCGATTATGACCAATCCAGTAGCGCGCGTATTCTGGCAACGACGTTAGCTTTGCTCCGTTATCAAAAGCCTTGTCTGGAGACCCATGCCCAGTGACAACCTGTATGGTTTTGCCGTCTACGCTCGTTGCCAGGCCAGTGTTTTGCTGGCCTCTATTGACCTGCGATATGAGGGCTTGATAGGTGAGATCTCTTGGGGATATCCCATCATCATGAAGCGCATGCATACCCTCTTCGGTGAGCCACAAGCCGAAGACGCCGCATTCTTCGCCGGGCCTGTCAAATTCACGCCCAATTTCAACCTCAGCCGATACTTCCTGGCTATACCCCATTTGTTATCAGTGTAACAAATCTGCCATAAGCATATCGTTGTATTAATGTACGCTAGCTTTTGCCTCTGTTCTATGCTACTATTACCCCTGTTCGTGTTGGTGAAAGCCAATTGCGCACCCGTAGCTTAGGCTGGCCCAGGCGAAGCCGCTATATAGAAATAGCGTTCGCTCTATCCAGCTCCAAAGCAACAAGTTGCACCTTTTACAATCAGTCCATTATGCACCCGTAGCTCAGCTGGATAGAGCGTTGGCTTGCGGAGCCAAAGGTCACAGGTTCAAATCCTGTCGGGTGTACCAATTTGAACTTGTGACCTATACGGTCAGCGGCGCGAACTGTCATCGGCAATTCGTAAGGAAATCTTCACCTAGCAACTTGTTGTCATGGCAGAAGCCCTGGAGTCGCCAAAAGCAACCCGAATCGTCTGGGCGCATCAATTAAAAAACCCGTTCATAAACGAACGGGTTTTTTAATTAGTAATAATGTATTTGATTTCCGGTGGAATTGAGCGGATAATTAAATCGTACAGGTACGAACAAGGAGGCAGTTATGTTCGCGATTTCACTCTTAGGCTTCACGATTGGCACAGTTTGGGCAGTTATCCTTCTGTTGATTTGGATAGGCATTGCCTTTTGGCCGGCTCGCGTTGCAGCCCGCAAGGGCCATAGTTTTTTGGGGTATTTTATCTTAAGCCTCTTCTTTTTCCCGCTCGCCTTATTAGTCGCGTACCTTTCTCCTGACCGTACTCAATCAGTAATAACGTAAGTTTTAAATAAAAAGGAGGTTTTATGAGAGGACCAATAGATTACATCATAGTCGGATTTGAAGGAAATAAATTTGACGGAAGTATTCTAGCCGCACTTGCTGAGGCGCTAGACAATGGCACAATAGGCTTGGTATCCCTAGCTTTTATACAGAAAGATTCCGAGGGTACTGTGAGCGTTCTAGATATTGAGAATCTGGGAGACGCATATGCAGTCCAGTTTAGCCAAAAGTATGCGACCGATAGTACGCTAGTCACAAAAGACGACATTGACGAGGTGGCTGACTTGCTCGAGTCAAATACCAGTGCCGGACTTCTGGTTATCGAACAGTTATGGGCCAAGCCGCTCAAGAAGGCTTTGCTTGATGCAAACGGCGTCTTAGTAGCAGAAGGCCGGATCCACCCAGACGCTGCAGCAGAACTAAACCAAGAAAAGGAGGCTTAAAAATGCCGGGTTTACTAAGAGGTATGGCAAGAACCGCAGTTGTTGCTGGCACCGCCACAGCAGTTTCAAATAACGTTAGTCGCCGTCAGGCAAGGCGCTGGTCTGAACAAGGCGAGGTGCAGCCAGGCTACCTGGAGCCGTCTCAGCAGGAGGCCGCTGCACCGTCGGCTCAAGATGATACGTACGATCAGCTTGCTAAACTCGGGCAGCTCAAAGATCAGGGAATTTTGACACAAGAAGAGTTCGAAGCAAAGAAAAAGCAGATACTTGGTCTGTAACTATTCGGGTTTGTTTTGATCTTCGTGGCCTTTTCGCTTTTTGGATCGAACCGCCACGGTGGATAGGACTAGTTTCGCGAAAACTATGAAGATCGTCACACCGAAGAGAGCGTAGAACATTGTAAAAATTTTGCCGGCGGGTGTTTTGGGAGTGAGGTCGCCGTAGCCAATCGTGGCCAGCGTGATGAACGTAAAATAAAACGAGTCGAGCCAGCTGAATTTTTCAACCAGGTGATAAAACACTGCTCCAAATGTTATGAACACTGCCGCAAAAGCCCCGACCTTTCGGTAAGTAATCTCTTGCACAAATCTTTGAACCTCATCTTTTGTAACTTCAGCCATGTAGTTATGATACCAGCAACTGGGCCAAACTTATCGGCTTTTGATCTTTGCGATCCAAAGTCTCTCTATAAAATTCTTTTGCTTTATGCGATTGCGCGGTAGATAATAGGATCAATAACCTAAAGGTGAGATTCTAGGTATGGCAAAAAAATCGAAAAATAAGCTGAAAACAGCGTCTAAGGGTAATACGAAACTCTCGATTTTGCTCGCTATGGCTATGTTCGTATTGGTTGTGGACACATCTATCATGAATGTCTCACTTTCCGCGGTAGTAGAAGACTTGGGCACGACAGTGAGCGACTTACAGGCCGCAATTGCGCTTGAAGCGCTCGTGTCGGCAGCTTTCATTCTGATAAGTAGTAAAATCGGGGATATCTTTGGCCGGAAGCGGGCATACATACTGGGACTCTTAGGCTATGCGGTTGGAGCTATCGCTATGACCCTGACTAATAACGTGACTGCTGTCTTTATCTTCTGGGCGATTATCGGAGGACTAGGGGCGTCACTTTTGCTTCCTGCCATGCAGTCGCTCATACATGGTAATTTTGAAGGCTCAGCCCAGCGTAAAACTTACGCGCTAGTAGGAGCTGCAGCAGCGATCGCGGCGGCAGTAGGACCTCTGTTGGGTGGATTCTTAACAACTTACATAACCTGGCGCGCCGGATTCTTTTTGGAGGCATTAATTATTGGGATCATCCTTCTCAATATTGGCCTAGTGAAAGATGTCGTTTACGATGGGCCGAAGAACATTGATTTTGTTGGGGCGCTTTTGTCGGTATTTGGTATGGGCGGTGTGGTGCTCGGTATTCTTTTGTGGCAGGAGGGTGCCGAATCCGTCGGTGCAGTCATAGCTATTGGCATGGTCGGTCTTTCCTTGCTTGCATATTGGTTAACAAAGAGAAAACGAGAAGGCAAGACATATCTATTGGATCCCGGCTTGTTTAAACTTCCGCACTTTCGTCTAGGTGTTTCTCAAGTGATGTTGCAGAATATCATACTCGGAGGCGCAATGATTGCCTTGCCGATTTTTCTACAGATGACGCTTGAGTATAACGCTATGAAAACGGGCTTAACGTTAGCCCCGCTGTCTTTAACGATGTTTGCAATTGCCATCCTTGCGGGCAAAAGGGCTGGCAATAGACGCCCGAGTGCAATTATTCGAATGGGATTTATATTGAGCACATTAGGACTAGCCCTCATCATCCCCCTTATCCCGCGTACCGAATCCGGGTGGGCGATGGCAATACCATTGATTATTACCGGGGCGGGTTTGGGGCTTCTCGTATCTCAGCTTAATAACTACACACTGGCTCCAATTGATGAAAAGCATGTCAGCGAAGCTGCTGGGGTCAACTCAGCTTCAGGTTCATTTGGCTTGTCATTTGGCTTGGCTATGGCCGGTGGTGTAATGCTGGCTATCTTAGCTTTTTCGTTCACGAATCTAACCAACAAAAGCCCTGTCATCCCCTCTTCTGATAAGCAGCAGTTATCGATTGCCATGGAAAACGACGCACAAGTAATGAGTACCTCACAGCTCAATAACTTGATTGGTTCACAGCCTGAGGATGTAAAAAACGAAGTGTTACGTATTAACTCAGAGGCGAGAAGCAGGTCTCTTCAGATAGCCTTGCTGATACCAGTCATTGCGGGGCTAATAGGGATATTTAACTCGTTTAGGATGATGAAATTACCAGACATAAAACCCTCTGCTAACCTTGAAGGTGCAAGCTTAGGCTAAAAACGAATCTTGTGCATCAGGCGGTCAACAGCGTCCTGCTTGCGATCCTCATGCGGCAGATAGGCGCCCAGAAACTGCGCGATTCTTGTTTCGTCCTCGGGGGCGTAATAAACACTCAGAGCCGGCATAAATCGCTTTAATGGCAACAGGGAAATAGAATGAAATGCGCCTTCATCAATGACCGCGAACGACCGAAACTGCTCAAAGGCGTAAAATCGTTCGCCAACCTGTATGCCGCGATCAGTCAGCGCATAGCTGAGGACTTTGGGCTTTCGGGCCGCAAAGATCATAAATGTGATGGCAAATAACGACAGGGCTATAACAGAGAAAATATCACGAGTTATCAGGTAGATGATGCCGATGCCAACGGCTGCGACAAACAAAAGTCCGGCGTACCACGAGCCTGTTTTTGCGTGTTCGATGAACTCCGAGGCTGTCCAGGTTACGGCGTGTTCTTGCGCCCGCGGTGCTAGCTGAGGGCTCGGCTGCGGTTGTGCTGGCGGATTTTGGGGCACCTGCTGTGCAGGCACTGGTTGTCCTGGCGTGAATGTCCATCCCGGCTGCTGTTTATCCTGCATGTGCTTATTGTACACCTTTGTATTTGGACTGTAAAAGTCGAACTTCCTCTGTTATAATCTGTCTGTTCATTGGCAACGAGATACGGAGAGGTACCCAAGTGGCTGAAGGGGACGGTTTGCTAAATCGTTAGTGGGGCTCACGCTCCAGCGAGGGTTCGAATCCCTCTCTCTCCGCCAGATTGTTCTGAACAGATTTAGGGAAGGGTGACCGAGTGGTTGAAGGTAGCAGTCTTGAAAACTGCCGTGCCCTCACGGGTACCGTGGGTTCGAATCCCACCCCTTCCGCCAGATAGAAACTGGAACTTTTTTCAGAGTTAACAAACAATGAAAGAGGTAGGAAAGCCCCGTCAGGGGCTTTTTGGTTGCCTCAAGTGGTGCGTTTGGGCTTGACCCCACAAGGGACTGGAACTATGTTATTACCCCTTAAACCCCTGATTTTGTGGAACTTTTTGTAATACTCACCCAAAGAGCAACCAGCCTGTAATGGCTGGTTCGCCGTTTTGCCCTAGATTTCGGTCGTTACTTCTTTGTCTTTGAGGTAGATTGTTTGTTCAAGGCAGGATATCAAGGCTCGTTTTTCGACTCTTGTTCCCTCGGTAAGGATGTATTTGGCGAAGTTGTGCAGGTTGATGCCTTGTCCATCGCTCTCCGCATCGCCCAGTACGGCGGCTGACAGTCGTCTGAACCTATCCAGCTCCGTCTGTAAGTTTTCCTTGCTTTGAATTTCCTCTATCGTGATGTTCGATAGGAGTTGCAGGAACGCTTCGGTCAGCTTTTCTTCTCTCAGGTACGGCTCCGAGCAGTCGAAGTTTCTTGATTGTGTGCAGTGGTAATACACATAGCGTTTCTGTCCATGCTTCTTCGTCTGTTTGTACTTTTCCTGTGCGGTGATACCCGACCCGCAACCGCCGCATTTTAAGAGCTTGGTGTAGTCGAATTGCTTTGTGCCGGGCTTGCTCTTTGGTGCTACCACCATTTTCTGTTGCACGGCATCAAATAGCTCTCTGGAGATTATCGGCTTGTATGAGCCTTTGTACCATTTGCCGCTACCTATCGGGAACTCGAAGATGCCGCAGTAGTACGGGTTGTTAAGCATGCGATATACCATGCTTAAGGTCACGCGTTTACCTCGCTTGGTCTTGAATCCTACCTCTGCGAACCAGTCGTAGATATCTCTACCCGATGCACCGGCGGCTACTCGCCCAAAGGCTTCTTTGATGATAGGCTCACGTTTCTTGTCTACAAAGACCTTTTTCTGCCCTTTACCCGAATAGTAGTCGTTTTTGTAACCAAGCGGTGTCATATTGGGTCTGAAACCCAACTCGCACTTGGTTTTCATGCCACGCTTCACGTTAATGCCACGGTTGTCGTTTTCCAGTTTGGCTTGGGAACATAGAATCATCAGCAGGAACTTGTCGTTCGGTGAATTGGTGAATACCTGTCCGTGCGTCCTGATCTCAACCAGTTTGCCCTGATCCATGAGGTCTACAACCGAACCCAAGTCACCGGCATTCCTACTCAGGCGATCTGGTGCCCAGCTTAGGATGCCGGTAAACAAACCTTTACGGATATCCTCTATGGTCTGCTCAAAGACCGGACGTTGGCCGGAGTATTTAGCGGAGTGGCTCTCTTTTCGTATCTCGGTTACTTTTAGCCCTTGGGCTTCCGCCTGAAGTAGCATTTCCTTGATTTGTGAGTCTATGGATAATGCCTGCCGTTCGTCATCCTCGCTGGATTTGCGGGCATACAGGCAGTATTCAACTGGCATTGCCTTGGCGGTGGCGGCATGAACAGGCTTTCCGTCCTGCTCATCGGGCAGTCGGTAAGCTGCGGTATTGGTCATTTGTATTGCTTCCATAACAAGGTACAAGGTACCGCAAAGAGGTAGGAAGTCTAGGCTTTTATAGCTACTTTTTGGATTTTTTCTTTGTTTCGTAATGTCGCTCGAATAATGATTCACTAATTGTAGACGGCATAGCAACCCTGCCTTTATTGTCTCCGTCTAGTATTTTATTAAGGTCATGCTTCTGAAAGGTGTATATTTTGGCTTTCTTTGGCTCAATCAGCTTGAAGTGTAGTTTTTGCAATGTAAGCATATTGTGCATCAACTGACCCGCCATGTAGGTGCTAGCGACTCTATTTTGCCACCTCATGAACTTAAAAGTCTTACTGAACTTCTTAACCAACTTGTCGGGTGTTTTCTCGGTCGTGGAGCTTAGATACATAAAGGCATCCTGCTTGTCTGCACCCAGAACCTTGCCATCGTCAAGCTTAAAGCCAAACTGCGTATCAAGCAGTGCCGCACCATGTTTGTATACGTTGTAGTCCTGATTATTCAAGATGTCGTAACCAAGCCTATCAACCAGTTCAACTGCTTTTTTAACATTCTCGTTCCACTCATCATCTGTCGCATTGCCATACATACCACGATTACCAAACAGTACTTCAGCTACAGCTTTGTTGTGGTCACTCTTAAAATATTCACGCTTTAGCAGTTTTTCAATTCTGCCTTTAAACTCCTTGAAATTCTTCATCTGTTCAACGCCAATCCAAGGACACTCTGGTTCCTCAACGTGAGCAAAGAATAATCTGAAGAACGATTCAATAGCGTGGTAACTGTTAATAACAATCTCTCTTTTTGCATAACCTTTGAGCCATTTTTGTGTAGTTTTGAGGTTGTTTACTTTGAGCTTGCCAACGGAGTACCCGCCGCCTAGATGCTCCTTTATGGATTTGGGATTGGCTACAATACTCCCTAGAAGAATAGCCTTACTTACGAAGTATTCTTCATCATAATCACGGTAGAAGGTTTCGTTTATCTCTGGGATTGGATTGCGCGGGTCGTCTGCGGTAAATGGTCGTAGGTCGTTGTCTGCATTGTCCATATCTACTCAATAACTGACCATATAAGTAACGAAAGAAATGTAGAAAGTACCCATAAAACACCCGTACCGATACGATACGGTGTTCTCATCTTTGCGAACTTGCTACTAATGTACTCAATGAGCATCGAGAGCACGCTAAGTGCGACCATAAAGCCTGCACATAGAAATCCCATCTTCCAGCCAAGTAACAAACCAACGGCAAATCCTAGCTTCACATCTCCGCCGCCAATCCATCTGCCCTGTGAGATTTGGAATAGCAGGAAAGGAATACCACCCACTGCTAAACCACCTAGTAATGCATTACCTAACACACCCCAGTCGTTAGTAAGGGCTGCTAACAGAAGCTGAAATATAATGATTAGAATTGTCAGCGGTCTTGTTATAGCGTCTGGCAGTAACAGTGTCTTGATATTTGCTAAAGCTAATGTAAACAAGGCAAGCACAATAACAGCCCATACTACATATATGACCGTGTTGCCTACACTTTGTGCCGTATCAGCCCAACTATTAAATGTGGCATACAGAACAATACCTAAAAGTAGCTCTGGTAATATGCCTCCTCTTTGGAATAATCCGTTTAGATCAGGCTTTTTGTCTTCAGGATATGCCCAACGGACGAATGGTATAGAAGTTTTATACTTGAACGCTTCGAGTGCCTTTATCATTACACCCTCTCTAGGCTAGCGAACTGCTTATAATACTCAATTTCGTCCTCTGAAATTGATGGTACTGTGCTTCTTATAGTTTCCTCTAAGAGAGCTTGGTCAATGTAGTCCTTGTCTAGTGCGACAGCGTCTCTAGCCGCTTCAGTAACTATTAATTCAATATCAGCGCTGACATAGTATTCGGTCAACCCAGCCAATTTTCTATAATCAATATCTTGGGTTGGACGTTCTGACAAGAACAACTTAAACAGTTCTTCACGAGCCTCTAAGTCAGGCGGAGAAACCATAACACGTTTATCCATTCTCCCAGCTCGTAGCAGAGCAGTATCAATTAGGTGCGGCCTATTTGTTGCGGCTACAACAAGAACCTTGCTTTTGCCTGCGTCATTCAGCTGCATTAAGAACTCGTTTATTTCTTCTTGCTTGTGCTGAGATTCAGAACCTAAGCTCTCTCGCTTTGGAATAAGCCCCTCAATCTCATCTATAAAAATGATTGAAGGTGCTTTTAACTTAGCCATTTCAAACAATCTGCCAACCTTGCTAACTGTGCCGTGAATGTAAGACGAGGCAATATCGGAGTGCTTTACTTCTACAAAATTGTAGCCTAGCTCTTCAGCAAGTTTCCTGACTATAAAGGTTTTGCCACAGCCCGGAGGGCCATACAGCAAGATACCGTTCGGTACAGATAGCTTAAACTTCTCATATTTTTCGGGATTCAGCAGAGGCTTGATGACATCATTTAATAGAATGTGTTTCAATTCCGTCATACCAGCTACAGAAGCAAAACCTTTGAGTTGCGTTAGTCCATCTATGATTTCGGTAACGTGTTCCTGTGAATATTCACTAGTGATAATTCCTAGATACTCAACACCCTGATGAGTAATCTTAATCAGCTTTTCTTTGCTACTACGAATATCACTTAGCTTTAGATTGATAAACAGGTATAAAAAATTATCATCACTGAGCCTATAAACCTCCGTAAAGAATACTTTGTCTATCCTGTTTGCTACGGTTACACCTTTGTTTACTTCGTAGCCATTGTATAAAAGTGGTTTAGACGGATTGCTCATAGTTCCTACCTTAGATTATTACATTCAGTAGCTTTAGAGTTTACTTGGTTTACTAGGCTATTCTGTCTAGGCACCAAGGCATTAAAACTATCCACATCATCGTACAGTTCGTATCTATTCATAGATGTTTCCACGCTATCCAGTTGGCTCTTGAGGCTATCATACTCTCTAACACAAGCATCGTATGCGGAGGACGACGAGCCGCGTGAACCCGAGCTGCTTCCTGTGGAAGTTCCTGTGTTTGTACCCGAATCGCTACTCGTACTACCCCATATTATCAATCCAATGATTCCTATAACCACCCACCAAATCCACTGCTTGACAGCATTTTTTCGCCGAATAGCTGGCAGGTGAATGGCCAGATTTCCATAAATACTGCTGTCAATGAGCACTATCAAAATCATCTCTTCAAACTGCTCTTTAAATGATTCGGGCGCACCGTCTATTATCGAGTTTCTGTATGCCTGTACGTTCTCAAGATTCAATGAACCAGCGTTACTAGTCAATGCCTCGATTTTGTTCAATACTCCGTCTAGCGACTTTTTATCAAAGTCAAAGTAGCTGATATAACTAAGAACAAAGTCTCGCAACCCTAAGAAATTACTTTGAGCCTCATCAAACTTGCCAGCGTTAAATTGCGCCATACATTCTTTATAGTCTTTTGTGGCAATCCCAGTAACACACCACTTAATACGAGAGTAAAAATACTCCATTAGTTCCTTGTCGCCCTTGTGCTTCTGCATTTGGGCTTCTATCTGGTCTAAAGCTTGGGTGAATTTCTCATCTTCAAGTAGGTCATTGATAGGAATAATTACTTTTTCATTTGCAATGTTTTTTCTTATCTGGACTACATCTTTGGCGAGTTTTTGTTTTGTCCCCACAGTACCGGCAATCTTTTCTGCTGCCTGAAGCAGTGCTGCTGGCTTGGCGGATTCGTAAAGGTTGTTGTACATATCAAGCGCAACTGTTCTGATTGCTTCTGCCGCTTTGTCTCGCATAGTCTTAGACTGGCTATCACTGTACAGGCCTAGTTCTTTGAGCTTATTGAAGTTGTCCTGTAGCTTCTTTAGGAGCTGCTTAACAGTTTTTACTTCATCATCGCTGATAATGTTGTCTTCGCTGATATTCAACGTTCTAAGTTTCTCTGACGCTTCGTGGATAGCTTCATAGATTGGAGAAAGTACATCTTGTTGCATTTTCTGGCCTTTTGCACCAAAGACTTGTGCGAAAAGGGAGTAAAAACTATTGTCCTTATTGCTCTGACTGACATCTGTATAAAAGTCAGAAAGAACGTCTATGACTTTCTCTTGAAAATCTTTTAGTGCGTTACTGCTCGTACCTACTTCGTCATTGAGTGCATATATCTTTCCAAAATATGCCCAGAACTTATCAGATGTTACTAGGTCTTTCCAATTTGATATTGATTGAGTTAGATATTTCTTTTGACCCTTATCCGCTAAGAGCAGGGAGTTGATGATTGCAAGATTCTTTTTGGCTACAAACCCTGTTGCAGTTTCCTTGCTTGAATCTTCAGTCCAAACTTCAATCGCTTCGTCAAGTTTGTTGCTCCGCAAAAGCTTCAAGGCTTTCTCGCCACTGTCATTATGTACGTCAAACCAAAAGAAATACTCTTGTATCCTTTTCGTTGGCGAGCTTAGTTTCTGTACAGCCTCTTTTACGGAGTGTTCTGTTCTTGTTGGTTTTGTAATAGATAGGTCAGTTTCATACTCTGACTGCTCATCAATCCTTAGGAGGTTAACAATCTCTTTAGAACGCCTATTTATCTCTTTCTGTGAGGCAGACGTATCAAGACCTAGGACATTGTACGCATTATCACGAAAGAGGCTAGCCATTACTTTGTAATTCCTGACATACTTGAACTGATCTCTTCTTGTGTATCTTCTGGGAGCAGTTCAAGCAAATTGCGAACGCAACGTTTTAGTTCGTCTACGTCGCTATCTGTAATGGCTTTTTCCGCCTTGCCTATGAAGTAGTCTGCATCAGTTTGATTTGAAAGCTCATTACGCTTGCTCTTAATCTGGTCGAGCATATATACCCAAGCGGCAGGATTTTGGAACACGAAGCGCATTGTAACCTGCTCAAGCTGCTCATTCACACGCAAGAGCAAGGTTTTATCCTGTGCCCTAACTGCTTTCTCGCCTTCTTTTTCAAGCTCTTTGAGTTCTGCCAAAGCTTCTTGCTTACTTGTGTCGTCCGTAAGCTCTGCTATAACTCCATTGGCATTCTCAATCTTTGCCCTAAATTCATCTGTCAATTGTGGCAGCTCTTTTGAAGACTCGAGTGAATCAAAGCTTGTTTTTAACTCACGCATATCACGCTCGGCCTTGTTCTTATCATCATTATCAAGATTTGCGTTCTTGATGTTGGTACTCAAATCATCAATGCTATTTTCAAGCTGTTCATACTCTTCTTCAGATACATTGTTTTTTATTGACTTGAGACGTTCTCTCTGTACCGCCAAATCTCTTTCTAGCTCGGCGACATCTACATCTTGTTTGTAAGTGTCTGCTCGTACGTTCAACGTTAACTCTACGCTTGGAATGTATACCTCTACTAACACGGTGCGAGATTCGTCCACGCTAATAGTTATATCTACTTCCGTTGCTTCCGGTAAGTCATACGGGAGCTTTTTACCGTCAATATGAAGCGTAGTAATCACTTCGTTATTGGACGGATTCGTAGAATCGCCCTCGTACACTTTAATCGGCAGCTTGTTATCTTTACCTTTTTCCAGTCTTTTAACAGTCTTGTAGTTATTTGTCTTTTTAAGTGGGGGAATACTGTTCTTCTCAAAGTAGGGGTCACATACTTCGGTCATCTGAAAACCACTGTCAAAGCCTTTTTTTGCATATACCACGCCATAGCTATGAGGGATTGGTGCGCCAGCAACGGTCAGTCCGTGCGTAACCGAGAAGTTGTCTGGAAAAATAGGAATCGTATTGCCAGCGTTATCAAACAGATACAGCCAGTAAACGTTAGTTTTAGCTCTCTCAATAGCAATAGTGTCAAAGAACTTGCCGTTCCTAAGTTTGATTTTTGAACTCGTATAAATACCACTGTCAGATTGTATTTGCACAAAGTAATCCGAGTCAGTATCTTTTAGCTCCTCAACTATACCCGTAATAGTCTGGTCTTCGTCAGATGTCATTGAATCGTAGTTAAGGGCTACATTAACTTCATCTTTAGCGGAATCACGACCCTCGTTTAATATTTCAGTCGGCACTCTTTGGCTAAGTCCAAATATGCTTGCACCCCTAGCAACTACTGTTAATGGGTCAATGGAGCTATCAACTTTTATACCAAACTCGCTTTCTAGAGTTTTACGTATGTATGGTATCTGTGTTGGCCCACCGACTAGGACAATTCTAGAAACAGTACTTTGAGAAATACCCGACTCTTTTAGGGTTTTCTTTACTAGTTCAACCGTTTTGGTAACGTGCGGCTTGATAATCTCCTCGAACTGCGAACGAGTTAGAGTAATTGAGGCATATACTTCTTCACCGTTTTCATCTTTGCCAATGTCTTCAACTTCAAGGGTCGTTTTATCATATTGAGAAAGCTCAATCTTGGCTGCTTCTGCAATAGCCTTGAGTCTTGCAAATATGCTGGTGTACTTCTCGGAACTCCTGTCGAAGTCCGTAAGTTTATATTTGCTTAGGATTGCTGGTTTTATAACTTCATCAATTATCTTGAGGTCAAAATCTTTACCACCCAAGAAGTTATCGCCGCTATGTCCGAGAACAGTAAGATTACTATCTTTAGATGAAATTAGGGCAACATCAAATGTGCCACCGCCCAAGTCATACACCAGCCAGTTTTCGTTTTCGGATTTTTCAAAGCCATAAGCCATTGCGGCAGCAATTGGCTCTTGCAGTAGAACAATATACTTAAATCCGGCCAGCTCACCAGCCCTCTTAGTCGCCTCCGCCTGCAGTGATGAGAAATGGGCGGGTACAGTAATGACTGCCGCTATCGTTGATAAATCGGTATATTTTCTACTCGCGTCTTCCTTTAGGCTTTTTAATATCTCTGCCGACACTTCTTCTGGCGTTAAGTCTGCATTTATACGCTCAAAGCGAATAGTTTCGCCAGTACCCATTAGTCGCTTTACTTCGGCTTTGTTGTTCTTAATCTCCTCATCAGACGATGATTTGTAGAGCCTGTCGTATGCCTTTACGCCAACAATTTTGTTTCCTGACTTATCAATTCCGAAAACAGAGGGCGTGTAGTCACTGCCAGCACCATTCTTAACAATTTCTGTCTTGCCATTAACATTGACAGCTATGGCCGAGTTGGTTGTGCCCAAGTCTATGCCAATGTTAATAACACCGTCATTTTTCTTGGATTTAGGGTCATTACTTTTCAAGGATAACCACCTTTGCTTTCTTAATGAGCTGCCCTTTATGGAAAACGGCTGGCTCGTGAGTTTCTTTAATCACACTCTCCTTAACATTGGTGTCTTTTTCAATGTTGAGAATATCTAAGTTAAGACCTTCGTTATATTTTTGGTCAGTGTAGTCGACAAAAGTAATATCGTTCTTGTCTAAGAAACGCTTTAGTTTACTTATGGAGTTTTCAAATGCTTTATTTTGGTCATCTGATAAGTCCTTGGAGGATTTACTAATACGCCTCTCCAGTCTCCAAACCTCAACAGCTACATCTACCAGGTTTTGTGCACTTGGTGTTATCTCAATAAACTTGGTTTGAACAGAATCATATATTCTTCTACTGAGCAGACGATATTGCCTATTTGATTGCTTTAGTAGTAAATACGCAATACCACAGGTCGCAGCACTGATGAAGATTGTAAATATAATAAGAATTGTGGTCATAATAATATAAGCTGTTCGTTAACTAATTAAACTATACAACATTTACTCCTTAAAATCTCCTATAAATAGCACTTTTGGTGGCTTGGTTCCATACATACATAACGATCATTGCTGGTAGCTCGTTACCACACCGTTGTCTAGATATACATATTGTCCATCGTATATCGGGCTACCATATACCCATTGTTCGCTAGTGCCATATGAGTTGGTGGTTGAATTAACATCGTCTGGATACCCTAGGCTATATATAACTTCCACGGACTTCATGCCTACGCCGATCTTTCTGCCCTCGGATATCTGACTAATCCTATCCTCTGTGGTTATATCTAGCAGCTTGGATATGATTGTCCTGCATTCTTCTTGTGTCCAGTTGCGTCTACCCTCAAATGTTGGCCAGCCACCGTTAATCAGATTCTGGTCGTTTCGCATACGAACGTTTTTGTGATTCTGGCAGTACGCAGGTGCATACTTATCAACCTTAGCTTTGAGTGCTTCGGCAATCTTATTTAGGTCATCTACTGTTTTCTCGACATTGGCAGCCTGTTCCTGTTCGGAAGTCTGAGCTGGCTTATCATTCTTGCTGGTCTGGTTGCTAGATTCTTCCGAACCAACGGCACCGATAGCTGCAATTACGACAAATGCTGTGATGGCGATTTTTGCCCACTTAGGGAACTTCTTTGATTGCCACATTAACACGAACAGCACTATCGGGAACGTCAGCGTAAATACTGACAGAACAATAAGGACGATACCCCACGACCTTTTGTACCAAGGTTTTTGTTTTTGTGATGCTTTCTTGTTTGGTTGACGCATAGCTTTCTCCTTTGCAAGCGACAAGTAATGACACATGCCAGCAGTGAAAGCTAGACCCAAATAAAAAGGACAGCCACGCTGGACTGTCTAGGACCCAAACAAGCAGTTATGCCTATTCTTTTTTACGTAGCTGCCCATTTTACGGCACAACTACGTAAGCAACGTTACGGTAACTAATTGTTTGAATCCTAGACAAATCCTATTATAGCTCAGTCTTGTTCTTTTCCTCCTCTATTTGCTGCTCGGCCTGCTTACGAAGTTCAGAGAAGATTGTGACTATCGCAAAGTCATCCTTACCTGCCGCCGCATCCAGCAGATCATATACCACCTTCTCAAAGAATCGCAGCCGTTTAAGTTCTGCGGCGCCCACTATAGCGTAGCGTTTGGAATTATGGTCAAGCCAATATCGGATAGCCTGCACATTACCAGCATTAATAGCTTCCATGAGTTTTGACTCGGCAAAATCATTCAACTTACCCCGACCAAATTCAGTAGCTATATCGGCCTTTCTGCTAAACTCATGATCGGCATTGTACCACCTGTAAAAGGTGGAGCGAGCAATGCCAACTTTTTTGCAGGCTCGTTCAATGAGCGGATTCTTTCCAAGCTCATTAAGAATTAACCTCTTTTGCGCTCTGGTGTTAGCTCTCATGGACGAGCCTCCTTTTCATGCCAGTTTCTTTTTCCCACCTAGTCATGGCTACCTCTGCGTAGATTGGCTGTTTTTCCATGATGTAGCACCTGCGTTTCAGCTTGGTAGCTGCGATAAGCGTGCTACCAGACCCGCAAAAGGGCTCGACCACTAGGTCGCCACGCTTTGTCAGTACCTTGATGTAGGGAATTAATATCTCTAGGGGCTTGATTCCGAAGATGACACCTTGACCTGAGCTTTTCTCATCTGCGGCGTTAAAAGTAATGTGATCAGTAGGTTGGTACTTTTTGCCTTTTTTGTAACCCTCCCATTGTGGGCTTCCAGAAGTTGCGAAGAGTGCTGCTTCGTACATTTCTTGGAGGGGTGCTTCTTCCTCGTCATGATTGTAGGCAACCGTACCAGATGCTCCAACCATAGCTATGTCATACTTTGAGAAGAATTTATGCTTTGCAGCGTAACCTTGGTTACGATTCGGCAGGTGCCATATGAGCATATTACGCACTTTCCAGCCGTTGGCTTCGAGTCCATCCCATATGACCTTCATATTCTTCCAATTTTCATAGCAAATGATGCTGAAGTCTGGTTTGGCAACCTTGGCGATATTGCCCATCCATAGCTCGGTGAAGTTATCGGGCAGCTCGTCCGTGCCAATGTAGCGACGGTTCTTTTTGGAGCCGAAGCCATCGGTTGGCTTACCATGCCGTTTGGCTTTGAGATAGTCCAAAATATACGGTGGATCCGTCATACACATGTCGGCCTTCTCACTATTCATGAGCTTAAGTACATCTGCTTCAACGGTACTGTCACCGACCATAAGGCGCGAGTCTCCAAGTTGGTAGACATCGCCAGTTTTAGCCTTAACTTCCTGCACGCCAGCCCTTACCAGTGCTTTTTGGATATTGAAGGTTTCTTTCTCCTCCAAATCTACCTCAAAAATGTCATCCACCTCTTCACTGGTAAAGCCAATATCACCGAGTAGAGCTTCGTCAAACTCTTTGAGCAGGGTAAAGTCCCATTCGCCCAAGTTCTTATTAAGCCTTATGTTAAGCTCTTGCTCTCGCTCTAGCTCGGGTATGTTTATGTAGAGAACGGGAACCTCGGTAATACCTAGATCCTTGGCCACCCTTAACCTGAAGTGTCCCCCGATTACCACATTTTCGCGCCCGGGCGCTCTGTTAACCAGTATCGGGTCGACCAACCCGAACCGATTTATGCTATCGGCGAGTTGTGCCGTTGCGTCCTCGCTCCATTTGCGAGGGTTGTAAGGAGCTGGGTTCAGCTCGCTTATTTTTACTGTTTGTATTTGTTGGGCAGGCACTTTGTTAGTCATGCCAAACTCCTTTCGGTTATTTCTGCGATTTAGGAGTCTGGCTAATAAAAATACTCCCGCCGATGACAGTCTCGGAAGACTTTGCCAATTCGGGCGGGAGCTTATGCATTCGCTCATCCGTGATTGTGCGCGTGCTGTTTACGCTTATGTATGAGTATATTTGTCGTGGT
Source organism: uncultured Candidatus Saccharibacteria bacterium (assembly GCA_964602865.1). Classification (GTDB taxonomy): domain Bacteria; phylum Patescibacteriota; class Saccharimonadia; order Saccharimonadales; family JAGQNJ01; genus CAZRSX01. The sequence goes on from CAZRSX010000001.1 coordinate 80,885, forward strand.
TGTGCTTGTCAATAGTATGAAAACATTGTGAAATTGTAAACGGTGCAAAACAGTCCAAAATGGAACGCCGTAATCTGTTACGGGCTATTACAAAACCACAACAGATAACTTAGCTATGAAACACTCGTTACCGTGTCCCATTTGTAGCTTTTCAATCTGTTACAATGGTATCGAACAGGGCATTAAGCAAGACAGTTTAGAAACTCCTTGAAAACCCCATAAAGTTCCAGACCGTAATGTCCCGCCAAAAGCGCGACGTTAGAAACCCGGCCCTCGAAAGGGGCCGGGTTCTTCATATACAGAGATGTTTCAAACTGTTTGGGCAAAGATGATAGCACTGACAGATTGAGCGCCGTTTTTCTTGAGCGTTCGCGCTGCTTCGGCGAGCGTCGCACCAGTCGTTGTGATATCGTCGATGATCAGCACACGTTCACCATGAAGTTGCTTTTTCGGGGTGTACGCTCCGGCAATTTGTTTCTGGCGGGCAATACGCTCGGCACCGACCTGGCGTGAATTACCGTGACGCACCAGCAGCCGTTCGGCAGGCATAGCTCGCCGTTTGGCAAATTGCTTGGCAATAATCTGGGCATGGTCGAAACCACGCTGACGCACCCGAGTTGGCGCAGTAGGCACAAAGGAAACAACATCGGCCTCAATATAAGACAACACTTCGTCCAGCCAATTCGCAATTATGGTGCTCGCGGTGCGATCTGGAGCAAATTTCATGCTGTGCACCAGCCCTTTGGCCAGACCAGAGTAGACCGTGCCGACCCAGACGTGGTCAAGCGGGGTTGCTTTCCGGCACGAGCGACAGACGCGGTAGTTATCAGTCATCTGTTTGCACAAAAAGCAACGGCTGGGGACAATATCAAAAACTTTGGGCTGGCAGTCAGGACACAGCACGCTCGACTCCGCTCCACACGCCAAACAATTAACAGGGGTAGTGATGTATAGTAACTTTTCTAAAATCATTATGTTGTGTTTATTATGTTGTAAATATCTTGAAGCAAACTTGCTTCTTGCTTCTAGTCTACGGTATACTTGCAACCAAGATAAAAACATTTTCGTTTAAGGACAATTATGGAGGGTAACAACCATGGCGCGTAAAAGCCGCGACGAAGATTTATTGATCGAAGACGAGTTGACTGCAGCGTTTTTGAGCGACGACGATGTTGCCGCAAACGTTACGTCAGCCCAGCAGCCAGCGGCTCAGGCCGACCCGGCTACAGATGAGTGGGACGAAGAAGAAGCTGTACCAGGCCAGCTAGCAGTTGATGTGTATGAAACCAAAGAAAAGCTGGTTGTCAAAGCTCGCACCGCAGGTGTCAACAAGAGTGATCTTGATGTCAGCATCTCAGACAACACACTGAGCATTCACGGTACGCTATCTGCCGGTAACGAAGATGACGTCGCAAACTACTTTGTGCAAGAGTGTTACTGGGGCGAGTTCTCGCGCAGCCTCGCGCTACCAATCCCCGTCAAAGAAGACGAGGTATCGGCTGAGCTCAAAGACGGCGTTTTGACTATTTCGTTCACCAAAGTGAAGCAAGACACGGTCAAGAAGATCCAGATTCTATAAGGGTCACTTTGCTCACTAAAAACCCTGCACATTGGCGCAGGGTTTTTGTTTTATAAGCATTAGTTTTGCGCATCACAACTTTGACGTGCTAAGCTGTACTCAAACAAAGACTCCATAATAAAAATCCCCCGTTTTGTTATAGAGCGGGGGATTTTGATGTGCCAAAAAAGTACTTTAAACGTCGGTCATTCGGTCACTTTGCCGAGGACAAAGCGGACGATGACCTGAGCAAGCGCTACGATTACAAGACCGACGATGGCAAAGAGAATCGTGTTCTTGGCGCTGGTAACACCGCCCGATTCACCGCCCGAGGTGATGTACTTGAAGCCGCCAACGATAATCATGATGACTGATACCACACCAACAACAAGCGAGAAGATGTTAATCACTGTGGTAATAATGTTGTCAATTGCGACATTTGGGTCTTCGGTATCACAATCGCTGACGGTCGTGCTGAGACAGCTTCCTGTATTGAGTCCATCCTCAATGCTTGGTGTCGCTGCTGAGGCAACACCAGCAAATCCGAGTACTGGCACGACTAGCATAGCGCTGACCGCGAGGGAGGTGATAATCTCTTTGATTCTTTTCATAAGTTCTTGCTAATCCTTTCTCAAATGATTCTTGTTTTGCTTTTAATCTAGCACTATATTTCGCTTTGAGCAAGCAAGATAGGGGATTAATCTAGACCTGATCAATAACAAAGCGAACGATAACTTGGGCAAGCGCCACGATGACCAAGCCAACAACAGCAAACAAAATGGTGTTCTTGGCACTGTTCACACCTGCCGTGTCGCCAGATGAGGTAATGTACTTAAACCCACCGATGATAATCATCAGCACCGCGGCAAACCCAACGACGATACTAAAGAGATTGATGGCCGTTTGGAGTGTTTGATTGATCTCTGTCTCTGCGCCGGGGCCACACTGTCCGCCTGTCATTTCCAGACCCGCACAGACCGCGTCTTCTGGGGTTTGAGCTGCAACAGTCACTGGTACGAGCTGAAATCCCGTGAATAATGTCATCGCCCCGACGCTCAGCACTAGTAAAAATTTTTTTAGCATAAACATATTCTCCTTACATTATAACCTACTAATGACAACCGAAATAATAAGCTGGCCTGTTAATGCAACTACTAAGCCAATAACGGCGAACAAGATAGCGTTCTTGGCACCATTAATCGAGTTTGAGTCGCCGCTGGAGGTAATATAACGAAATCCGGCAATAATAATCACGAATACCGCGGCAACACCAACCGCCATCAGTATTAATTGTATGGCATTAACAAGCACGACGTTGACCGGATTGTTGACTGGGCTGCGTCCACCACAGGTCGCAGAGTCGGCTCCAGCACCACTACAAACTTGGTTCAGCGGGTCATCAATGGCAAGTATCGGGCTGGGAACCGCAACCGTAAGCAACACCGTCAGAGACAGAAGTGCTACTGCTAATCGCTTTTTTGCATTCGAGAAATTCACTAGAACGTCCTCCCAACCACAAAGCTCACAATTGCAAACGATAGAATGGAGACGACCAGCCCAATGATTGCATAGAGGATGGCGTCTTTGGCTTTGCCGATTCGTGCCGGATCGCCATTAGACAAAACATAGGTGAGGCCGGCAATTGCGATAATAAGGACAGCGATGATTCCGATAGTAGTAAAGACTATCTGTAATACCGTCTTAATTTGGACATCACCCGCGCCAGCTTTCGGAACATTGACACTATCCGGGTCAATTAAGGCAACGAGTCGTACTAATGCATATATCATGGTCATACTCCTAGTTTATACTTACCCCTATAAACGATACGATGCCAGCGGCAGACATCGTAATAACGAGACCGATGAGCGCGTTGATAATAGTATTTCTCGCCTGGTTGGTGCGTTCTGGTTCACCCTGACTCACGATAAACTGAATACCACCGTACAAAACAAATCCCACGGCGATAATAGCCGCCAAGCGGAGCAACGCGTCGATAACCGCTAAAACGATTAGCCAGACGTTCGCGGGATCCCCTATTTGCGGAACACACCTCCCGAAGGCATCTGTTTCGCCCTCTAAGTATTTGTACCAAGTCGGCAAACCAAAGAAACTACCACCAGATGGGTCACACGTTGCCGCAAACCGTTGCAGTAGAGTAGTAAAGAGCGGCATCTAGAAAATGCCTCCCGGCACCAACCACTGCAAGAATGCGTATAGGAATATGAGCGCAAGCAAGGCAAGAATCGCATTAATGATTTTGCTCTTTGCGGCAGATACGGCCTGAGGGTTTGCGCCAGCAGTCGAGTACTGTATGCCGCCGATCACTATCATAAGAACAATGATAACACCTGCACCAGCAGAAAGCATGTTCACAATCCACGCAATCCATTGCATTAATGGATTGGCCTTCAGGCACTTTTCTGCAAGATCTTCGGTTATTTGTTGACCTGCCGGAACCCGGCAAGCTGTATCAATTTCCTCACGAGTTGCATTCGGGGGAGTAAGGGTTGCATCAGTTTCAGCATAGCTGTTAGAAGCTAAAATGATAGCAAAGAGATGGGCGCAAGTTGCGCGTCGCACCTCAGTAGTATCTTCCGTGCTAAACACATAACAATAGCCGGGTTCCGGCCCGCTTCCATATTTACTTCTAATAATGTCCATCTCTGCTTGACTACAGAGATGATCACTGTCCTTAATAGTCGAGTAGAAAAAACTTAGGTCATCATACCCGCTCATTGGACCATTGAGGGTCCAGCATTTCTTTTCGGCGGTTGCAGTTGAGCTGGCACTCGCAGCTAGACTAGCACACTGCTGACTACTAAGCGGAGCCTCGTTCAGACCAGGAAGACTCCGATGCATACTGTAGCAGTGGTCTTCACTTCGAAATGGATGCCCAAGAAAAAGTTGCGCCAATGGCTCAAAAGTAGTACACGGTGCTACTTCGGCATGGGCGACGTTGGTTGACGAAGTGAAATAGCAGACGGACGGCGCAGCGCTGACTGGCACCGTCTGAACAAACAGGCTGGCAAGAACACTGCCCACTATATACAGACAGGCCGCGATAGCAACTAAGACCTGCCGGTTCTTAGTCAGCCGCAACATACGGTTGCACCTCCATTATTGTGTTGACGCCATTTGGCGATACAACTAGAAATGATAGCTTGAGTGACTCACCGTTGTCTTTGCGCGGACAGCTGACGACTACTTGTTGACGATTTTCAATTTCTTTACTGAACTCGTGCCTGCAAGCAGACAGATCAACTTTTTCGGCAAGCAATGCTGTTTGCTCAGCAAAAAATGCTTTATCGGGGCGTGTTACAGGAGAAAGTAGTTCATATCCAGCATCATAATCGCCTTCAGCCGCATACGATAAATAGGAACTGGCCGTGGCAAGGGCGGCAGCGTCACTTCGTTCAACCCCATTGTTGACCGACACCGACACAATAATACCGAAGAGGGCCAGTAAAAAGATGGCAGCAATGGCGACAAGCAAGAGAAATTTTTTGTTTTTTGGAACAGTAGCCCCAGAGTTATCCGCAAGCTGCTTGCCGTCAGCCCCTTGGTTGAGGATAAAATTATAGTCTGGTTGTATGTCGTTTTGGTTTTGTGTGTCCATTGTTGTATGGTGAACCTTCTCAACTATCTTATAGCATTTAGTCGTTCACCTCAAGTGTTTTGATTTACGTAGGGTAATTCCATATAGTAGTGTAACTTCGAGCCGTTTTTGGTGTAAGATAATAGCATAACCTTCTTCAATGAAATCATGATGCAAGCCAAACGAAAAAAGATCCTGCAACTACTCGCCATCACGCTCTATACATCGAGTATATTTTTTTCTATATTCTTGGGGCCGCTTACGCAAACTGCCAGTGCGCTCTATCATGAACTTGAAGTCATTGACCGCACCCGAATTCGTATGAAGGTGGCACGAGCGTCAACCAATAACTCAGACTGGCAAAACATCATCAACGCAGACAGCGACATCGAGACCACCTACGAAGACGTCGCGGGCCTTAACCAGGCGCTCAGCGAATGGTTTACCGACAAAGACTTTTCCGATAAGAATATTTGGGACAATAACGAAAACTACACCTACAAGATTCCTGACACGGATTGTACGAGCGATATTCAGATTGATTCGCCAAGTTCTGGCAGTACGCAAAGAGTTAGCCTCAAGATACCGGTCAGTAGTAGCTCTACCACAAGACCTTCGCCCAGCAACCCTAATCCTCCAGGCGGAAGAACCCGCTGTGCAACCATAGAAACAGCAAGCGTTACGCTTGGCTCGCCGGAAAACCTGCGTGTCGCTTTCCAGTGGATAGATGCCGGCACCATTCGGGCGTATCAGGCCGGCAACAGTGCAAGCCCGGGACCAGGTGCAGAATTCTTCATAAAGGCTGAGTCGAACGACGGCACCGATCGGTTCTATCCGGAAGGTTCTGACGAAGATTGTCGTGATATGCTGACCCGCTTACCGAGTGAAGATTTGCACAGCGCCCTGTTCTATGACACAACAACAGCGGGCACACGTCCGATGGTTTGTCGTGATACTAGCCATACTGCGGTTAGCAATCCTTGGGGCACAGGAAACCCGCTCAGTGTTCGCATAGCAGGCGTAGAAAACGCCAGTAAGCCAGAAGGCAGCGAGAGACCTGGCGGCCAAGGGGACCCAGCCGCACTGCAAGCGCCAGATAGTTGCGAGTCAAAGAATAACATCTTGCTGTCTTGGCTTTTGTGCGGCGTCCTGGATCTTGTGGACAATACTGTTACCGGTATAACAAACGCTGCTGATAGCCTACTAGAAATAGACAAAAAGTATTATGAAGGTGCCCAGATGAAAGCAGTATGGTCGTACTTCAGAGCCATCGCTACCTTCCTATTGCTGGCAGTTGGTCTGGTTATTGTTATATCACAGGCTATGGGCGATTTTTTTAGCGCCTATACGGTTAAAAAAATGCTCCCGCGGCTGGTTATAGCAGCCATCCTCATTCAGCTGTCTTGGGAGCTATTTACACTCGCGATTGAGATTACTAATCAAATTGCTTGGGGAATCGAAGGGCTTATATACGGACCATTCGGAGGCAAGGCAAATCTTTCGTTTGATAATTTAGTCAGTATGGCCGGGGGCGGTAACAACGGTCTTTTTGTAGCTTTTATACTCGGCGCAACCATTAATGCATTTATCGGCGGCGCTGTTTTATCTCTGGCACTCGTGGCCTTGCTTGGACTGCTCATTGGCTTTGGTCTGTTGCTCTTTAGGCAGGTGCTGATTGTGGCCCTATTGCTGGTATCGCCTATTGCTTTACTGGCTTGGATACTACCAAATACCGAAAAGGGCTGGAAGATCTGGTGGGAAAGCTTTTCAAAACTGCTTTTAATGTACCCTCTAATTTTAGCCATGATTGCCGCCGGGCGGGTATTCGCCTGGGTTGCCGCCGATGTGGATCCGGGTGAGCAAAGTTCAAATTTATTCGCTGGTTTTGGCTTCAACGACATCGGGGCACTTGCTATTATTACCTTGGGGTATTTTGGACCGCTCTTCCTTATTTCTAAGACCTTCCAGATGGCCGGAGCAGCTTTCTCGAGTGTCTACGGTCTGACCCAGAAATCGAGCAGGGGCTTCTTTGACGCACAGCGCCAAAAACGTGCCGAAAAGCGCAAAGACCGCGTCGCTCGCGCTGGCGCAAACAGTCTATGGAATCAGAACCAAGGTGGGATTCGTGGTGCAATTGCAAAACGCGCAAATACCGCCGCTTCGTGGGCTGTAGCTCCTGGCGCAAACGCATCATATGCGCTCAAAGGAACAAACCTGCCGTTTAGTAGGGGTGGTCGTATTATTGCAAGTCAGATTGAGCACCAAAAGCTTGAGCAGTCCAAAAAACTGTTCGAAGAGCTTAATCAAGCTGGCTTTAATGACAAAGCCTATCGTTCACTGGCCGGTGCGTGGACAGGGTTAAGCGAAGAGACAAAAGATCGCTTGATAGCAGACACGAGCGGTCGCTATGTTGACTCTAAGGGCAATCTAAAAGCATCTGCTCTCAATAGTGAGGAAGCCATCCGGCATTTTGCCGGCATACTTGGACAAAGCTCAGTAGATACGGAACGCATTGGCGCCCAAGCCCTCACAAACTCGGCAGCACGTATTTCCAGCCTGTACGCTGACGGTGACATGAACAAAGCAGACACACGTGCTACCGGCATTATGGGTCTGGCGGCTCATGGATTTGCAGGCAGTGATGATATCGCCACTGTCGGTAACCTACTTGCCGGTGAAGGCGGGCATGAATTCGGTTATGCTCAGGCCGTCGTTACCCAGGCGGAAGTCATGGGTGCCCGTTCTCGTCCAGATGTCAAAGCTGGCTATGGACACACCGTTGCAACCGATGCCAACGGGCACAGAAGCTTTGTTGATGGCATGAGCGAAGAGGGTGGCCGAGCTAGAGCACTCCTTAAGACAGTTAGTTCGGGAGATATTCAGGGCTCAAAGGGTGGCTTCCTGAAGGCGCTGGGCGGGGAAATTGAGCAAGTTATCAGGGATGACAAACAGAACAAAGCGGCTGCGGAACGAATTAAAACGCTGCGCGATGGCGGCTTGACAGACGATGAAATAAGAAAATCTGTGCCTGATGGTGCGGGGATTCTTGATCGAGCAGCTGCTCACGCTGAGACTGGCCCAATGAGAGATGCCTTAATTGCCGAACTCCGAAGTACGGCTGGTCCGTACTCACAGGCAGCTGTCGATACAAGAGCTCAGGCTGAGCAAATACTCAAGAACCTTCAGATTCCTGTTGAAGATCCCCGATATGCCATTGGCGGCGCTGGGGCAGCCGACGCCATGAGAGAGGGGATTGTGCGGCCTCCAGATCCAGGAGCTACCGGAGCACCCCCAGGACCAGAAATTTAGGTTGAACGAGAATGTAGACATATCAACGTTTTTGTGCTATAGTCTATACTATGTCTGAAGCACCGCCTGCAGACGCAGGCAACACAAAAACACAAACCAAAGGATTCTCACCAGATGTCGTTTCTTACCTGGAATGGAAAAAAGCTCCTACCAGCCCCATGCCCGACGGTGCGGGGATTTTAGAGCAAGCAATCGCTACTGCTGAGGTCACTCCGTCGTCGCCAATTGTGGTTGCTGAGGTCACTCCTCCGGATGAAGAGATACCAGCAACGGAGCTATCGCTTCGTGGTATGTCTGGAATCATAGAAGCAAGAAGGCAAAAAAGAAGTACGAAGCAGAGAGCAAACAAGCAGTCAGCTGAGGCACGTGCTCTGGCAGCCGAGGGCAATCCTGGAGCATATATTCCAAGTCCAGAGGTAGAAAAACTCACAGATGCAGAAATGAAACTGCGAGCAGTAGAGGCTGCGCACAAGCGTATTAACATGCGTGCCGAAGACGCAATTAGTGCCGGCGGCAATACTAAAGTCCCCCTAGCTACCATCAAATTAGGCCCTTCTGTCCTCAAGCCCCACCAAAAAGCCCTTGAAAAACTACACCCAGCGACACCTCATAGAAAAAAAGCCGCAAAACATGAGAAAAAAGCAGAGAAGCTGAAAGAGAAGAATGCAAAACTTGTTGCGCGGAAGCGAGAGGCCGCTGGCGTAAAAGCACGGCGGAAGCAAGACCGCTATATCAAGCGTACTCTTTACACCGAAATCGCAAAAGAACAGTCGACTCGGGCCAAAAAAACAGCTATTCGTGGTGCAAAGGCTACCGGTCGTGGCGTAATGTCGGCCGCAAAAGCGGGAGGTCGTGCCGGAAAGTTTTGGGTTGACTCTGCTGCTCATGCAGCTGGCGACGGCACAAAGGCAATCATACGTGGTACAAGTCGGGGCGCTGAACATGTGGGCCTGCGGCCCGAACAACAAAGTACGGCTGCACGGTATTATCTTGAACGAGGCAAGTATGCGTTGGGCCAAAGAAAAGTCGACAAAGATAAAGAAGAGGACGAGAAGACGCCAAAGACCCGAAAAAAAATGACTCCTGAGGCCAAACGAGCAATGACAAGAGATATTATGCGCAGTGCCATTCCTCTTCCACGACGTAAGTAAAGTAAAGAGACTGTTTTGTCCGCCCCTGTGCGCGACAGACAGATTCGTCAGGTCTACAAAGACGGTAAACGCCTCCCTACCAGTGAATAGTGTTTACGCTTATCGCTTGACCGCGCGCCTGATAGCCGATACTGGCAGGTAATGGCGCAGTATACGGTAATTCAAGATATCGAGGCCGAGGACGCCCAAAAATAGTTGACAGACTTCATGCATACATGCTAATATGTATGCATGCCTACAAAACAATATACCATTCGCAATATACCGCCAAAGGTCGATAGATACCTACGAAGGCGTGCACAGCTCAGCGGACGAAGCCTGAACGATATTGTTATTGATGAACTATCCACCAATGCCGGAATACGCGCGGAAAGCATAACAGAGTCTCTGCAATGGTTTATTGGCAATAACACTTTAGATAGTGAGACTATCGCTGCCATAGGATCTGCTAAACACGAACAGAAGCATCTTGCCGCCAAGGAGATGGGTCTTGATACTTGATACAAGTGCTTACAGTGCACTACAACAAGGCAACAAAGATGTTATCCTGGCAATTTCTCAAGCTAACCAGCTTTTTGTGCCGGTGGTTGTCATCGGTGAACTGCGCTATGGTTTTGTGAATGGCACAAAATCCCAAGAGAACGAAAGAGTTCTCCAAAAATTCCTGGCCACAGATAGCGTTGATATATTAGACATAACAAACGATACGACTCCGCATTATGCCGAACTATATAAACACGCCAAGCGAAAAGGCAAAGCGCTTTCGAATAACGATCTTTGGATTGCTGCGCTCGCCAGACAACATGATAACCCACTTCTGAGTCTTGATCGTGACTTCGTGGTGCTGCGCGAACTGCTGCCTGCCGGTCTGATTACAGCTTAAGGTTCTGAGCACTTCCATCTTTGCGGGTTTGGTTTTATACTAAAGCGTAATGGCGCAGTATACGGTAATTCAAGATATCGAGGCCGAGGATAAACTGCTCGGGCCGTTGACGCTCAGGCAGTTTGTCTATGCCGCAATTGTGGTTGTTATGGGCTTTGTTGCTTTCCAGCTTGGCAGGGCAGCGTGGTTTTTGGCCTTGCCGTTCGTGCCGCCAGTGATCTTTTTTGGCCTGTTGGCGGCGCCAATCGGTCAAAACCAATCGTCCGAAGTCTGGCTACTGGCTAAGATACGCTATTTTTTGTTTCCGCGCCGCCGTATCTGGGATCAGACCGGACTGCAAGAATTGGTAACAATAACTGCACCAAAGCAAGTTGAGCGCACCTATACGAAAGGCTTTACGGAAGAAGAAGTCACCAGTCGGCTCAAAGCACTGGCTAACACGCTCGATACCAGAGGCTGGGTAATTAAAAATGTCGCGACAGGAACGGCGCAACCAGTTATGCTTGGGCAACAGGATAACCCTGATCGGCTCATGGACATTACTACCGCGCCAGCACAAGTCGAAATGGCTGTACGGGATAGTGCCGATGTGCTGAATATGGAGGCCAATCCGGTCGCCGAAGACCTGAGCCGGCAGCTGGACGAATCATCTCAAGAGCATCGCCAAGAATTGCTGACTAAAGTCCGCCGACTGGCGGACGCCCAAACGCAAAAGAGTAGCGATAGCAGCGCAAACCCTCCTCCTGCCAGCTCAGCAATACCGGTGCCGGCGAATCCGATGCCTCCTGTTACACAACCCCGAACTATGAACCCGTCAACCGTTGTTGCTCCTGAGCCAAAAGCTGCAACACCGGCAACACCGTATGTACCGCAACCGATTATCAACAACGCTGGCGATGTGGTGCATATGCCAGAGACTGCAAAGGCAGCCCTGCCTCCCAAAGAAAAAGCCACAACCGCAATGACAACAGCGGCCGGCACTGCTATACTAGATACCGTTCCGGACGAGCAAAAGACGTCGATCGATGTGTCGCATGCAGACACCGACACGAGCGACGACAACGAAGTCGTGATATCGCTTCGCTAGATTTGTTTCCGTCCGATAAAACCCGAGGGTGGGCAAAAATATATGAATCCCGTAAGAACTCAAAAACCATCGACCATAGACAGCACGACAAACACTGTTGTGTATCTGAACGGTAATTATTTTACGGAGGAAGGCGAGGCTCTCACGGGATGAATCCTGCAACCAATCAGCCAATGCAAACACCACCGGTGCCACAACCCGGGGTTGCCGTGCAGCCTGATAACGGAGTAAAACCGAAAACCAACCCCATCAGCACCCAAAACATGCTGCAGATCGCCGAGATTCGCGATGGTATCGTTATTATGAACGACGGATCATTCCGGTCGGTCATTATGGTGAAATCGATCAATTTTGACCTCATGAGTGGCCAGGAACGCGAGGGCGTGGAGAGCGGCTACCAAGCCTTCCTGAACTCACTCTACTTTCCGGTGCAGATTTTTGTGCGCTCCCAAAAGGTCGATATTCGCCCCTACATCGAGAAGCTCGATAAGATTAGGAGCGAGCACGACAATATGCTTTTGGCACTTTTGATGGAGGATTACATCGCCTATATCTCGCAGCTATCGGCACAGACCAACATCATGGCCAAACAGTTCTACATGGTGATACCGTTTTTTGCCAAAGTCGACGTGCAAAAAGCCATCAGCCAGAGTAAGAACTTTTTTGCCGGACTAACCGGGCTGTTTAGTAAAAATCAAACGCATGTTGTTATTAACGAAAAAGATTTAGAGGATGCCAAGATTGAACTGCGAAACCGCGTGCAGGCCACGCTTGCCGGTCTGATGCAGTGTGGTGTGCAGGCCATACCACTGGACACACAAGAGTTAATCGAACTGTACTACGATACCTACAATCCGGACACGGCAACCAGGCAACAGCTCAAAAATTTCAATGACCTGAGCGTGCCGGTTGTTACCAAAGGGAATGGACAGGCACCTCAGCCGAATCTCAACAGGGAGCTACAATGAGACGGGGAAACGGAAAATTGAAAATTGAAAAGGGTATCATTCTGTTTTCTGAATTTCTTTTTCTGGATTCTGGAGCGACCGGGAGGAGCGTCTGATGTTTGGCAAGAAGAACGACAATCAGCAACTTGACCCGATTGCGATGGCTCAAGCGCAGCAGCAGCGGGAGCAACAAGAGGTCAGTAGTGCGTTCCAAAAGGGTGTCACGGCGTTGCGCGACTTTATCGCGCCGAGCTCAATTGAATTGAGCGGGAATTATTTCCGTATCGGTACGCGGTTTGCGCGCACGTTTTACGTATTTGGCTATCCACGCCAACTGAATACGGGCTGGTTGAGCAACATCATCAATGTCGACGAGATTATTGACCTGTCGATGTATATTTATCCTGTCGAGAGCCAAGTAGTCTTAGAAAACTTGCGTAAAAAAGTAGGGCAGCTGGAGGCAGGGCTGCAAATCGACGCCGAGAAAGGCCGCGTGCGCGACCCGGCGAAACAGGCGGCAATTGCCGATGCCGAGGATATGCGTAATAAATTGCAGGTTGGCGAAGAGCGTTTCTTTCGGTTTGGGTTTTATTTTACGATTTATGCCGGTAGCCTCGACGAGCTTGAGTTCGTGACCCACAAAATCGAGTCATTGCTTGGGCAACAGCTGGTGTACTCAAAGCCCGCCACCTCACAGCAAGAGCAGGGGTTGAATAGTACGGTGCCGCAGTTCACCGACCAGCTGCAGATCCGGCGCAACATGAGTACCGGCGCGATTAGCACCAGCTTTCCGTTTACCAGTGCCGATCTCAGCCAAGACACCGGTATTTTGTACGGCATCAACATGCACAACTCCGGCTTGGTTATCTTTGACCGCTTTAGCCTCGAAAACGGTAATGCGGTCGTCTTTGCCAAATCTGGTGCTGGTAAGTCATTTGCAGTGAAGCTCGAAGCGCTGCGGAGCATGATGTTTGGAACAGAGATCGTGATTATTGACCCAGAAAACGAATACCAGCGCATGGCCGAGGCTGTCGGCGGCGCGTATGTGCGACTGAGCTTGAACTCCAGCACCCGCATCAACCCATTTGATTTGCCAAGAGTAATCGATACCGACGAGGCCGACAACGCGCTACGGAGTAATCTTATTACCTTACACGGACTGCTGCGGCTGATGATGGGCGGCGCGCAGGCCCAGATGGCCGCCGCCCAAACGCAAGGCTCGATGATTGCTCCCGCGCTCTCGCCGGTAGAGGAAGCCGACCTGGACGCCGCATTGATCGAAACATATGCCAAGGCCGGCATTACCAACGATCCGCTGACGCACAATTCACCGCCGCCAACCATCAATGATCTATACGACACGCTGTTGCACATGGGCGGCACCGGACCACAGCTGGCCCAACGCTTGCGCAAATATACGAGCGGTACGTTTGCTGGCATTTTCTCGCAGCAGTCCAACATCAATATTGATAACCAGATGTTGGTATTTAATATCCGCGATCTCGAAGATGAACTGAGGCCTGTCGCCATGTATATTGTCTTGAATTACATCTGGAACCAAACAAAGTCTGATCAAAAACGACGCATGCTCATCATTGACGAAGCCTGGCAGCTAATGAAGTATGAGGACTCGGCTAACTTTATGTTTTCTCTCGCCAAACGAGCACGTAAGTACAATCTTGGCATCACGACGATTTCACAGGACGTGGAAGATTTTATGGGTAGCCGCATGGGGCGCGCCATTGTGGCCAATGCCTCGATGCAGTTGCTATTGAAACAGTCTCCGTCAGCAATTGACGTGCTGGCCGATGTCTTTAAGCTGACAGGTGAGGAGCGCAAGCGGTTGACGCAATTTCCGGTCGGGCAGGGGCTATTTTTTGCCGGCCAGAGCCACGTACACATACAAATCATCGCCAGTCCGACTGAGACCGACCTCATCACGACCAATCCACAGGAAGTTCAGAAACTGGCGCAGCAAGGCGACATTGAGAGTGGGCAAGGAACAATTGACCTTGGCATGCAAGAGCCGCCCGCTAACTTTACAGAACAGCCATAGGAGTAATCTGTGCGCACACCTATTTACGACGACGACAAAGAAAAAAACCAATATAGTCCCGAGCAACTCAAAGCAAAAGAGGATGAGCTGGGCGACTACTATAATGACGACCCGTCGCTCACAGAAAAGCGAGTACGCGATGATACCAAATCAGACGAACACCGAGACGCTCGAGAGGCCAGCTCCGAAGCCGAAGCCAACGAGACAAAAAGCTTGGAGGATCGCCTTGGTGCTCTTGGGGAGTCAATCAAAGAATCTGACAGCGAAGACCCAGACGGGGGATTTTTTCGTGACGATGGTTCGCTGAAGGCAAAGGGGAAAACGCGAATCGGCGGACTGCTCAAGAACAGAAAAGCCATGCTCGGGCTTGGGGGCGGTGCACTTGGGCTTGTTATTGGCGCGGTGTTTTTATTCAACTTTTTAAATATCTTTCGACTCGACCACATACTTAATAATGTTGACGCTAAAACCTTTGCCCGCTTTAACGCTTCGTTTGAAGGGAGATCCGACGCCTGGATGCGCGCCTACGTCCGCCTTCGGCTCATGGAAATAGATGGCGCTACAAGACCAGGCGACGATGGCAATTTATTCTTCAGAAGCAACCACGTTGATACTAATCACCCGATTCGAGATTGGTATCGCACTATGAGAACCGGTCGCTTTGAAAAAGACCTGCTAGAGAAACAGGGCATTGCCTTCACCCATAGCCTCGTCGGACCTGACGGTAAATTTAGGGCCGCTCGAATAACGATCAAAGACACGCCACTTGATTTTGATCTGACGCGCCGGTATCCAGACATTGACATTTTTGCAATTGATAATCCTGCGACACTATCTGACACGCTGAATAAAATGGACTGGGCAGATGTCGATCAGATGATTGATGTTGAGTTTTTTGATAATGACAGGGACGCGCGTCATAGTATGCGCCGCGACATCAAAGCAAATACACACTGGGCTCGCGTGTTAAAACGCCGGCACATTCGGCAAGACATGGGCAACATGAACGGCGTTCGCGAGTGGCGGTTCTTTGAAAAAACACGTAATCAGGCTCGCGATAAAAAGATTGATGTACAACGAAAGATCCTTCGTAAGGTATTTGTGGGTAATTCTAATGCATCAAAGTTTTTGGGGTGCTTGCTAGCAGGGACCTCGTGTCCAAGAAACAGCGATCCGGTCGGCCCTGACATGAAGGCTGACGGTGGCGGGGTGCCCGGAGACGGCATTGAGGCCGATGATATTACAGTTGAAGGAGATGGGGATTCGATAAAAGCAACGTCGGGCGGTGATCTTGCTGAGGCAGTTGAAGAGGTCGGCGAGGAAGTAACAAAAGATATTGGGGCAGAGGCCACAGAAGAGGTAGCCGAAGAAGTAACGCGCGGTCCGATAAGACAGATGACGCGTCTGCTGGCGAGTCGCTTTACTGGTAGTATTATATCTATGGCTCGGACTGTTACGGCAGTCCATAACGTTTTTGCAGGTGGCGCAAACAGCACAATCGTAACCGTCGTAAAAAATGCGCGACTGTCTCAGCTAACCGCAATCTACACCACCTACTCGATTGCTCGTGACCAGATGAAATCAGGAGAATTGACCGCAGACGAGGTAGGTGCGCTCTATAGCACCATGGAAGGCTTTGAGCGCAGCGAAGGATGGCACAATATTACCGAAGCTGCAAGTGACCCTGGTTTTGTACCAGCAGCTTCAGCCCAAGCGGCAAACGACACAAACGAGCAACTATCAAAGCAAAAGTACTGTAGCAAAGAGGAAAATCCCGCCCCGACCTTTAAGCAGTTTGCGTGGTATTGCGACCATCAAAAGCCAAACAATGGCGGCCGTATTGAATCTTTATCAGAGGCATACGATAGCACCTTTGGCTATTTGTTTGCCCCGAGTGCTGCTGTGGTAAACGGATTTCGAGAAATACCTGGCGTTAGCTGGGCGCTTGATCAATTCGATGCTCTGACTGGCGCTGCTATTGAAAAGGTCATTTCCGGACTTGGATTAGAAGACAATGTGGAAACTCTTATGTCAGGCGCGCTTATGCAGCTACTGGAGTTTGCGGGTGTTGGACCGATGTTTGACGGAACACAGCCAGGCGTGGCAAATTATCTCATAGCCGGCGGTGCGGGTACGGCCGAAGGCAGCACCCGTGCGAGCGGCGGCATTAAATCAACCAAAGAATCAAAGGCGTTTTCCAATCAACTTGCGGCGGCATATAACGATCGGCGGCTCTCAGAAATGTCGCTCTTCGAACGATATGTGTCACTCAATAATAGTGAGTCTCCTGGAGCAAAGGCAACATTTGCCATCACAACCACCTCACCCGGCGAATTTGTGGCAAATGCCGCTTCGAGCCTTACTAATTTTTCATGGTTACGGCCACTGACCGGCCTGGCTAACGCCCAGTCGCAACGCCCGTCAAGCACATTTGCAGAGTGGGCTGGCGTGGAAACCTACGACATTCCGCAACAATGCTACGACCTCGATCCGCTCACGGCAACTATTGACCAGGGCACAAACTTTACCCACCCCGACATAGCGGGAGATCAAAACCTAACCTGGGACATCGTCAGAGACACTGATGCATTCTATGAAAAAGTGTATAGCTGGGCAGGCAGGGACGAAGGAAGACTTAGTATGGTGGAATCTATCTACAATTGCCACCTGCTTGACGCGCGAATCATGGGCAGCCTGGGTTATCTCTACGGCTACAAGGATGATCACGGATACGAAATTATATCAAGTGGTGACCCGACCAGCGACGAAACAGTCGTTGTGCCAAACGGAGAAACCATAGTTGGAAATCCTTTTGAGCCCTCTGATAAAATCCCTTGTGCAGAAGGCACCGACGACCTAGGTACGCAAACCGGATACTATAATGAAAGACCGATTCAGCTGCGCTTGTGTGGTATTCGCGAAATTCCGGCGAGTGGTAATGACGGATTAAACCCTTCAACACCCGGCACGCCTTATTATGTTGAGGGAGCGAATGGCCACGCCATAGTAAATTCAAGGGTATCAGGCGCTGTAAGGGCGATGGCAATAGCAGCAAAAAGCGATGGGATTAACTTAACACTTGGATATTCGTTCCGGCCAATGGCACTCCAAGAAGGAATATGCACTAACGGTCGCAACCCAGAGTGTGAAGCTTGCTACATAGATGGAATTTGCCATGCTACTAGCTATGCTATCGTTGCCAAGCCCGGCACATCACTACATCAATCCGGAACTGCGTTAGACTTTTACCATAGTAGCCCTGAACACGATAAGCAGGTTTCAACGGCAACCTGTACGAGCGGTAGAGCTACTGCGCCAGACGACCCAATTTGGGTGTGGCTCAATAATAACGCGAAGCGATTTGGCTATGGGCAATATGCTGTCGAGTCATGGCATTGGGATCCAAGTGAGGATGGATGTGGCTCGTGAACCTAGGATAATATTTACTATATGGACATGAATAGCAACACAATATCAACAAAGAACGTATCAGCCAGGCTGCTCCTGTTAGTATTTCTTTGTAATTTTCTGTTTGTTCTTTTCCCGGTTCAGGCTAGAGGCCAAGCTGCACCCCCTTCTACCATGCCGCCAGACACAACCGAGACAGACGCTATTTTTAGGGACCATCCGTATTATCAAGATGCTACGGGCACGGAATGCCTTCCGAGCGGAGTCAGCCAAAATAATACCGGGACTAATACGTATGTTCTGGGCGATTCTATAAGCTATGGGTTGCACGAGGATGGTATAGAGCAAAAACTGTCTGAAAAACTCGGCGGCGAAACAAAAGTAAACTATGACGGTGGACGATCAATTACAGCACCGGGTTTCCAGGTCAAAACTTCTGCACTCGATGCGGTTGATGATGATGCTGAATATATTAAAACTGCCAAGACTATTATTATCGTGCTTGGCACAAACCTTGGAGATGATCCATTTGACCAAAAAATGAACGAGCTGCTCACAAAGTTACGTTCACACGCTCCTGGAGCGAATTATTTTTGGGTAGATATCGGTGCCACAGGGGCAAAATCTGCGGAAACCTGGAGCGCCAGAAATAGGATTATTTATGAGCAGGCTTCGTCAAAGAATTATGCAGTAATTAGCCGCTACAAGGCAATATTTGGTCCCGATGCCGACCCGCTTAATATAACCGCGGGACAGAATTTTCCAGGCCTTGCCGATGAGGACGTTGCAACTTACGGTGCGGGCAACGTCCACGGTGCCTATGCAGAACTCTCGGCGGCCATTTTAGAGGAAGTAGACAAGCCAAGCAGTACACCAACCGCGACAAGCGCGAGTGGTTGCGTGTGCCAAGGCGGCCCGATTGTCCAAGGGTCTGAGGCTAAAGCCATAGTCTGGAACTATCTGGTAGGAGAGATGAGCTTCACTGCAATACAGGCTGCCGGAGCCATGGGCAACATAGAGCAAGAATCTGGCTTCAATCCTCTGGCTACATATCCCGGAACAACCAGCGAGACACCGCCACCCGGGGACACCGCCTGGGGGCTCATACAGTGGACCGCGGGCAGAAAACGTGCACTCGTCGAGTTTGCCAATCAGCAGAATAAGAACCCTAACCAGCTTGATGTGCAGCTCGATTATATGAAACTAGAGCTAGAAGGAGCCTACAGGAGCAATGTACTCGAACCAATGCTGAGCGCAACCACACTTGAAGAGTCAACCCTTGTTTGGCTTGAACACTATGAGGTTCCATGCCCAAACGAAGAGACTGGAACTTGTGAAGAGGAGATGCTTCGTCGTCTCCCATTCGCACAGGCTTATCTTACAGAGTTCGGATCCGTATCCCCGAGCAGTTCACCGAGCGGTGCTTCCTGCATAACAAACGGTAATGGCGATATTGTGGGGGGCATGAGCCTGCCAGTTGATAGAAAGTGGTTTGATGAGAATCCACAATGGTTTACCTCAACACACCACAGCAACAGAGCAGCGATCGACATGGGCATGCCAACCGGAACACCTGTATACTCCATGACGGCGGGTACCGTCATAAGGGCGCCCAACGGCACCTTAACAGGCGGCTACGGTCTTGGTGTTACTATAGATGCGGGAGATGGGATTATAATAAATTACGGGCACGGTAGTGACGGTGGAGCGGTTGAGGGTGCTCGAGAGGGCGATACCGTACAAGCTGGCCAGCTTATCTTTCACTCGGCGGGTACCGGCTCTTCCACCGCCCCTCATTTACATATCGACATATCGATCGACGGCGTGAATAATAGCCACTGTCCGCAACCACTTTTAAAAGGAATCTACGACGGTTCGCCGCCACGCATACGGTCGCTGCCAACGAGTGGTTGCACCCATGCAGCATCACCCTGGTAAAAAAGCCTATGAATGAAATAATTTACGATAACTACCAATCCAGCAACCAAAGCCAACAGGGTCACAAACTGCGCAACCGATTAATCGCTCTGGTGATTGCCAGCTTGTTATTTACGGCGGGGTATTTACTGTACTCATTCAGTTATATCGAGATGTCCGTTGGCAACTCGGCAAACGGCACCATTCGCTATGACTTGCTTAACCAGAACAGTGGCAGTCTCACAACGTTCGAAGCCCCGAATGCGACCGCCAAGAAGCTGGTTAAGCGGGGAAGCTATGAAGTGGCAGCATCCCAACAAAGCCGAAGTACCGCCACAGTCGTTAAAAGCGGCGGCTTCCTGACAACCACAAAAGTATCGCTTGAGCTTGAGCAGCAAGTTGCCCGTGAATTTGTCGGTGATAACCCCGGACCATGCATGTACTACGCAAATGAGCTGTATTCATACTCATGCGGATCAGAGACTGTGAGCCATCATGTGCCAGCAACAAGCAAGCTACCGACATACACCAAAAAAGTGAGCGGTTTTTCCGGAAGCATTCGATCGCTCGCAGAGACAAAGCTCGGCACGCTCTTGCTTGTCAAGGCGCCGCCTGCAACTGATTTAATAGCAAATGCCCATATTGTCTCCCGGGTCGGTAAGAACATGAAACTGAACGATAGAAAGGTCTTGGATGGCCTATCACCCAACGAAACCTACCAAATTCTTCCGTACGAAGAGGGCTTTCTTGTCGTCAATACTCGCCTTGAAGCAACTTACTACTCCAGCCTGTCCGCCGAGCCGAAGCAAATCACCGTGCCGGCACCCGCGGACAGTGAGTATCGTGCTGTATCGGTTACAGCACAAAACAATAGTATCGTGGTTCTCTACAGCAACGTCGCCGCTGACGACAACACCGACGGAGAGGAGGCAGTTGGCATAAAAGGCGATACAGAAGTCATAATCCACAATAATGGTTCTGAACGGCGCTTTATGGTTAAGGACCACCACACGTCCGCTTTTTTGTGTGGTGATACTAAGCTTTGTCTGCTGTCAGACAGACTGTCGGTCTACGATATCGGTGAAGAAAAAGCCAGATATTTATATGAGTTTACTGGCGTGAGTAATGTTATACAGCATCAGGACTCCCTATTTATGGTACGCCCCCATGGGCTACAAAAACTTAACGTAGACACCGCTACCGCCAATTTGGTGTTTGGGTTCAGTGACTATACTTATTGTGGCAACCATGGATCAAAAGGTGGGATCATTGTATGTCTCATTAATAATAAAAATCGAAAGGTTGCTGTTCGGCTCGATACGGCAAGCCCTGCGAGTGACCTTATCGATCAAAAGATAGCTGCTCTGCAAAAAGATGAGAACATTGATCTTGTGTCTGCATATGGAAAGTATATCTACGTCACCCCACGACTTGGTCCTTTGTCACGAGACGAGAAAACAGGCTTATTCGCCCACGATCCCGGGATTGTAAAATCGGTCAACAGCCGTATCAATGCTCTTGTGTCAGAAGTGGGCATTGATACAAAACAATATACTGTTATCAATCCTTCGCTTTAAGCTGTTATTGAGATGATTCGGGTGTGTTCTGCAAAACTTTTGTCTACAATATCAGCGTCGGTGGTGGTGATGAAGGCTTGATGCGTTTGCAGAAAGTTTGTGAGTGATTTTCGGCGCTTGCCGTCGAGCTCGCCAAAAACGTCGTCAAGTAGCATGAGAGCCTTCTGGTTAAATTTCTCTTCGAGAAGCAGGGCTTCTTGGACTTTTATGGTGAGTAATACTGTGCGCACCTCGCCGCGCGAGGCAAAGCTACGAATTGACGCACTGTTGATTGTAATGTCAAGGTCATCACGATGCGGGCCAGTGCTCGTGAAGCCTCGCTCTATGTCTCTATCGACGTTTGTCTCAAGCTGCCTCAGCATCGTGCCAACGTAGTTATCGGTTTGGGTTTTGCTTTCGTAGCTTATTTTAACATCATGCTTAGATCCCGCTAGATCGCTGTAGGTGTGCGCAAGATTTTTATTAAGCCGTTCGATAAGCTGCACGCGGGCATCAACAATCCCGCCAGCGAGCTCACTCAAGCGTATATCCCAAGCAAATAATTTACTGCGCGCGCCTGGTGTTTTGAGCAAGGCGTTTCGTTGCGACAGAGCCCGCAAATAAGCACGTTTCTTGGCACCGAACTGCTGGTCAAGTTGCTCGTTGAGGTTGTCGACAAGGTTTCGTCGAAGCTCGGGCGAGCTGGCAATATATTGCAGTTGGTTTGGCTCAAAAACCACACACGGCATGCGATGGTGCGGCTGCAAACGGCGATATTCGGTTTCATCAACCAAGAAAGTTTTTTGGGTTTTATGCTCAGATATCTTTTTGATGAGTACGCTGTGTTTGGTGTTTGTATTGGTAACAGCGTCAAGCCGAGCCCAGTCAGCATTCTGCGCAATGAGCTCACTGTCTACACCGCGGTATGACACTCCTCGTGCAATAACAATCACACTCTCAAGTAAATTGGTTTTTCCGCTGGCGTTTGGGCCGATTATTATATTGACGCCAGGCTCGAATTCAAACGAGGCATCGTGAAACGAACGAAACGCTTGAAGTCGCACACTTGCTATCATACGGTTCTATTGTAAAACAGATTTAGCTTTTGAGTGGCATCACGATATGAAGATAGTCTTTTTGCTTGCCCTGCAAAACAACCGGCTCGAGCTTGCCATTAAAGCTTATTGTCACCGAATCACCATCAATTGCCTGGATACCTTCAAGCAAGTACCGTGAGTTAAGTGTAATTTCTCCGCTGCCGGTAATGGTCGCGTCTGCGGTGGCAGTGTTTTCTCCGACTTGTGAAGCAACCGAGCGAACGCTGACTTGCTTGGCCTTTTCATCAATATGTACCGTGATACTACCGGCCGCTTCCCGCGCAAACAGGCTAGAAACCTTCACAATACTAACAAGGTCGTCCTTAGCAAGCGTGGCCGTGCAAGCAAAATTCGTTGGTATTAGCTTTTGATAATCCGGATAATTGCCTTCAATAAGCCGGGCTACCAGTTCTGTACCGCCAACCTTAAACAAAACCTGCTGCTCGTCATGGGTGATCGATATAGTCTCACTGTCGTCGTGGATAACCCTCAAAAGGTCTTGCATCGCAGTTGCCGGTATAAGTAGATCTACCTTTTCTTTTACACTAAAGCCTTGTTTTTCAGCCAATCGATAACTATCCGTAGCAGCGATGTAGAGCTTGTTTGCCTTACTATGAAAATATACACCCGTGAGAACCGGTCGAGCCTCGTCACCCGAAGCAGTAAATACTATTTGGTGGAGTGCTTTTTTTACCTCAGCTGCAGGCAGCTCCCAGGTTACCCCACTTTTTATCTCCGGCATCACCGGGAATTCATCAGCAGCCACACCGTTAATGGTCGAGTCGTACTGGCCCGAGGTTATGTGGAGTTTATGATCTTCTTGTTTTATATGAATGGTTGCGCTCGGTAGACTTCCAATAAAGTCCTGCGCCAGCCGGGCCGGTATAGTAATCGAGCCCTCGCTGGTGACTTTAGCCCCGATGTGTTCAGTGATCGCGATGTCCAGGTTTGTCGCCGAGAGGCTGAGTTGGTTTTTGGTTATCTTCAACAGCACATTACTCAGTATCGGCAGTGTGCTCCGGCCACCGGCAACTTTCGCGACAATACCAAGCGCCTTGCTGAGGTTTTCCTGTGTTACATCGATTTCCATATAAACTCCTTTATATATGTTGTTTTAGTAATAGGGCTTGTTGATACTGGGGAAAAGTGCGCGACGAGAGGTGTTACAGAACGGCTCAAAGCATGTGTAGAAACTGTGTTAAGTCTGCGCACAAACTGTGCGAAACAATCACGAATAGAAAAAACCCGATTTTGTGTCCACATAACGAGCTTGGTTGTACACAGGTTTGCAGCGCTTGCACACATTGTTTCCGCAGCCTGTACCCATGCAGTGCTATACATACAAGCGCTCCTTAATTTGCGAAATGGCAGTTTTGATGGACGGATCAACCACCGCTTCGTGCTCTATTTTTTCAACGGAATGCATGGCGGTGGTGTGGTCTTTGCGGCCGAGCTCCTTGGCAATTTTAGGAAAACTCAAATGGAGCTCGCTCCGCAACATATACATAGCAACCTGCCGAGGCACGACGATGTCTTTGTCGCGCTTTGGCCCCAAAATGTCATCGACACCGATCTGAAAGTATCGGGCCGTTCGTTCAATGACTTGTTTTGGTGAAATATGTTTCGGGCGTGTTCGGCTCGCTCCGAGGACACTCTTGGCCAGCGCTAGGTCAGGCTCTAGGTTGCGCATTTCACAAAACGCAATAAGTTGATTGAGCGCCCCTTCAAGTTCGCGGATGTTGGTGCGGATGTTGTTAGCCAAGAACTCAACAACCGGCGGCTCCAGCTCGATTTTCTGTGATACGGCTTTGGTCTGGACAATTGCACAGCGCGTTTCAAAATCCGGGATCTGCATATCAATACTCATCCCCCAAGCAAAACGCGAGCGCAGTCGTTCCTCGAGCGTTGGAATATCTTTTGGCGGTTTGTCACTACTAATAATAATCTGCTTGTTAGCCTGGTGGAGGGCATTGAAAGTGTGGAAGAACTCTTCCTGTGTTTTCTCTTTGTTGGCTATGAACTGGATGTCGTCGATAATCAGCACGTCGGCTGAGCGGTAATAGCCGGCGAAATCAGTGTTTTTCTTAAACCGGATGGCATCAAGAAATTCTTGCACAAACTGCTCGCTGGAAACATAAACGATGTTGGCCTCTGGCCGGTTGGCAATAATAGCATTGCCAACAGCTTGTATCAGGTGGGTTTTACCGATGCCGACACCCCCGTACACAAACAGCGGATTATATTTCGTGCCAGGATTAGTGGCTATTGCTTGGCAGGCCGCGTAGGCGAGTTCATTGCCCGATCCAACAATAAATGTTTCAAAGGTATATTTTTCGTTGAGCCCTTGGCGGTAGCTATGGCTCAGGCTGCTTTTCTTGGCGACCGGCGTCACCAGCTCTTTAAGCACAATACTTTCGTCGTCGATTTTTTTGTGCAAGGAGTTTTTATTGCCAACGTGGATTTTGTATTCGATCGCTTTTGGGGCAAACCCCTGATGCGCCAAAGCATCTGCTATCAGCTTGTTAAATTTTTGTTCCATCTGTTGCTTGATGAAGATATTGGGCACGCCAATAGTCAGTGTTTGATCCTCGAATCGCAACAGCTGGGTGTTTTTAAACCATGTCACAAAGCTTGCTCTGGAGACCGAGACCTCTATTTCCCCCAAAACCGCTTGCCACACATGATCTTGCATAAACCCTCTTTGCATCGTTCCACCCATTTCGTACCCACAACTATAGCAAGACGAGAGGGAGTTTTCCACAAGTTTGTAATTTTTGCAGCTGTTTCATAAGGCTATAGGCAAAACAAGGGTGGATTTTATACACACAACTCACTAACTGATACGAGACTGTGGAAATAATTTGAAAAACGGTGGAAAACTCACCATGATTGATGGGATAAATATTGTCAATTTCACCCCAACGACGAGTACTTTTTTATATAACACTTGGCAAACAACTCGACATATGCGAGTTGGCAAGTTACAACAGATGTGATACTGTATACACCATGCCAAAAAGAACATACCAGCCGAAGAAACGACACCGTGCTCGCGTCCATGGATTTATGAAGCGCATGCGAACAAAAGCTGGTCAAAAAGTACTGAAGGCTCGCCGCCTCAAAGGCCGAGTGCGTCTGAGCCACTAGAAACGTCAAAAGGAGCGACTCATGATTGCCAAACACCATCGATTTCATGGACTTGGCAGCTTGCGCTTTATTTTTAATCGGGGCGAGGTGTTACGTGCGCCACATTGCAGTCTGCGCTACCGACTCAACGAACGGCAACAGTCATTCCGTGTGGCGGTGGTCGTCAGTAAAAAAGTCCACAAAAATGCGGTGGTTCGTAATCGTATCCGCCGCCGCATATACGAAATTGTGCGGGGCGTGCAGGACGAGATTATTAGTCCCTATGACTTGGTCATCAGCGTCTATAGCGACCAACTGCTGGAAATGACACCGGGAGAACTGACAGCGACCATAACGGGGCTTTTTAAAAAGGCCGGCGTTATCAAGACGAAACACTCAAGCGAACTGCTGTAGCTATAGTCCTGTCCTTTTATTTCATGCTATCATAGACAATACGCTAAAAAGTGCGTATACCCGAGGAGATGCCATGTTTACAACCTTTATCGTCCAGCCAGTTTTTAACCTGTTTGTATTAATTTATGGACTCTTGCCTGGCCATAATTTTGGCTTGAGCATTATTATCTTTACTGTCGTCGTGCGTCTCTTGATGTGGCCGTTGATTAAAAAGCAGTTACATCACGCCAAAGCCATGCGGGCACTTCAGCCGGAACTTAAACGCATCAAAAAGCAAACCAAGGGCGATCGGCAAAAAGAATCGCTCATGGTCATGGAGCTGTACAAAGAACGCGGCGTGAATCCGTTTGCCTCGATCGGTCTGTTGCTGGTGCAGCTGCCCGTCCTGATCGCACTATATAGCGGTATATCACGGGTCATTAATGATCCAAGCAGCCTGAACACGCTTGCCTATCCCTTCTTGCATCCGCTGATAGATGACATACCGAGTTTTGACGCGACGTTCTTGGGGTTTGTTGATCTGACGCGCGCAGCCATCGGGAGTGGCGGCGGTATCTATTGGCCGGCTTTTGTGATTGTAACAGCCAGTGCTATCGTGCAGTTTTTCCAAAGCAAGCAGCTCATGCCCAATGACAAAGACGCCAAAACATTGAAGCAAATTCTCCGCGAAGCTAGCAGCGGCACCCAAGCGGACCAGTCTGATGTCAATGCAGCGGTCGGGCGCAGCACCCGTTTCTTTATCCCGGCCATGGTCTTTATCTTTACGATTGGGCTGCCGGCAGCTCTGCCGCTATACTGGTTGGCCAGCGGTGTCGTGGCGTTGATTCAGCAGCGAAAAATACTCAGCACCGATCAACAAGAACTCACTGAATTAGCAGACAAATCAGATGCCAAGACTCGGGCTCAAAAAGCTCAAGAAGCCGAGATCGTATCTGACGGCAAAACCAAAAAACGTCCCGCAAAGAAAGCCAAGAAGTCTAAGAAGCGGAGGAAATGATGAGTGGTAAAACGATAGGTAGTGAAGTAACGCTGGAAGAATCAATTCAGTTTGCTAAGAAGTTTCTCGAGGACGTTCTCTCGTTCTTTGGGCTCAATACCGATATCTACGCCACGGCCAATGAAGACGACATCATTGAGCTACACGTGCCCAGTACGCATCTCAACGGTTTTTTGATCGGTCAGCGCGGTGAAACCATGCGGGCTTTGCAGCTTATGGCAAGCACGGCGCTGCGTAACAACGGCCATGCCTATACACGAGTCCACGTCGATATCGCTGACTACAAAAAGCAGCGTGCCGAGCGCATAACAGTCCGGGCCGAGGAGTGGATGAAGAAAGTCAAAGACTCGAACGAGCCGATGGAGCTTCGGCCTATGAACGCCGCTGATCGCCGTGTGGTACACAAGCTGGCGACAGAGTTCGGGCTGACAACCGAATCAGTTGGCGAAGGCAGAGACCGCCGAGTTGTACTCAAGCCCGCAGAAGCTAACACCAAAAAAGACGATACAGCAAAAGCCGAAGACTAATTGTAAACTTGGCTGTGCGTGCCGATATCCAAAAAGACTAAGGCGTCGTCTAGCTCTTCATAAATAACGCGTATGTCACTGGTCACCGAAAACGCTCGTTTACCCGCGAGTTTTCCCGTCAAGGCATGATCATTCAGTGGATAGCCGCGGCCGCCATCTTTAAATGAGGCGACACACTCAAGGTAAGCCTTTCGTAGTTTAGGGTTGCAACCAATCCTCTGGACATAGTGTTTCTCAAACCGCTCCTTTAATTTGATTGGTTTCACTTAATTATCTTTCAAGCTGTCAAGGTGCTCCATCATGTCCTCTACTGTGTAAAAGGGCTGGGATACATCGATGCCTTTCTTGGCGTCCTCGGCAGCTTTGTTAAGGCGCGCAGCTGCTTTATCACTCGGCTGGCCCCAATCGTCTTCGCCCAAATTAACCTGGCGGCCGTCAACTTCAGCTTTGGCCCAAAATCGGATATAGGCCTGGACGGAGTCGAAGCCAAGCTTGGTAGCGCGTTGCTCAAGCTTGTCGCGCACATCTTTGTTCATCGGCACTTGTAACTTTACTTGTGTATTCATAGTACTAAAATAGTACCAAAATGGTATAATTATGTCAATAGGATAATAAAACTACTTCTTTATTACGTCTTCAAAAACGGCCAGAGTTTGTTCAGCCATGCGCTTCCAGGAATACTGCTTAGCAACCCGTTCGCCGTTGGCGACAAGTTTTTGTCTTAGCTTCTGGTCTGAGAGTACCTGGTTTATGACGCTGGCCATATCCTGAATGTTCAGCGGATCGAAATAGGCCGCGCCATCTTTGTACACTTCTGGTAGACAGGTTGCGTTACTGCTGGCAACTGGCGCGCCGTGCATCATTGCTTCAAGGCCAGGCAGCCCGAACCCTTCGCTCAAACTTGGGAACACATACGCGGCTGTATTCTCGTACAACCAACGCAACTGTCCTTCGCTCACAAAGCCCGTAAAGATGATATTTACATATCGTTTGTTCCGCACGTCCTTCTCAATCTGTTTATACAGATTGTCTTTTTTGCCGGCTAACACGAGCTGCAGGCGGGGATGTTTTTTTTGCAGGATCTCAAACGCCTCAATCAGGCGCTCCAGATTTTTATGCGTCATAGGCCGGCCGACATACATAATAAACTCGCTATCAACCAGTGCCTCAACGGGTTGGGCGGCTTCGGTTATTTTGTCGGCGGCGAGTAAAGTGACCGTAATTTTTCGGCTGTTGATGCGGGCAAATCGGGCAATGTCCTCTTTAACAAACTCGGTGTATGCGAGCAGCGCGTTTGCTTTTTTAGCGACAATTTTATTAACAATTTTGTAGATAAACTGTTTTATGACGAAGATTATTTTATTCTTGGACGGATTAGAAAAACGAGTCGTGGTTAGATCATTGATAGTGGTGACTGTTTTACCCCTGTAAAGAACTGGCTGCTGAACCATAGGGAAATGAACCAGGTCGGCCCCAAGTGAGCGGATTTGTTTGAGCAACCCCAGCTGCTCGCCAAACGTAAACTCTTTAAAACGCGTGGTTTTAACTGCAAAATTTGGCGCGATGCTTTGCAGAAACCCCACCCGGTGTTTCTTCGTCAGCAATGTTATCTTGTAGTTTGGCTTGAGCTGGTGCAGATACTCAATCAGCTTGTCAACGTAGCGACCGGTGGTCGTACCAGACTCGCGTGCATCAATCACAATATGCTTTTTCATCCCGTTAGACTCTTCTCGACAGGTTGATATGATAAGAACGGACTGAACAGAGGCACATCACACATCTGAAGCCTAGGCATACTGAGTCTACCGGGATTCATTATGCGAACAGCGCTTTCAGACGACTTTTTATAGTCACAATGGTTTCTTGCGTCAAAGATCCTAGATTGTTTGTAACTAATTTCTTGTTGGCAGTGAAAATTTTGTCTGGCCTAATATAACTATCAACGGGCAGCTTTCCCTGTTTAAAGTTAGCCGATTTTATCACAATAGTGCGTTTGCTTGAGTACGCTTGACTGGTTATCTGGCACAGTATGAGATTTCCAAATTCGGCTTGTGCAACAACGACAGCCGGGCGTAGCTTATAGCGCGTAAGATCCGAGTACGGAAACTTTACCAGTACGACCGAACCTACTGAAGAGACGCCCATGCTTCATCCTCGCGGGGGTCATTCCAGTCTTTTAGGGAACTTAGGCTCATAAGATACTCATCATTGTAGGTGTTCGCATCCTTTTTTACCGGGGAAATTACGATTGTTCCAGATTTTAGTTTTATATCAACACTCTCTTCAATTCCGCTTTCTTCAAGCAGTGTTTTGGGAATGCGTATACCCCTCGAGTTCCCGATTTTGATTATCGAAGCTTTCATAGTAATTACATTGTAGCTACATAAACACTAGATGTCAACAGTCTAAAGCCTAGGTGGTTTAGGCGGGCGCCCTTTGTACAGCAGTTGATCAACTTGTGCAGTGCTCAAAACACGGTTCGACTGTATGGCATGACGTTTACGCAGCGTCGAAGGAGTAAGGAGGAGCGCTTTGCCAAGTGCTTTTGCAAAAGCACCAAACTGCTTATCACGCACACTGCCAAGTAGCATTCGGAATAACTGCACCAAAAACAGAGGCAGGTATTTCCAAAGCAGTCTACCCGGCATATTTTTGTTGTAGAGCAATATAAAGTTTTTTATGCTGTGATAGCGAGTAAACGCGCCGAGCTTCCCGCTAGTACCGCCAATGTGGTGATAAGCAATTGCTGCTGGTGTATAGCGTACATTCCATCCAGCGAGGCGTGCCCGAAAGCTGATATCAACGTCCTCAAAGTAAGCAAAGAAATCTTCGTCAAACAAGCCAACCTCTTTGAGCATTTTTGCTCGGTACAGACTGGCGCCGCCCGTGGCGCCGAAAACAGATTCAACTTTGTCATATTGACCAGCGTCTATTTCATCGCGTCCGCGCGGAAATGGCATGCCGTTTTTCTTCAAAAGCTCACCAGTGCTATCTAGGCGTTTTTTGTCAGCTCGCATGAGCTTGCCTGTAACGATACTCGTTTTTCTGTCTGCTTTCATTTCCTTTAGCAGGTGCTCCAGCCATTTTTCATCAGCGACAGCATCGTTATTAAATAATGCGACAAACTCGCAGTCGCGTTTTAGTGCATAGCGAATTCCCCGATTTACGCCACCGGCGAACCCAGCGTTGTTACCAAAGGCCAGCAGTTCTATCTCAGGAAATTTTTGCCGAACGAAGTCAGCCGAACCATCAGTCGATCCGTTATCAACGGTAATTATCAGTGCTCCCTTGGTCTGCTTCTCAAGCGAGCGCAAACAATCGCCCAAGAATTCCTTCCCATTCCAATTCGGTACCACAATCGCAACATTCGTTTTCATAAGACTTACACCTATTCTATAATAGTATGTACGAATTAACCTATGAGACATATATACTCAAAGAAGAATAGAGCCTTGCTGGCGGAACTTGTCCGAACCGACTTCAAACTTCGCTACCAAGGATCCGCGTTGGGCTACGCGTGGTCCCTCTTAAGGCCCCTGTTCATGTTCTTAATCCTCTACGTCGTATTTGCTGTAATTTTAAAGGTTGGTAAAGGAATACCAAACTTTCCGATTTATCTACTTCTCGGTATTGTTCTTTGGAATTTTTTTGCTGAGATTACCCAGCAGGCATTAACCTCCATAGTGCTAAGGGGGGATTTGATACGGAAGATATATATACCAAGATGGCTCATAATAGTGTCGACTAGTCTCGGTGCGCTCATAAATCTAGTCCTAAACCTGATTGTCGTATTAGCAATAGCAGCAATTACCGGCATGGACTTCCTGTTAACCAGCGTGTGGCTGCCCATTTTTATAGTTGAAATATATATCGTTGCATTGGGTGCATCCCTTGTTCTGTCAACCATGTATGTAAAGTACAGAGACGTGAACTATGTTTGGGAGATTATTCTGCAGGCAGGATTTTATGCGACCCCTATACTCTATCCGTTGACACTGATAACAAATGAAGCAATGCAAAGGTTCATCATGTTAAATCCTTTGGCGCAGGCAATCCAAGGGGCACGGTATGTGTTTGTAACTCACGAGTCAATAACCACCGCAAGCGTATGGTCGAATAACCTTATAGTAATGGTTCCAGTTCTGATCAGCGTGACCCTTTTAGGGCTAGGGGTTATTTATTTTAGAAAAGAATCGAAATATTTCGCGGAGAACCTATAGTGAGCATTGAGGACAACATCGCAATACAAGTTGAAAATGTCAGCAAGACATTCAAGCTTCCCCATGAAAAAAACAACTCCATCAAGGGTTTATTCGTCAATATGTTTCGAGGCAAACGCACGTTTGAACGACAGCAGGTACTGAAGAATATCTCTTTTGAGATACGAAAAGGTGAATTCTTTGGTATCGTTGGTCGCAATGGCAGCGGTAAAAGCACGCTGCTCAAACTTCTGGCTGGTATTTATGTGCCAGACAAAGGACATGTGCGGGTCAACGGTAAACTTACGCCGTTTATAGAGCTAGGAGTGGGCTTTAACCCAGAGCTAACCGGGCGTGAAAACGTATTCCTTAACGGGGCGTTGCTCGGCTTTAATCGTAAAGAGATGGAAGGCATGTATGACAAAATTGTCGAGTTTGCCGAGCTGGGAAAGTTTATGGATCAGAAGCTGAAAAACTACTCATCCGGCATGCAAGTACGTTTGGCATTTTCTATAGCTATACGCGCGAATACCGATATCTTGGTTCTAGACGAAGTACTTGCAGTTGGTGATGCGGCGTTTCAGCGTAAGTGCTTCGAATTCTTCCGAGACATTAAAGAAAGTGGCCATCACACAGTCATATTAGTTACCCATGATATGAATGCGGTGCAGGAATTCTGTGACCGTGCAATGATGGTTCAAGACTCCAGAGTTGTTGACATTAACGAACCGCACAAGATCGCGTTGCGCTATGAACTTGCCAATATTTCTAATAATACCGGTGGTGGTTCCGGTGCCGAGCTTCAGCGACCAAAGAATGCTGCCATTAAAATCATGGATGTTTCTCTGTATAAAAATGGTAAACGGGCGAGCAACTTTTCCATCAAGGACGATATCCAGGTAGGGGTGCAAATTAAATCAATTCATCCGACACCAGTCCAATTGAACATGTTCCTCAGTAATCAGAGTGGAGAATACCTGGTGGGCATTAACTCAACTCTAGAACTAGGTCGCGATTATAGGCCCGTTAAGGGCGAACATACACTAACTTGTACCATTAATGCCGGCCAATTGGCTAAAGGCATATATAGTGTTGGGGTTGGAGTCTATACTTCGGGATATGTACCAGAGCTCATAGACGTTATTGATATGAACTACGACTCCTCAGCCCCCAAGCTCACGATTGTCGATCAGTCACCCAATAAAAATGGCGAGTTCTTCTATCTCGGGGGTGATTGGTCGAAGTCTAGCTAGATCTGCTCTTTCTGACTTTTGAAGAGACCTTGCGTAGTGGTAGGGTAACCTTCCAGCTAATTGACGCGAGGATCTTATCCATCGCCTGATCTTTTTCCAGAATTAATCGTTCTTTCTCGGCTAAGATTGAGTCCTTTTCGTCGATTTCTTTCTGAAAGCGTGAAATTTGTTCCTCGTATTCTATCACGATGCTTTTCAGCAGATTTCGATCCGCATCTTTGGTAGGCACAAAGGTGAATTTGCCCTGGTAGAACTGTTTAATGTTTTGGACGTATTGATCGAAACTATACAAGGTATTAATTTTTTTGGCGTTTTTGGTGACAAGGTTTTTATAGGCTGCCTTGTCCTCAATTTTTTTAATTCGATTAGTAATTTCAGCTAGCATGTCGTCATAGCTCGAGAAAACATTATCAAAGCCACGGAATTCTTCATCAGGAAAAAATTTATCGTTATATACAGCAAATGTAATACCTCCCGAGAGAAACGGTTCTACATAATATCCGTCAAACCCTTCACCAAAAGTAATTGTAAATCTCGCTTCCCTGATAAGCTTCTTGTAGTCCTCGAACTTCATATTTTGGACTGTGATTATTTCATAAGCGGGCAAACTGTCGCGAATTTTTTGCAGAATAGCTTCTTTTTTTGCTGTCTCGTCGGATGAAACCGCTATAATATTTTGCTTTTCTTCAAAAGGAACCACTTTGTAGCTATTCTTATCGACGAAGGTTGAAAGGTGATGGGTCGGTATGTTGTAGGTGTCGGCTAGCTCTTGGGTACAATACCTATCATGTGCGGTTGTCTGTGTAACATGTGATGTAAGCGCAAACCATCTTGCGATAACCGCAGGATTAGGCATCGCTTCAATGTTCTGATTCATAATATTTATTCGTAGGTCTTGTATAGACTGTAAGTAGTCACTGTATTGCTCAAGACCGTCATAGACTTCCTGTGAGGCATATTCAGGTATGTGTAGCTGCAGAAAGTCGGGCGCGCCCTTTTTTATGACCTCATCGAACGAGCGTATGGTCTCAACGTTTTTGAATAAGTCATTCTTTTTGTAGCCTTTATGTCCCGGATAGGTGGCGAGTATCACCTCTGATTTGTGGATGTGGTCAAATCGCCTGCTCGTTGCGCAGATTGAGAAGATGGACATGATGCCTCCGTTCACAATTTTTACCGGAGGGATAAGAAAAACAATCAAACGCTTTTTTTTCTGCATGGATGTCCTAATAGTATCATTAACTCTTCTATTATTACCTGTTCATTTGAGATATCATAAGATACATAATCTGGGAATAAAATTACTACTTATGCAAAGAATTAATGTGACAAAGACTTTCTTACCGTCCCTTGAAGAGTATCAAGCTTATTTACCGCAAATATGGGAGTCTGGTCAGATCACCAACCAAGGCTCTTTGTTGCTTGAGTTTGAGGAGAAATCAAAACAGGCTTTAGGCGTAGATGATTTTCACTTTGTCACGAATGGAACCATGGCGCTTCAGCTTGCGCTATGTGGTTTGGGTATCACAGAAGGTGAGGTTATAACCACGCCCTTCTCATATGTCGCCACGGTGTCGTCAATTTTGTGGAAACATTGTACGCCTATTTTTGTTGATATCGATCCGGACACGTTGTGTATAGACCCGGAAAAAATAGAGGCAGCCATTACTAGTCAGACGAAGGCGATCATGCCGGTTCATGTTTTTGGCGTACCGGCAGACGTTGAGGCTATTGGGGCGATTGCTCAGAAGCATGACCTTAAGGTGATATATGACGCCGCCCATGCATACGGTGTGTCATATAAAGGGAAGTCACTGCTCGCTTATGGGGACATCTCAGTGTGTAGCTTCCATGCTACTAAGCTCTTCCACACCATTGAGGGTGGTTGTGTGATTGCTCGCGATAAATCGGTCAGTGAGCGCATAGAGCTTCAAAAGCGATTTGGACATAATGATAATGATCACTTCATGCTTGGCATCAACGCCAAGGCATCCGAATTCCAAGCGGCAATGGGTCTGTGTAACCTTGTCTATGTGGGTAGAAATATCAAAGAGCGTAAGCGACTAAGCAGATTATACGACGCGGGATTAAGAGGCAAGGTTGAGCGTCCGAAGCTTCCCGCGGATACGACATATAACTACGCCTACTATCCGATCGTCCTCGATTCAGAAGATGTCATGAAAGGCATAATCGCCCGGTTGGAGGAAGAGGGCATCTTCCCGAGGAGGTACTTCTACCCGTCACTCAATAAGTTGCCGTATATCAAGGATGCTGCAAGTTGTCCGGTTTCTGAGGACATCACAAGCCGCATCATTTGCTTGCCACTATATGCTGGGCTTGATGACGAAGTTGTTGCCAAGATATGCAGCGTGGTGACGGCATGAAACGGAATGTGCTTATCTACCCGGCAGGAACAGAGATCGGCTTAGAAATATTCCGGTCTATCAAGGACTCTATTCATTTCGCTGTAGTCGGTGGATCATCGGTAGATGATCATACAGAAGTCGTATACGAACGGTTTGTGTCGGGCCTGCCCATGGTTGATGATCCTGACCTAATTAAAAAACTGAATGAAGTCATAAAAGAGTACCAGATTGATTTTGTCTTCCCAGCACATGACACCGCGATACTAAGGCTAGCCGAAGCATCAGCTGCCGGTGAGCTTGCTTGTGCTGTAGTGACCTCGCCCGTAGAAACGTGTCGCATTGCTCGCTCCAAGAAAAAGACCTATGAATCACTGGGTGGAGTAGTGCCTGTGCCAAAGGTTTATGATGCTACGGATATCACAGGGGAGTACTTACCGGTCTTTTTAAAGCCGGATGTAGGCCAGGGCTCCAAGGATACGTATCTGGCTAGAACTCTCGATGACCTACACTTTTATATGACTAAGGATCCTTCCTTGTTGGTGCTCGAGTATCTACCGGGCAAAGAATACACAATCGATTGCTATACCAATAAGGATGGCAAACTATTGATGAGTGCTGGGCGCGGACGAATCCGGATACAGAACGGTATCAGTGTTCGTTCTCATATAGTTAGCGATCCAAGATTCAGTAAACTAGCCGCAGCGATTAATGAAGCGATGGATTTTCGAGGCGTGTGGTTCTTCCAGGTAAAGGAATCGTCCCAAGGTGAATTAGTGCTATTAGAAATTGCGCCGCGTGTGGCGGGTACGATGGGCCTGGAGCGGGCGCGGGGAGCAAACCTGCCGCTTCTCAGTCTGTTCGAAGCGAGCGGGATAGATGTATCGGTGACCAAGAACGAATACGAGGTTCTCATAGACCGTGCACTTGAAAACCGCTACCGTCACAACATCACCTACAATCATGTCTACATAGACTTTGATGACCTGTTGGTCCTTGGGGGCAAAGTGCATCCGGAGGCAATCGCCTTCGTGTATCAGTGCATCAACAAAGGTGTGAAGGTACATCTCATCACCCGACACAAAGAAGTGCTGGAAGATAGTCTGAAGAAGTATCGTTTACAGAATGTCTTTGATGAGGTCATCTGGATCAAAGAAGGTGAAGAAAAGCATACGTATATCAAAGATAAGGACGCGATATTCATTGATGACTCATTCGCGGAACGCAAGAAAGTCCAGGATGCCTGCGGTATCCCAACGTTCGATAACCACATGTTAGAAGTATTAAGAGATTACTAAAGTAAAAAGAAGCAAGAGGATATATGCAGAAAGAAGTTTCCGAACTCGACAAAGAATACCATGCTCAACTTCGGCAGAATGTCTCGGGCCTTATTAAAACAGCCGCCGAACAGTATGACGGCGAGGGCAAACGGGTGCTCGACATTGCCCCGCAAGATCATGAAGGTGCCGCGCCTTACTTTACTAAAGCCAAGGTTGAAACGTTGGATGTCGATCCCAAATCCGGCGCCACGTACATCGCCGACATATGCGAGACTAACCAAGATGTCTTGCTTGCTGACCATTTTGACGTAGTAATTTGTACCGAAGTTTTAGAGCACACACTACAGCCGTTTGACGCCGTCAAAGAAATACAGCGGATCCTTAAGTCGGGCGGCGTGGCTGTGGTTTCTACCCCCTTCAACTTCCGTATTCATGGGCCACTGCCAGATTGCTGGCGCTTTACGGAGCACGGACTAAAGGCATTATTTAAAGATTACGAAATTATCTCGCTGGATGCGTTAGAAGAAGAGAACAGGTTCCTGATGCCGATTCACTACACCCTGATTGCGCGAAAAAAATAATTGTTGGATTAGTTTTCCTTTTCTTCCAGGAATCGCGGAAATATGTGATCTATCGGTTTGGCGATCTTGCCTAGCAGTGTTACCGTGGAACCAAATGTGTTGTCTGGAAATTTCTTGTTGAATATATCAAGCATCCGGTAATAGTTGTCACGACCATCCATGTTTTTTGCGATGTTATTGTGGCGGCACTCGACCCTCAATATGCGGGTTTTTATCCCATACTTCAGTTTGGCGGATGCGCTAAGATCTTCGGAATAAAGATCGAACTCGTACGATTCATCAAAGCGCAAACCATGCTTTTTTATTAATGAAGAATGGATTATCAAGCACTGCGCATCGAGCGTGTCCACGAGCGTGCCAGTCCTCTGCTTTTTGCATGACAGGATTCGTGATTCGGAACCATCGCGTGTTCGTTCTCGACAGTAGCCACGATATTCGTTGATGAGCTTATTGCGGCGATCTTTGACAATCGTGCCGATAGGACCGTAAAGAGTATTCTTATCCAATCTGCGTAGCTTTTTAGTTATGTCTTCAAGAACTTCCCAGTCGGAGTGACAGAAAACAAACCAGGCCTCACTATCATAGTCCCAGGAATCGAGGAACTGATTATACCGTTTGGATATAAACTGGTTGTCTGCCGTATTATCAAATCCCTGACAAGTGATAGAGGGGTTATCACGAACAAACGGATTTTCTGTTACACATCTTTGGTACAGAGCAGGATCGATATACGCAGTAATAAATATGGTTTTTTGGGACTTCACACGGTAATTATAGCGCGTCGAACTATTACGGCATAACCTACTGTTGTGTGGTAGAATTGCGGTTAGAGCAAAATGCCTAATAAGGAGAGGTAATGTCTAATTACACAGACGTAGCATATACTGGCGACAGGAACACGACGTGGTACAAAATGCAGAATAATATCCCAGACGGGTCTCGTGTACTTGATGTTGGGTGCAGCAGTGGCAACTTTGGTGAATTCCTGACCAAGAATAAAAAATGCGAAGTAATAGGAATTGATCTCGATAAAAAAGATGTAGTACAGGCAAAAAGAGTACTAAAAGCTGCTTATGTTATGAACGTCGAAGAAGACGACTTCAGTAAGCTGGGCAAGTTTGACAGAATAATCTTTGCAGACGTACTAGAGCACTTGCAGGATCCAGTTACGAGTCTAAAAAAGATCAAAAAGTCGTTAAAACCGAATGGCCAGATTTTATTTTCTATTCCTAACATGGCTCACATGGGGACGAGATTGATGTTGTTGACCGGGAAGTTTGAGTACGGGGAAACCGGTTTACTAGATAAAACCCACCTGCACTTCTATGACGAGAACGAAGTTCGCAGAATATTCAATGATGCCGGGTTCCAATTTAAGGACCTGGACTGGACCGAATACTACATTCCAGAGGCAGAAGTTAATGCTATGCTTGCAGAAGTAGGGTTAAAGCCCACGAGACAGTTTATCAAGGATGCAAAGAAAGTCAGCGCAGTTGCCTTACAATATGTCGGCGCAGTATCGCCAAGTAACACCACTCCAAAGATTGTTGATCTGCCCGCAATGAGTCCTTGGGTCAAAAAAACAGATGAGTATATAGAAGGCCGAATCTCTCAAATGGATGAAAAAAACGAGCTTCTTCAAACTGAATTACAAGAAATAAAAATGTCAACCTCATGGAGGCTCACAAAACCCTTGCGAGCAGTGAGTTATATTGTGCGAACGATCCTCAACAAAATACGTACTTAGTCAATATGATACGAAAACCAACAAACGGTCTCAAAAAAATACCTGGCACTCATGCCACTCGAAGGATAGGGCAAAAGCTTGGCTTGATTTCTAGTAACGCACAGGATGATGAACAAGATTTATTCCACATTGATGAGCCTTCTCATTCAGTGATACGTTCCAATGATCTCATCATTAGTGGTTGGTATTTAGCGGCTTATCCATCTGCAGTAGAGGGCATTCGTGCAAAGTTAAACAATAAAATCATACCTCTCGAACTAAACACTCAACGGCCAGATGTGGCTGAAAATTTCCCCGACGTAGAGGGGGCTATTAACAGCGGTTTCTATAAAAGGATGCCATATGAAGACAGCGGACTACTCACAATAGAGATAAATAAAGGCGGTGGCTTTCAACCATTCTATACGACAAACCTTGAGCAAGACGATGAGATGCTTGTTGACATGATACACAACCCAGAATTACCTAATAGATACGCTGATCACCTCAACCTACTAGAGGCGCGCAAGCAATATTTTTACGAGCCTGAAAGCACCAGTAACTTTACGTTAGACAAAAAAGACCCACGCCTCATTGCTTTTTATTTGCCGCAGTTTCACCCTATTTCTGAAAATGATAAAGCATGGGGAAAAGGATTTACGGAATGGCACAATGTTACAACGGCAGCTCCTCGATTTGTTGGACATCAACAACCTTTCTTGCCACAGGATCTGGGTTTTTATGATTTGCGACTCGATACAGTTCTTGAGCAGCAAATAGCAATGGCAAAAAAATACGGTATCTATGGATTCAGTTTTTATTATTACTGGTTCAGTGGCAAAAAATTATTAGAGCAACCACTCGATTCTTTTTTACAGCACAAAGAATGGGACTTCAATTTTTCAATTTGCTGGGCAAATGAAAATTGGACTAAGCGATGGGATGGACGTGATGATCAAATTATAGTTGCCCAAAAATATCATGAGGATGACCCAATAAATTTCATAAAAGATATTGAGCATATATTGATAGACCCTCGCTATATTCGCGAAAACGGTAAACCTGTGCTAATGGTCTATAGGATCATGAACCTTAAAGACCCGGCTCGATATGCAAAGGTGTGGCGAAAATATATGCGCAAAAAACACGATCTGGAACTATATTTAATAGCAGTGTTAAGTACTGACCTAGAGGATCCTCGTGACTATGGTTTCGATATTGCTTTGGATTTTGTGCCATCGACAACTCACGTGAAGGAGAAAGGGCTCGGCGCGGATTGGCACTTACGGAACCAGCTTCTTGACATAAATTACAAGGGAGAAGCGGGTGATTATCGCAGGATGGTTCTTAGCAAAGATATATACCCTTACTTTAAATTCCCAACAATAAAATGCATCATGCCTTCCTGGGACAACGAGGCTCGGAAAAAAGGCGGCGGCTTTACGGAAGGTCTTACGAGCCCTGATCTGTATGCGCATTGGCTGTCAAGGATATTGGAATCAGAGGCGAATAGCCGCCCCGATCCATTGATTTTTATTAACGCATGGAATGAGTGGGCAGAAGGGACGGTACTAGAACCTTCGATGCACCTTGGACACGCAGTGCTAAATAGAACAGCTGAAGTTTTAGCAAAACATAGTCAAAATAAAGCAAATACAACAAGCTGGCCACTGTATGGCCTGCGACGCCGCAAGGACGATACGAAGTTAGCGGTAGTTGTACATATATTCAGCAAGGAAGGCTGGCCTGTTATCCTGAGTAAGCTAGCGATTCTACAAAAAAATCAACATGATCTATTCGTAACACTTCCACTAAAGTTACAATACCTTGAAAAGGAAATTCATGAACTCTACCCAACCGCACAGGTACTTGCTGTACCCAACCGCGGTCGTGATGTCTTGCCTTTTATGTCTCTGGCCCGAAGGCTTGCGGAAATAGGTTATGAACAAGTGCTTAAACTCCATACAGATAGCCCAGCAAGTGCAGAGAAAAGTAAAGGGCACACTAAGCGCGAGCCAATTGACAATTTGTTGCCCAACAAAAAGGCAGTTAAAAGTATAGCTCAGGCCTTATCAACGGGTTCATGCATGATGTATGTCAAGGATAAGCACGCCGTCGACCACCAGAAAAATACCAGTGTGAGTCATGGAAACTTAGCCAAAATACTGCAGATGGTTTATGGTGACGACAGTAGAGTAGAAGAATTGACGGATGCCTTTAACAAAAATCCTGTTTCTACCTCTATGTTTTGGGCGACGATGGATACATTAAGGCCACTCCTTGATCTCCACTTGCTGCCTGATGATTTTGAGCCCGAGAAGGGACAAGCCAACGGCACGATGGCACATATTATTGAACAGCTTTTTGTGTTTATTGCTACGCAAGAGGGTGCAATGGTTAAAGAAATAACTAAGAGGGATATTACCCGGGCCTTACGAAGCGTAGATGGTAATCTACACAAAATCAAAAAACAACCGAAGAAAAATACTAAGAAATCTTTTTAGCCACAAGCTGCCCCCGCCGTTTTTTCCTTAACTTCGAATAGCCTCTTCATGCTTCATGCGTTCACTATATTACGAAAAACTTACACGAGGCCATTTTTTAAATCTTTTAGTGCCTTTTCTTTCGAGAAGTTTTTATCTAGCACGGTCTTCGCATTCAAGCGTACCTTGTCCCACGTCTTCTTGTTTGAGCATAGGGCTACTATTGCAGAGGCGAAGTCTTCGGCCGAGTCAGCCTCTTTACACGAGACATCGTCTTTCATGTACATGCCCTCTGCTCCTATGCTGGTAGTGACGATAGGTATGCCGTATTCTATGGCCTGGCCGATCTTGCCCTTTACGCCAGCCCCAAATCGAAGCGGCGCCACGAACACGCGCGTAGTACGTAGAAGCGGTGCCATATCCTCGACGAACCCGTCTACGATTACGCCATCATGGCCTTTGAGAAACGTGCGAAGGCTTTCTGGCATTCTTGACCCGACGATATGAACCCTAACCTTTGGAAGCTCTTGCCGAACCAAGGGAAATATCTCTGAGACAAACCACTTTACTGCATCAATATTGGGTGGATGTTGGTAGCCGCCAACAAACAGTAGATCTTTTCTGCTATCGTAACCGTATTCATAGGACCGTTCATCAATTTCGTGTATGTTCGACAGGATTTCAACGTTAATTACACCATCTTTAGTCAACAACTCTTTCTCAATGGTGCTAACAACCAACGTTTTGTCTG
This sequence comes from uncultured Candidatus Saccharibacteria bacterium, assembly GCA_964602865.1. GTDB lineage: Bacteria > Patescibacteriota > Saccharimonadia > Saccharimonadales > JAGQNJ01 > CAZRSX01. The sequence goes on from CAZRSX010000001.1 coordinate 123,152, forward strand.
CCTGGTTCATAAGGTGTTTTTCTATGAGTTCCATTTTTCGGGATTCAGCCAGCAACTGCTTTTTCTTGTGACCATTTTCGTAATCAGCCTGACGTGTTAGGCGCAGGTAATGCAAATCCACCGTGTCATAGAGTATCTGCGCGCCTTTGCAGTAAACCTTGCAGTAATCCATAAAGAACGATGCGATCCTAGGCCTGGATAGCATCACAACATCGTAATATTGGCCGTTCTCTCGAATGAACTTACCAATAGGTACATGACCATAGACGACCTCGACGCCCATTTGTTGCAATGGGCGGGCGTACCTATCGTCACGAGTCGTGTTGTATGGGAAAAACGTAACCTTGTATCCTAGTTTGATCAATGACTCAACAATACGATACATGCGTACAGATCCGGAGTCTTCGTCTGGATGTGGTAAATTCTCATCAATTATAAGGGCAAGTTTATCTGCTGTTCTATCTCGCGCCAGATAAATGTCATCTGGGCTATGCTGCTTCTTTAGTGTGTTGCGCCATTTCTTTTCGAACTTGACCTTATTTATTTCCTGATACTTTTTAAACCCAGAGGACAGGTTAGTACCAGCGGTGCCACCTTCTATGTGGTAGAGTACGGATTCTGGCTGATAGAGCACCCGTAGACCCGCTTTTCGTACGGCAAACGCTAAATCAGTATCTTCATAGTAAGCTGGAGCATACAATGCATCAAACCCGCCAAGTCTGGTAAAAAGTTTCTTTGATATGATGATACTGGCACCAGAACAATAGTCTACCTCGCGGACGTAGTTGAACCTATAGTCATTCGCTAACTCGCCGCGACCATAATTATAGCCGCTCGCGTCATTAAAGATGATTCCGCCAGCTTCCTGTAATTTGTTATTTGGGTAGATTAGCTTGGATCCAACAATACCAACACCGTCGCGTTCTACTGAATCCAAAAGGGCTTCTAACCAACCTTTCTGTACGCTTGTGTCGTTGTTTAAGAACACTATATAGGGCGATTTTGCTAGCTTTGCCCCTACATTGCATCCATCTACAAAACCAAGGTTGGTATCATTTCGGTGATACACGAGTCCGGATACATTTTCCAATATTTCTTTGGTGCCGTCATCGGATGCGTTGTCCACGATTATTACTTCGTATGCAATATCGTCACTGATATTTTCAATAAGGCTAGCTAAGCACGCCAAGGTGTAGGCTTTTTTATTGAAAACAGGAATTACTACACTGACTTGGCTTTTCTTATGCGTTTTAAAGGCCAAGTTCCTGGTGCGCAAAGCAGGCCTCTTATGCTTTTTTGTTTTGGCCGAGTCAATGGCCTGAGCGACAAGCCTGACTTTCTTAGCTTCCCGTATACTACGACGAACAACGCGCCCAGCCAGCCTGCGTAGGGTTATGGGATGAGCCGAAAAGTGCTGCGCCGGATTCTCCGTCCAGTAATACCCCAGCTCTTTTTTGATTTTTATTATGCCTTGGTCAACCTTTTTCTTACTCATCAACTCCTACTTCATAGATATTAAAAACATGAGCTACCAGCCAATAAGGAGTATTTTCTCATTGAACTAAGTGCATTGCAACGCACGATCTTTCAATTGGGCGGGAATGATTATTTAGTCAACTATATTGCGCTGCAATTGCCTTTGTTATAATTGTTCTCGTGCACAAGAAACTAGCTAACAATCTCTATACATGTCTATCTTCTGAACTGGGAATCCTTACTCTTCTGACCCTGGCAGTAGCTACAGTGAGGGTATGGTTGGCCATACATGACGGGGGGCCGACACTGTTTTTCGACGAAGGTTACTACCTGGGGAATGCGCGCAGCCTGTTCACCCTTGAACAATACAGTACAGGTCATTACCCGCCGCTTTACTCTATGTTGATTGCGCCAGGGCTTTTTGCGGGCAACTGGTATCCGGTCATCATGGCAATGAGTGCCTTTGTCTCTGCGGCTGTTGTGCCAGCGACGTGGCTGCTAGCTAAGTCGGTCGGACTCAAACAGCCTCTTATAGCCGCCGCGCTTGTAGCCTTGCTGCCCTCGGGTGCAGCGTATGCTACCTTTTTAATGTCGGAAAACTTATCAACTTCGCTCTTTGTAGTGGCAACAGCGCTTGCTATCAGGGGGCGTACTCGAGAAGGTCCTTTGCTTGGTCTGTGTATAGCAGCGGTTTACCTTACAAAATATCTTTTCTTGCCCGCCGTGCCGCTCCTGGTTCTATTCTGGTTGCTGCGCGTATGGCAGCAGTCCGGTAAAAAGCCCACCCTTAAACTACTCCTGCCAGCCGCTCTGAGGGTAGCGGTGCCGATCGTACTGATGGTTGCAGCATGGCTTATCTATGCCCTTCTTTCAGGAGTGAACCTGACGCAGGCAGTTGGACTTGGGGATCCGACAGAGACGCTGGCCTCGGCTGGCACAGATGGCGGTCTCAAAAGGGTAGTTATGTGGACGTTTGTAGCCTCTGGTGTGCTAGCTCTGCCAATCATCCCTGTTCTATTTCTGTCTCTGGTGTACTTTGTCTCAGGGCGCCGCGATAAAGATGTACAGCTGTCCACTACCCAAAAAACCTATGCGTGGATGGTAGGGGTGTTCGCTATGGTTTCCTTGGCGGTTGTGGTGCAGCACACCGCGGGCGCGGGCTACAATATTCCAGATCCGCATAGAATATGGGGGCGCTACCTTATGCATATGACACCTCTGCTTATTGCATTTGGGCTGGTTCTGTTACAGGCATTGCTCTCGTCTGATCGCAAAAAGCCTTGGCAAATTCCCGTAGTGGCTGCATTTATTGCGTCGCTTGGCGTAGCATTTGGGTATTGGGCGCTGTTTTATAGGGGCTGGCTCTTTAATCTTCCTAGGTGGACATTTTCCTCGCCACTGGTTGCTGCTGATGTTTTCCCGATGCGTGACTGGTATGCCCTGATTCTTATGTTGGTCGTCACTGCCGTTATAACTACAATACTTTTCGTGAAACCTAAAAACACAGCGCGTTATTTTGTGCTGGCTGCCGGTTGCTGGATAGCGGTACACTTTTTGGTGACAATCAATTTTATACGCCAAGACATTCCTGTTGATCGCTACACTGCCGACAATGCAGACATAGGGGGTTCTTTAGTTCGTAAACTTTTTGGAGTCGTGCAAGAGGGCACGCCGTATTTCTTTGTGCTGGCTGATGGGCTAGCGATAGAGCATATGGGGCACAAAGCCAGCTTCTGGGGGGTGGACGGCAGGCTGGTAAGGGTAGTGACACTTTCAGAAACCGGTCTGACGGAGCCTGGCGAGGGTCAACAGGATAAACAGTTGACAGCAGGAATTGTAAGCCTACCAGCCTGCCAGTCAGCCGCCCACTGCTATCTGGTGGTAAAATATCCACGACAACTTGCAGGGGAGCGCCTAGATGACCGCTGGGGTCAAGCGATCCGTTTGTATCCTGTCAACTAGGCATACCTTTTAGGCTCAGATCTCACCCGTATGGATGACACAAGAGGCTAAAATACTACATAGGAATTTGTGGCGGAGCCTCTTAAGAATATAGTCAAGTCCCTGCTCAAGCCTATCTCATCC
>CAZRSX010000001.1:126812-223373 GCA_964602865.1 uncultured Candidatus Saccharibacteria bacterium
TTGCCGTCACCATTCCAGTCGCCGACAATGACCTGATCCGATGCATTGCCCCAGGCAAATGAGGTGTTGCCATGTAGGTAATACATATTGCCTCGTTTCAAGCCTATCTCATCCTTGCCGTCACCATTCCAGTCGCCGACAATGACCTGATCCGATGCATTGCCCCAGGTGAGGGTAGAGCTAAACAGATCATCACTTACATCATTCTCAAAAAAGTACTTGCTATCAGCTTTCACAGCAATGCCATCCTTGCCATCACCATTCCAGTCGCCGACAATGACCTGTGTGACAATATCTCTCGTCGTGGAGCCAAACCACTGCTCAAAGGCTGTTACGAAGTTATAGCTACCGCTGTAACAATTGCCTTTGTTTCCAATAGTAGGCTTCCAGTCTGCATAAGAGACACCGTAAGCTGGTTTACAAGAAGGGAAGTTGTTAAACGCATGGGGTGTGTAGCAATACATTGCTGAGGTTGCGGCATTCGCTAAATGGTAGGTTCGATAGTGCACCCCGTTGCCATCATAGAATCTAACGTCTTGTTTGGGGTAGAGGCTTGGTTTGTAGTAGTCCTTTGAGCTACCACATACCCAGTAGTTGTTGCTGCTTGGTGACCACCACTGATAGTTTTTATTTGCCCGTTCATAATGGTAGCGAAGTGCCCACACGCCACTATCAATTTGATAAGAAAACGTAGAACTGCCAGAGCAGTCGCCGCTTGTGGGGCAGGCGTAACCCATAGCTTGATTAATTTGCCAACTCGCAGGATTTGGGCTGGTTATGAGACTTTGTTCTTTTTGAAGCGTTGCCAAGACCACTTTAGGGCTAACGCCATATATCTGAGAAGCGTAGTAAATTATGTGTGAAGCCGGTATGGTTGCGTCGCATGAAGCACCGGCAGCCGTGTACCATTGCCGCTCTTTACTATTTGCACCGTAACAAGATAGTTTGTAGCTTTTGCTTGCCAATCCGCTGCCCTTGCTAACGAGAAAACTCTGTATCTGACTTGCAGACATTGATTTAGAGTCTAAAAACACGGTGTTGCTGATCAGGTTTGCACCATTGTAGGCCGCCAAAACTTTTGGAGGGTGTATAGCTTGAAGCGCTAAGCTCGTAAGGACGAGTAGTGATGCTACCATTATGCTTGTTGTGTATTGCAGTACCTTCTTCATAATAACTATCGAAACCTTATGGGTACTTCTATATTACTAAACTCTGTGCCGTCACTTCTCGTACCGTATATATCCAATCGGCCTTCTTTAGCATTAGTGGCAAGGTCCATCTTCCCAGAAAATCGGCCATTCACTACCTTAAGGTTGCCTGTCGCTATCATACCGCTTATGTCGTCAATAATTCTAAAAGAGACCGTTGATAGTTTCGAAGTGCCTGCTATGAGTTGGCCTGATTGTACCAGCGCATTTTTGCCCGGCGAGTAAAGTACTATCTCGCCAGAAGCTGAGGATATGGGGTTTGCCGTGCTGGCTCCGGTAACTGTTTGGCCACCCGTATCTTCTATGATGCCTGATCCTTCGTTTTCGGCCAACGTATTGCCAGCTTCTCTATCGTCACCCTCACTAAAATCTGACTGAGCAGTTGGAGCAGTGCTCGTTGTCTGCGAAATGGTATCGTCTGGTTCGGAAGAGTCATCACGAGAGCTGAAATAATAATATCCCCCGCCAATTATTGCGAGAGCGACAACTGCAAGGATAGGGATTATTATTTTAATTTTTTTATTTTTTAGCATACAAGGTTGATTATAGCAATAAACACAAGCAAGTTCAAGACCAACTTACACTCAACAAATTATGCCAGCTAAGTTCGACGGCTGTTGCCCAGCTGGGTTACTGTCCTCTGAAAGTTCTTGTTTCTTTTCGTCTCCCGCTTGCTCTTCCTCTTTAGTAGGAGGACTAAAATTCGTTCCTTCAGTGTCAATACCGGCACCCTCGTTATTTGAACTATAGTAGCGAAAGATGAAAAACCCAGATCCAGCAGCAATCGCAACCGCTAGGGCTATGACTAAAAGAGTTTTTTATTAATGACCAGGTGCTAATTATCATCCAGTTTTAAGAATTTTCTTGGCAAACCACATGGGCCCGTTTCGTCTTAGCTGGATTAATATATAAACCCACTTGTAGCGTCGAAGATATTTCTGCATACTTCTTTCAAAATAGCTCCAGTCGTCTAGTTCCGCGGCTTTTTTATACTGGATGTGACTATGAATTACTATATCTTCCCTGATGTTTTGAATGGTTTTTCGGAGGAAGGTTATATCCCTTGATGCTTTAAGTCGCTTCCGTGGTCTCCACTCTTGTTTTTTGTCTCGCTTATAAAGCCTATATGGTAGGTCGTCTCTTGTATGATGTATAAGGCCTGGTTGTGACCTGATGATGTCACTCTCTTTAACCTTATCAAGCCTAATTTTTTTACTTCTCAGCCCATCCTCGAGAATATCCAGGATAATTTTATCCCGAACGATTAATATGTTATTGCCCAAGCTGTCTTTTGTGTACTCTGGCAGCCAAGCATCACCAAGGGTGACATCGGCTGTTTCGTTGAGGGCATCATCGGTGTAATCGGAGAATTTTGTCTTAAAGAATCCATGCCCCCAGTGACTTCCAAAGAGATCTTCTTGTCTTTTGACAATCGTAACTTTTTTACCATTGATAAGCCCAGTCATCTCAGTTGCATACTTATTGGCGGGAGCTCCTTGAATCTTTTTTCTGAAATCGATGGATATAAGGTTCCCGGGCTTAATCCCGCACTGCCATGCAAGACTTTCAGCGTACTTTGTACTTTTTTGATGGCCGCATACTAACCCAAGCGTATAGGCAATGCTTTTTCTGACATCAGGATCCTGTCGTGCTAGTAGCCGAATCTCCATGATAAAACTAGGGATGCCTACGATTGCGTATCTGCCGGGAGTTTTCTTCACTGCGTTGAGTACTTCGGAAAATTCAGCAGGATAATACCTTGTTTTTGCTCCAGCTATAATCTCATTGATAGTTTTTGATATTCCATACTCAAAGAGGGTATCCTTGTCTTTTGACGATTCCTTCACATGGATCACACCATCTATGTGTTTTTTTTCGAGGAGCTCCTTTAGTATCCAAGTCGTAAAACCCCCTGAGCTTGCATTTTGTCTGTAGTCGCCTTCAGTGACATGGCCAGCGTACAGACCAAGGTAATATCCTAGAATCGGTGCATATTTTATCCCGGGTACTAAAGCAAACAAGTCTTTACTTACCTCATCTTCGTCGGTGCTTTCATCTGACATTGCGCATACTTTTGCAAGGGTCTTACTGGCGATGACTTTATCTGCAGCGTCTTCAAAACGAGGTGCATATTGACCGAATTCGTCGAGCTCCATGACTACAGAGTTGTCTGCCACTGCATACGAGCCGCTTCGTACGCTGTAACCATTCTTTATAACGGTTTCATATAGGTCTTCCTTGTTTTGCCTCTTCCTCTTCATATTTTCCCAGTGTATCATGGCCGTTGCGAACTCTCGCCAGGGTATTCGTACCTGCTAAGTTAGCCTTCGACGAACTTCTCTAGTATTTTGGATGCCATATTGTCCCAGCTGTTATCTTCGCAGTACTTACGTATATGTGCCTTTTTCGATAAAGCATCGTTGCGAGAAATGTTTCGTATCGTTTGTGCGAGCGTTTCAGCATCTACAGGGCTAAACAGCCAACCAGTTTGATTATCTATGACTACATCGGCAAGGCCACTCACATTACTGGCAATAACGGGCTTCCCATAGTTGTACGCCAACGTCACGACACCGCTACCGGTTGCTGAAAGGTAAGGGAGAATAACCGCATCCGCATTTGCAAAATAATTCGCTGCTAGTTGATCGTCAACATAAGAAAAATTGTAATCAATACTTGCTCCTGATTTGCGAATCTGGTTAAGAAGTTTTTGTTCATTCTTGCTGCCCCAGACTTCGCCTACGACTGTTAGGTGCACGCTATTATCAAGTTTACTCATCGCCTCGAGCAGTATGTTGACACCCTTGTATGGTCGAATAAGTCCGAAATACAGGAGGTCTAGTTTGGCTCGCTTCTTACTCTTAGTGGTTGGTGGAGGGAAATGAGTATAGATGGGATGGGGTCTTCGAAGTATAAGCGCATCGGGGTTTATTGCTTGAAGTTTAGCGGATTCATCAGCGCTGTGGGTGATATAGCTTCCGCACGCTCTAAGTGCTGATTTGCTGATAAACTGCTTTACCCAGTTTGCTTCGTGGTCTACTACGTTGTGGCACAGAAACACAACTTTGATGCCGCTACTTTTCAGGCGCCATGCAACATAACCCAAGACTGGTTGCCAAAAGAACGTCCACCAAGCAATAATAACGACGTCTGGTGACTCCTGACGAATTGTACGAAACGCTCTATACCAGCTCAGTGGAGAAGTTGCGCTTAAAATAAACTGCGTACCAATTCGTTCGGACTCGCTTAATTTTGCCACTTTGTCTGATTTACCGGGGTAGAGCAACGCAGGGTAGAGCTTCTTGAATGTCACCACCGAAACATCTGCTACTTTTCGTAGAGCCATTTCGAGCGCGTCATTATACTGAGCGATTCCGCCTCTATATGGATGTGTTGGTCCGACCAATATAACTTTCGGATGTTTTTTTAACTGCTTAGTGCTTGTTTGTTCTGAGGTGGAGCTCACCTAATGGAACCTTTCTCTATGATTTTAGCGATATTCTCAATATTTTGGCCGGAGGATTCTTTTATTTTTGGTATGGTCTCTTCCAGCTTTTTTCTGATACCAGGCGCATTATTACTCAGTTGCTGCAATGCATCAAATAGCCTATTCTCTGTCAGTTCCTCACCCGCAAGTACATACTTTTCCATACCGGCAGAGCCCATAATACCAATGGTTTTATGGCTATATCCAAGCGCCAGGGTAGGCACGTATGTTGAAAGAGCTCCAATGTTCGAATGCATTCGTGACCCCAGAAATAGCTTGCACTGTGAAATAACACCCTTCAGTTCTTGTGGGGAATAATTACCGCGTAATAGGAATACGTTATCTTTGTGTTTCATTTTTTCAATTACGTTTCTGGCGACTATTCTGTCATCCTTGCTTTCAGAGGGTCCCGTCACATGGCCCAAGAAAAGTACATCTACATGCAGCTCATTTATAGCTCTATCTGCGACGCCTGCAAAGTGCTCTTCGAACCCCGAGCTATTTTTGGAATTATAACGGTCACGAATTATATTACTGACGGTGACACCCAAAAGGGGTCTTGATGGGTTAATTTTTTCTTTCTTCAAAATTGCTTTTGCCTCTTTTGATGGAACGGGGTTCAACAGGAACGCCATATCTGACTCACGAAAAAGTTTTGCGGCAGGTATTCCCAGACTCTTCAGGTACTCATAGGTTACATCTTCACGGGCGGAGACGCCGCTACAACGTTTCAAAGTTCTTTTTACAAGCCAACGTGTTAACATGAATGGGCCAATGGATTGAGCACATATATACGTGGGGGTGTGGAGGGCCTGTGCGATTAAAAGTGGCAACAAGTGAGAGTAGGTAACATGGGGACCGTAATCTTCGGTAATAGTGTCCCCGCTTAGATCTATGACGATGTCGGCATTTTTTATTGCTTGAATCTCCTGGTTGCGAAGGAAAAAGGGAACTTTGACGCCTATTTTTTCAAGCAGTGAATACGTATGGGTTGCTATAAGAAGGAAGCTTGCAAAGGCAATCCTTCTTCGTATTGATTTTACAACAATGTAGTTGCTGTAGAGTTTCGAGTCAAATTGAGGAAAAGGTGTACTTATCGTTATGTCGGCGCTTGGCCACCGCGCTTTGAGTGCCTCGGCCGTGGCAAGTTGCATTGCGGCATCACCTTTGTTGAATGAAGAATATGTCCCGGTGAGTAGAAATTTTATTGTCTTGTCCCTTTCATGATTTGAGTATGTATTTACCAGGCGGATCCACCAGAGTGCCTAGATGAGCACTCGAAGCCAAAATACCTCTTTATTATATCTTTAGCTATGTAACAAATAAAGCCCAGGAAAACCGGCGGTACATATCATACAGCGGGATAATTCTTCTTGAACTTGTTTCTGCGTTTAATGGGAGCATCTCGTTATCGATTAGATGTTTTCCGTGAGCGCAGATACTTTGCCGAGAAATAAAACAAGAAGTCAACCACGACGCTCCAGAACCGTGAAGCTATAGATATGAGAATAGCAAACTCCTTGGGCATGATAAGGCTCAAAAGAATAATAAGCACTGTTTCTCGTACGCCAATACCGCTCGGTACAAAGACGGCTAGCATTCCCACTGCACCGGCTAGGTTTGTTGCCGCCACTACGAATAGTAGGGTGTCGTAGCCGAGTGAAGGATATATTGCTTTTGAGATGAAGAAAAGCGAAAGTCCAGTTAACAGTGCTCCCACTACGTAGAGAATAGCACCCTTCATGACAATTTTGTTTGTCACGAGATGTTCAGTATCGAGTCGCTTGCGCCGCAGAGCTCTATGTACCAGAGAGATGACCCTGTTAAAGATAGCAGGCACTAAAAACACGACACAACCCAGTAAAGCCAACACCATATAAAGTTTTGTTGAGTCATCAATAACCTCAAGCTGTGCGCTGAAGGAAAGTAGAGCTAAGGACACAACAATAGTAACCATAATTTGAAGTGCTGCCTCGAGTAGTGAGCTGACCGCTAGTTTGTTCTTTGATATACCGTGTTCCGACGCAAAGTATATCTTTCCAAGAATCCATGGAGCTGTTCCTGGTATATATCGTCCAAGCCAAGCTTTTGCATAAACGTATACCAAATCGTATAGATTTGCCTTGAGCTTGGTAGCACCCAAACCCCGCAAAATTACCAACCAAATGTAAGCTCCCCAGTATCTTGACGTTAGACCCAAGAGACTGGCAATGAGAACATAAGACCAATCAAAGCTAGCGTTTCTGAGCGTAGTGAAATCTATGGTCTTTATATATAGAAATAGAAATAATATGAGACATGCATAGAACACAATAGGGAACAGCCTATGTATAGTTTTTGACAGACTGTTCTTGCTTGTTGATTCGGTCATCATCCAGGCTATTGTATAACAAATCCAGCATAGTAGTGCTAAGAGGAGCTAATCTTGTTATGGCTTCGCAACAAAATTAAATTCTTGGTGAGCTTCTGTAATGCTTACGAAAGAGCTTTTTGTGAGCGCTTTATTGTTACTGAAAAAACCAGACATCGTATATATTTTCATTCCATAGTCCACAACAAGGAGCTTATAGATATCTTCAGGTGCGGTGTTGTAGTGTTTAGAGAGCTTTGGGTTATGTTCAAATAGAATGTACGGACGATACTTCTTAACTATTTTTTTGGCACCTTTGAGTACGCCCAGCTCAGCGCCTTCTACATCGATTTTAATAAAATCAATCCTTGTACCCTTGGGGATTACTTCATCAAGTCGCTCAATCCTCATTGGTAACTTTCTGACTTTCTGTTTCTTGTCAGGATAGTCTAGCTCGATTAGACCGCTCCTCGCTGGCCTCCCTACAACATGATTGAATGTGGTCTCGCCTGCCTTGTCGCTTAGGGCAATATTGAAAATTTTTGCCTTCGGAAATTTCTTTTTCAGGTATATATAATTATCGGGCACAGGCTCAAAAGCAAAGTGATTACCATTCGGCGAGATTTTCTGCATTTGATCAAGGATCTCGCCTCTATATGCACCCACATCTACACTGGACGAGTCATCTTGCAGGATGCTTTCCATCAGTTTATAGGTTAGTTTGTCGTACTTATTTCCTTTCGACGGCACAAGGACTCCGTATGCCCGTCGTGCGATTGGCTCCAGTGGAGTGTTGGTTATTGTGTTTAATATCGTGCGTCTAATTTTGTGGTACATATATTTATCAAGAAATCCTTAGTTACATTTAACAAAAAATACAAATCAGCACTAATCAGGGAATTGCAAGCGTTTAGCCCGTTCCAGATTGTCCTCTAGAAGCGCACGGTTGGTATGAGTGAGGTCAGCTATAACTGTAAGGGCAAAGGCAATCATTGATGCAAAGATAAAGATGGCTCCAAGCAACAAAGACTGAATATGGTCACCTCGGTTGCCAGTTGCATAGATGATACCGTAGCGAATGAATGGGATAAGGCCGCCAAGCAGCAATACAGTACCAAGCGAGATAAAAATCAGGTGTGGGCGATACATAATGTAGCTACGGACAATAGCGGAGCCGGACTTGAACATATGCTGCCACATGTTTTTGAACAGTCGTGATTCTCGGGTCTTCGGATTCGTCTTTATAGGAATGCTGGCAATTGGTATGCGTTTGTTGCCGGCTTGAATGATGGTTTCCATGCAGTAACTAAACTGCGTGACAATATTGAGCCGCATGAGCGATTCTCGGGAGTAGGCTCGAAAGCCACTGGCGGCATCCGGAAGCTTTGTGCCGGCAGCTTTGTTTACGACGGCGCTACCCACGCGCTGGAAAAACTTTTTCAATGGCGAGAAGTGCGCGATGGTCTGCGTCTGGCGATCACCGATGACAATTTCTGCCTCACCGCATAAAATTGGCTGCACCAAATCACCAATGCGTTCTTGCGGATACTGGTTATCACCATCGGTGTTCACAACGATATCTGCACCAAGTGCCAACGCATTATTGACTCCGTCATGAAAAGAGCGGGCGAGACCCATGTTCTTTTTGTGCCGTACAAAGTGTTTGACGCCATGTTTCTTGGCAATCTCAACTGTATTGTCAGTCGAACCGTCATCAATAACTAAAATCTCAACAGAATCGATATTCTTTATGTGTTTGGGGATTGATTCAAGAACGAGTGGCAATGTCTTCTCTTCGTTCAAACAAGGGATCTGCACAACGAGTTTCATCTACATATTTCCATTTCTTCCGACACCGACATACTGCAAGCCAGCCTCCTTAACATCGTCTATAGTATAGCTATTTACCGCGTCGATGAACAGACTGCCTCTCATTTTCTTTGCCAACTTTACGAGGCCGTACTTTACAAATTCCGGCCAGTCGGTTGCAATAAAGACAGCGTCTGCACCGGAAACTGTTGCCGTCAATGAGTTTTTGACTGCAACATTCTTCCGCAAGTTGTCTTTTGCTTCGCTATTGACCTTAGGGTCATACGTCGTAACAATTGCACCGTTTTTGTCGAGAATGTTTGCGAGCTTGACGCCAGGCGAGCGACGAGCATCGCTGGTGCCGGCTTTAAACGCAAGGCCCAGTACGGCGACCTTTTTGCCTTTGAGCGTGCCCAGCGCTTTCTGAGCTTTGTTGGCGATATACCCAGCCATGGACTCATTGATGTCCGAAGCAGCCGTCATGATAGGCATGTCGACACCGTGTTCTTCAGCACTGGCAATCAAGCCGCTGACATCTTTGGGGAAGCAGCCGCCGCCGTAACCGCGGCCAGCGTTTAGGAATGCGCGACCAATGCGCCGATCTGCACCAACTGCATCCATAATTGCATTGATATCTGCGCCTGCTTGATCGGCCAGCTTCGCAATATTGTTAGCGAAAGATATTTTTAATGCCAGGAAAGCGTTGGCAGTGATTTTGACAAGCTCGGCACCATTAAGATTGGTCTCGATATATGTACCATCCATGTAGCCGCTTTTTATGCCAGCAGATTTAGTGAGCAGCTCGCGGTTTTTTTCAACCGACCTATATACGTCAAGCACTGTTTGATTTGCTTCCTGAGAGTCTCCGCCTACAACAATCCGATCAAAGTAGAGGGCGTCAAACAGAGCAGTTCCTTCGCGCAAGAACTCAGGATTCGAAACATACGAAAAATCTGGCTGTGCTTTGGCAATTTCCTGAGTAACTTTTTGGCCAGTACCAACAGGGACAGTACTTTTTTGGACGTAAATACTTCCTGGTTGCATGAGACAGGCCGCTTCTTTAGCTGCAGCAAACACATAAGACAAGTTCGAGCTGCCGTCTGGATTATCTGGTGTGCCGACACATGAAAAAATCACATGGCTAGTTGGAATTGCTTCGCTGTAGTCGTTTGTTGGGATGAGGGATTTGTCAGTAACAGCCTTTGCTATCAGCGGATCTATGCCTTCCTCAAAAAAGAAAGATTTACCCTGCCTAATGATCTTTAGTCGTTCTTTGTTAATTTCAATTAAGTAGACTTTGTAGCCAATGTTTGAAAATATGGCTGCAGTTGATAAGCCAACAAACCCGGCTCCGATGATAGTTATCGTATCTTTATGCTCTTCACTCATGGGACTAAACTATATCAAGTAGGTACTTTCCATAACCGGATTTTTTAAGAGGTTCGGCTAACTTTTGCAGCTGGATTTTGTCAATGAATCCTTGGCGGAAAGCAACTTCTTCGATGCAGCCGATTTTAATACCTTGTCTTTCTTCGACGACTTGAACGAACTGAGAGGCTTGCATCATAGACGCGTGCGTACCGGTGTCAAGCCAGGCGGTGCCGCGATCCAACAAGCAGACTTTAAGTTTACTCTTTTGCAGGTAAGCATCGAGTACGGATGTGATCTCGATCTCGCCACGCTCACTGGGACGTACATTCTTGGCGATTTCGGCAACATCATTATCGCAAAAATAAAGTCCGGCGTTGGCATAGTTAGACTTTGGTTTTTCTGGCTTCTCCTCAATCGATAGCACCTTCATATTCTCGTCAAACTCATAGACGCCGTACCGTTCTGGGTCGCTCACCTGGGCGGCAAAGCCAACTGCGCCGTCCACTTCGGCATATTTTTTGAGTTGCTGGTCCATCTGTGTACCGTAAAAAATGTTATCGCCCAAAATCATAGCAACCTTGTCATTGCCGATGAAGTCAGCACCGACAATAAAAGCATCAGCAAGGCCACGCGGTTCATCTTGAACTTTGTAAGTAAAACTGCAGCCAAGCTGGGCGCCACTACCCAGTAGTTGTTCGAAGCGAGGCAGATCCTGCGGCGTGGAGATAATCAATATGTCGTTGATGCCTGCGCTCATCAGGGTTGAAAGCGGGTAATAAATCATCGGTTTGTCGTAAATTGGAATCAGTTGTTTACTGACCGCAAGCGTAATTGGATAAAGGCGAGTGCCGCTTCCACCTGCTAAAATTATTCCTTTCATCCCGTTAGAAATCCTTTCTTTGCACAAATTTATTAATAGACATAATACTTAACTTTTCCTGAAAATTTCTAACAGGATTCATTTCGATGACTCCTTTGTTACGTATGTCTTAAGATCTTCTTGCCAGTCTTTTGGCACGAAGCCGGTCGACTGAATTTTATCAAGACTGAGTGTGCTTTGAAGGGGGCGAGGGGCGATGTTCTCTTTGTCCTTGTAGTATTCAGCAGTTGTTAAGTCAGTGACTGTGTTTGTGAGTTCTGCATTTTCAAAAATAGTTCTTGTTATGTCGGCCCAGTTAGCCGGTTCACCGCTGTTGCTAACATTGTACGTGCCGAACGGGGCTTTGTTGGTCAGCAAATGGTCAATAGCTCGAACGAGTTCGCTGGTGAAGGTGAGTCGTCCAACTTGGTCGCTGACAACACTCGGATTGACACCCTTTTTGCCAAGCTCCAGCATAGTGCGTACAAAGTTTTTGCCTTCGCCAATGACCCAACTGGTACGCAGTATGTAGTGCTTATCTACTTGAGAGACAAGCAAATCGCCAGCTGCCTTGCTGGCTCCGTAGACTGAGAGGGGCGAGAACGGCTCATCCTCGGTGTGCGGATTCTGCGAACCATCAAAAACATAATCAGTTGATATATGCACAAAAACATTCATCTGGTGTTCCCAAAAAATGTGAGTCAAATATTTGACAGCTTCAGCATTCACTTTCCATGCAGCAACTCGGCCTTCTGGTGTCTCTGCCCCATCGACATTGGTGTACGCGGCCGCATTAATAATGACGTCTATGCCAGACCAGTCAAAACTATCAACCGATTTTTTGTCTGTGATATCGAGCGCATCAATATCGGCAAATTTTGCATCCGGGTACTGTGCTCGCAAAGCAGTACCAAGCTGTCCATTTGCGCCAACTATAAATATATTCATTTGAGGATATCCTTTAGTGCAGGATTTTCTCGATCCTTATCAGATATAATCATTCCTTCGCCCTCAGCAATTGGCCAATCGATAGCAAGATCCGGGTCGAGCGGATTTACCGATACGCCAGGCATGCCTGGCGTCCATTCGGTTTCAAAATAATATAAGTAAACTGACGGCTCATCGCTTGTTGACTGAAATGAATTGCCCAGTCCTTTTGATACAAACAGGCCCTCGCCACGCTCTAATGTGAAGCCAAGCCACTTACCTTTGGTTGCGGAGTCGGCCCTCAGGTCCACAATGACAGCATACACCTCGCCCTCAGCAACCGACACGAGCTTATGGGCATGTTCGGCATGTATGCCGCGCACAGTGCCTTTCACGCTTAATGGTGCGTTGACTTGCGGTCGGTCTCCAAGGCTCGGAAGGCCAGCTGCCTCAAATTCCGATTGCCTGTAAAACTCCATGACGGAACCACGATTGTCCGGAATGACTTTGAAGCTGACAGTAAACAGTCCTTTTATTTCAGTCTCTTGCGCGCGGAGCGGTTCAATCGCCATGTTTTATTGTCCTGCCTTCTTATACCTGGCTTCGGTTTCTGCTTTCGCAGGCTTCCACCAGTCAACGTTTTGTTTGTACCAATCTATAGTGTCTTGTAATCCCTGCTCAAAATTCGTGTACTTTGGCTGCCAGCCAAGCTCGCCCACAAGCTTGCTGGCGTCTATGGCATAGCGCAGGTCATGGCCGGCTCGGTCATTCACATGGTCGTAGCCTCCCATGTCTTTACCCATGAGTTTTAGAATGAGCTCTACAACTTCTTTGTTCGACTTTTCTCCATCAGCACCAATAAGATACGTTTCGCCAATTTTTCCTTTTTCTAGAATTGTGAGTACGCCCGAGGAATGATCTTCGGTGTGGATCCAATCTCGTACGTTTTCACCTGAGCCATAGAGCTTTGGCTGACGACCTTCGAGTATTTCAGTGATTTGGCGGGGAATAAACTTTTCTACATGTTGGTAGGGACCGTAGTTATTGGAGCAGTTTGAAATTGTCGCTTCGACACCAAAGCTGCGTACCCAAGCACGTACCAACAGATCCGATCCTGCCTTGGTGCTGGAATAGGGACTTGAGGGATTGTACGGAGTTTTATCGGTGAACTTGTTCGGGTCATCAAGCTCCAGATCACCATAGACTTCGTCGGTCGAAATATGATGGAAGCGTTTCTTTTGTTTGCGTACGGCTTCCAGTAACGTGTAGGTACCAACAATATTTGACTCTAGAAACGGGCGAGGCGATGTCAGCGAGTTGTCATTATGCGATTCGGCTGCAAAGTGGACAACCGCATCACAGTCTGCAACAATTTTGTCTACCAGCACCTCATCACAAATGTTCCCCACGACAAGCTCAACCCTAGCTGTATCAAGTCCAGCCAAATTCTGTTCATTGCCGGCATAGGTAAGAGCGTCCAGAACAGTCATGTGCCAATCAGGCCGCTCGCGATACACATGGCGGACAAAGTTTGAGCCTATAAATCCAGCACCACCGGTAACAAGTAATTTCATGTTCATATATTATAGCTCATTACTGATGTTTGCTATACTAAGGCGACATGAAACAGTCTTGGGGTGCGCCAATTATATCGCTTGAGGACTTTGCCAAACTTCGCCCAACGCTTGGCAAGGTCGTGGCCACTAGTGGTGGATTTGATCCAATTCATCCTGGGCATATCAGTTGCATTATTGAGAGTAAGCAACATGGAGATACGTTGGTGGTGATCGTGAATGGCGATGGATTTTTGACCGCCAAAAAAGGCCGCCCGTTCCAAAATCTTGAAACACGCAGCCTGGTCGTCAGTGGCCTAAAAGAAGTGGACTATGTTATCCCATTTGAAATTGCAAACGACAGCACGGTTGCAAGAGCTCTCGAACTACTTAAGCCGGATGTTTTTACCAAAGGCGGGGATCGCGTAGATGAAAAAACTATTCCCGAATGGAAAGTGTGCAAAAAACACAACATCAAAATTATTTCCGGTGTCGGCGAGGATAAGCAATGGTCAAGCAGCTGGTTTTTACGCGACTGGGATCAGCGTGACAAAAATTAATTGCTGAGTAGTTCTTTGACCTGATAAACAAGCTGGTTTAAACGCTGCTGAGTTTTGGCTTCAGCATTGAGCCTCAAGAGTGGTTCGGTGTTGCTCGGCCGAATATTGAACCAGGCGTCAGGAAAACTCACCGTCAGTCCATCCAAGGTATCTAATACGCTGTTCCCGTCTTCAAACTTTGCCTTAACCGTAGCGATGATTTTTTCTTTGTCGACTACCTCAAAGTTCGTCTCGGTGATTTGTACATACGACTTACGATACGGCGCAACAAGTTCAGATAATTTCTTACCGCTTTTAGAAAAAATGAATAAACCTATAATAGCGGCAATCAATCCGCTATCAGCCATGTAGTTATTCTTAAAATAATAATGGCCGCTATGTTCGCCGGCAAACACTGCCCCAAATTTTCGCATGTCGTTTTTTATAAACGAATGTCCGACACGAGTTCTTTTAACGACGCCCCCTCGTTTTTCGATGACATCAATCGCAGCTTGTCCGCAGATGGCGTTCACAAGAATAGTCGCGCCTGGGTGAAGGCTCAAAAAATAATCAGCAAGCATGGCGGTCATAACTGTACCGCTCAGCGGTTCGCCGGTTTCATCAATCAGCACGGCGCGGTCGCCGTCACCATCGAATGCCAGACCTACATCGGCACCCTCTGCTTTGAGCTTGGCAATGAGATCTTCAATGTTCTTTCGTTCCAGTGGATTGGCAATATGATTTGGAAAGGTGCCATCCAGCTCAAAATACATTTGCGTGACGGCGAAAGGGACGTGTTTTTCGATGTAAGGAAAAATTTTACCCGCCATTCCATTGCCAGCATCAACCACAAGTTTCAGCGGCTTAAGATCGGCAACATCAATGAATGATAGAACGTGCGTAATCCATTCTTCGGTAATGTCTTTTTGCCGCAACACCCCTTCATTTCTATCAGCCGTAAAGTTGTCTGCTGCGGCGAGATCACGAACCTCCAAAAGTCCGGTTTCAACACCAACTGGTTTTGCTGCTTCGCGGCAAAACTTAATACCATTGTATTCGCCTGGATTGTGGCTGGCAGTAATCATAACGCCTCCCGCTAGACCAAAATGTCCAGCTGCAAAATAAATCATGTCGCTGGTAACTTCACCAATGTCCCACACGTCGCGGCCAATGAATCGCAGACCTTCAATTACGGCTGCAGCTAGTTCGGCGGAATCTGGTCGCATATCTCGTCCAACAGCAACGGGACCTTGTTCGGGTAGCCATTGAGCAAAGGCTTTGCCAATTCTGATCGCAACGTCAGGATTCAGCTCAGTACCGACTTTGCCGCGCACATCGTAAGCCTTAAAAATATCTGGAAAGTTATTCATGATTGCGCTGTACCTCCTTGATGTAGTTTTCAATTTTTCTGCGGAATTCGCTTTTGTCAAACGTTCTGGCGACGGTCTTCATGTGCGCCGTGGTGTATTTGCTGGAGTCAAATTGTCGCAAGGTCTTCATTAGTGAAGCAACGGTTTGGTGATCGAAAAATTCACCAGTTTTGCCCTCAATTACATAATCCAAGGCGCCACCAGCCTTGTAGGCAATCACCGGTGTACCAGCACTCAGTGCCTCAACAGGTGTAATCCCAAAATCATCAAACGCAGCAAAAATAAATGCCTCAGCTTTGGCCATTTGTTCGACTACTTCATCGTCCGAAGCATTGTCGAGAAAACGCACTGTCGGACCGGCTCGCTGGACGAGTTTTTTGTGATCAGGACCCTTGCCAATGACCGTAAGCGGAACGTTAAGCTTGCTGCAGGCATCGACAATAATATCGACCTTTTTGTACGGCACCTGCCGGCCAACAGTTACAAATCCAGTACTTTTCCATTTTCCATTTTCCATTTTCCATTTTCCAAACCTCTCGGTGTTTACGGGTGGATGAATAACAATCGAGTCACGACCGTAATATTTTTTGATGTCGCTTTGAATATGTGAAGAGTTAGCAATAAAAAAATCGGGTCGCTGCGCTGCTTTTTTATCCCATACCCTGAGCGGCTTTACTAAAACTTTAAGCCCGAGTCTGGCCAGTGGATTCAAAAAACCAGACTTTGGATGTTTGAGATACTCTTGATAATGTCGCCAGTAAAAATGTGTCGGGCTGTGGCAATAACATAGGTGCAAAGGTTTCTTGAAAACTTTTTTTCCATTTTCCGTTTTCCATTTTCCAACTTTGATTCCTTTTGCTTCGCCATTGCCCGAGCTACTAATCACTAAATCGTAGTCTGACAAGTCAAGGTGCGTAAACCACCAAATTCGCAAAACAGGCAAAAATTTATATAGTGCCGAAAACGGCCAATGCTGCAGCCATCCAGTCACGACCTTGTTATTTAGCCGTTTTCGCCATTCGTCAGTGCAGTATGAGGTGTAAATCGGCGCGTTAGGAAACATGCGGTGTAATTCTTCGACGACAAGTTCAGCGCCGCCACCTACCAACCAGTCATGCACGATTGCGACTTTCTGTGGTTGACTCATTTTGCTCCTTCGCCGCTAAGAATAACGCGAAGCGTTTTAATTAGAATGGCGATATCTGTCCAGAATGTCCAATTCTGCACGTAGTACATATCGAGCTTGCGACGCTCATCAAATGATATATCTCGTCGACCAGATACTTGCGCGAGACCTGTTAACCCGGATTTCACGCTCAAAATCGTGTGTTTTTTGGTGTAGTTTTCGAGTTCCTGTGGAATGAGGGCTCGCGGCCCGACGAGGCTGAGTTCACCGCGAATGACATTAAAAAGCTGCGGCAGCTCGTCCAGGCTGGTTTTTCGTAAGAATCGGCCGAAACTGGTGACTCGCGGATCATCTGGCAAATAATCACCGTTGTCGCGATACTGCTTTCCAAGTTCCGGCTTGCCCATCATGGCAAAGGCTTCTTCAGGAGTGGTGCCATCGTACTTTTTGTATTGACTGCGGAACTTGAAGACCCGAAACTTCCGATTGAATCTCGTCAGTCGTACCTGTCGGAAAAAGACTGAACCGCTCGTCAGCTTATTAATGATAGCAATCAATAGCATGAGCGGACTGAAGATAATAACCAGTGGCAGGGCTACACACAAATCAAACAATCGCTTCACAATACGTCCCCAACCGACCAGCGCGGTCTGGTGCACGGCAATCATGGGGATAGACGATTGGAACAACTCAACATCAATGTTGCCGACAAACAGCTCTGAATTACCAGGGATAAACCGGTACGCCACATGGTTATTCTGGGCAAAGCTGACAATCTCGTCGTTTTTACGCGAATCCGTAAAAAGCTCGGTTTGCATGATGCTGTGGATACCCTTTTTCTGAAGGGCTTTGGTAGCGCGCTCAAAACTTTCAAAATTGCGTACATCGTTCACTTTGCCCGAACCGACAATGCCGACGACACGGTAACCCGAAACCCGAGGGTTGGCAAGCCAATCAATCAGTTCTTTTGTTATCTCTGTGTTGCCGACAATCAAAACATTACTAATGCCGATATCTCGTGCGAATAATGCTCGTCGAATGGCCCGCAAGATATTGCGCTCAATCACCAACAACACAAATGTCAGCACAAAGCCGTACACCGGTACCAGTTTTGCGGGAAAGAACGTGTCATTACCGAAGTACTCGTAGCCGACAATAAGCAGCGTGCCGATTAGTGTGCCGACAAACAGCCGGCCGATTTCCTGGAAGCGTTTTTCGTACACGCCCCGGTTATACAGACCGATAAGGCCAAAGATAATAATCCAAAAGGGAATGAGTGCCAGCAGAATACCCACATAGGTACTAGCGGGGACGGGCTGAGCTACTGGCGTATCGCCAGCTGCTCGCAGTACGTATGCCCCAATAAATGCCCCGATGAGTACGAGTGCATCGCAGACGATGAGCGAAAGGCTATATAAAAACGAAGCATTATTTTTCATCAGAAATCGATAACCAAAGTTATACTAGTACTATACCATTTATGCAGCGCAAACAACGACCCGAAGACCAACAAAGCCTCGCGCTATATTTAGCGTGGACCGCCGCCGCTATTATTGCACTGTTACCATTTCATGCGGTGCTAACAACGTGGGCCGGTGCGAATTTTGGCAATATAGACCTGTTCCGCATCTGGAAGGAAATCATCATAACGTTACTTGGTGTCGGCTGGCTGGTACTACTAGCCCGTGACCATGTCCTGCGCAAAAAAGTGTTCGGTAACTTTCTTATCAAAGCCATCGGTGCCTACCTGCTGTATAGTTTGCTGCGGGCGGTTTATGGGCGCGCATCAGGCAATGTCAACGAAGAGGCCATGCTGTACGGGCTTATCAGTAACTTGCGCTACCTAGCGTTTTTTGTATTGACCTGGACGATCAGCCAACGAACCAACCTGCTCAAAAATATTTGGCAGCAGCTGGTGCTTATTCCAGCTGCGATCGTGGTCGGATTTGGACTCCTGCAACAATGGGTCTTGCCACGCAACTTCTTGGAACATGTTGGCTATGGGTCGGATACGATTCCGGCGATACATACGGTTGATCAAAAATCTGAGTACATGCGGCTGCAATCGACGCTGCGTGGCCCGAATCCCTTGGGTGCGTACCTAGTGCTTATCGGTGCGATTCTCGCTGCTCGTTTGGCAAAACGACGCAACTGGCAGAATGGCCTCTTCATGGTGGCAACAATGATCGTGTTATTTTTTAGTTATTCACGCAGCGCCTGGATTGGACTGGCTGTTAGTCTGCTCTGCCTGTTTCTTATACGAAAACCGGCGGTCTGGAGAAGGGTGCTTATCTGGGGCGTACTGGCAGTCTTGGTACTTGGCAGCAGTATTTATGTACTGCGCGATAATGATATGGTCCAAAATGTGGTGTTTCATTCGGACGAAACTTCACAATCCACGGAGAGCTCCAACGAAGCACGGTACGCTGCTATTACTAGCAGCCTCAAAGATATCGTTATGCATCCGCTTGGTCTTGGTGTCGGCTCAGCCGGGCCGGCTTCAACGCGTAACAGCCAGCCCGCCAGGATTGCCGAAAACTACTTTATCCAAATCGGCCAAGAGGTCGGCATCATTGGGCTTGTCATGCTTATTATAATTATGGCGCTCGTTGTTCATGGGTTGTGGCATCGCCGCCAGGATATGCTTCCCACCGTACTACTGGCAAGTTTTATTGGCCTAACCGCTGTTAATTTCATCTCGCATGCCTGGGCTGATGACACGTTAGCATTGTTATGGTGGGGGCTGGCAGGAGCTGCTCTTACGCTGCGTCCTCAGAAACCATTCCATTCGCGCTCATAGACGTAGGTGCTATACTAAAAGCGAACATTCTTATGGCTAAAAAAAGAAGTAAAGCTGAAATAACTCGCATCATCCAGTACAGCATTACCGGCGGTGCTTGGTTCTGGTCTGGTTACGCCATGTTTGCGCTCTGTTACAGCGTCTTTGGGCTGGACATTATTCCGGCAAAAATCATCTCGTACTTATTTGGTTTAACGGTTAATTTTATTCTAGAACGCTTCTGGGTTTTTACTGGCCCTGGTGCCCACAAAGACACCGACCAAGTCACCGTCCGCTACGTTATATTGTCAGGCGTCAATCTGGGTATTGATACGGCAATTGTCTGGGGACTGGCGCAAGTCGGCGTGACACCGTATCTTGGGCAGTTTGTGTCAGCCGGCTTTTTCACTGTCTGGAACTACATCTGGTATCGGCTATGGGTGTTTGCCAAGAAAACGCCACCACCACGCAAGCGCCAAGCTAGTCCAACCCTACGACGGCCGAAACACGTACGAAAGGCGAGCAAGTGATGGCTGAATCAGTCCGACCGACCAAAAAACAGCGAGAACTACTGACGTTCATCGAAACGTTTATTGGCGAACATGGCTATAGCCCTAGTTACCGCGAGATTATGAATGGCTGTCATTACACCTCGGTGGCAACCGTAGCGCTTCATGTTAACAACCTCATCAAACGCGGACACTTGCAAAAACGCGACCATTCGGCCCGGTCGTTAGAAGTCGTTACCTCGGCCGAGACCAAACCGACAGTCAAATCCAATCTTGTTACCGAAAAGCAGGAGAAATGGCTGGTCCAAAAAATCGATTATTTTTTTGCGCAAGCCGAACAGACGACTGCAATGCCGCAAGAGCAACTTGATGAGCTCTATGTACTGGTCGGCGCCCTTAAAGTGTTAGGACTTGAGGGCGCGGCGCATAGCTTTATACCGCGCCTCAGCGAGCTGAAAAACAAAGGCAAAGGCAGTAAATGAGCATTATCCAGGCCATCATACTCGGTATTATTCAGGGTTTGACGGAGTTTATTCCAATCTCCAGCTCCGGTCATTTGGTGATAGCGCACCAGCTACTCGATGCGCCGGACAGCCTTGCATTTGACGTGGCGCTACACGGTGGAACACTGCTCGCGCTGTTAGTCTATTTTCATAAGGATATCGTACGACTGACTCGGGCATTTTTCGTACCGTCGGCCGAGACGAATCTGGCACGCCTGCTCGCTGCAGCTACTGTTCCGGCGGTTATTGCCGGCATACTGCTGGAGTCAAAAGCCGAGAGCATGCTTCGCTCCACAACGATTATCGCCCTCAGTCTCATACTGGCTGGATGTATCATGCTGGTCGCCGAATGGTATATGCAAAAACGACACACGCAAACGAAGAAACTTGAGACCATGACGCTCAAGCAAGCCTTGATTGTTGGCGGTGCACAAGCACTGGCGCTTATTCCAGGTGTTTCGCGCTCAGGCAGCACCATTACTGCTGGGCTGTTTGCCGGTCTTGATCGAGTGGCCGCGACACGCTTTGCATTTTTGCTCGGCGTGCCGATTATTACCGGCGCGTTTATTAAGACGATGATGAGTGGTGGCACTGGCGAATTCCAGAGCCAACCAGCTGTTTTTATTGCCGGTGCGACGGCAGCATTTTTGAGCGGACTGCTGGCGACGCGGTTTCTTATACGCTATTTATCCAAACATAGTCTGGCGGTGTTTGCCTGGTACCGCATCGCGCTCGGTATACTGGTACTTCTAGTGTTATAAATGGGACAAAATTACTACATATAGCGTGAGCAGTATGTGCTAAGCTGAGAGCATTAACAAATAAATGCTGGAAGTAGGTGTAATTCCTACGCTGTGCCGCAACGGTAAGCCGGAAAATCCGGACAAGCCCGAGACAGCCCTCATCAAGCCTCCCGAGCAGGAGCGTTCATTGTGACCTGCTCTTTAAGGTAGCCCGAGCAGGTTTTTTAAATGGAACAAGAAAAAAGTCCTTTCGAACGATTAAAACAGCCAGAGCATATTCCCGAACCGGCCTTGTCCGAGGTCGAATACTTACGTGCGAACCGACTAGAGGATGGAAGTCTCCCAGAAGCCGTCTTGCAGGATGCTTTTGATAACATCTTGAGTGATGGTTACGAAGCGGTCATCCCGCATGGGGTTGCTCGCTTTGAGCAAATGCGGCACGGGCGTGATTACTATTGGATGGGTAAATCTTCCGTGCAGATGAGCCGCGACGGCCACCACTACCATACACACCAGTTTGCCCACGACCGCGTTGGTGTGGAGGAAGACGAAGCTATAGACGCACGTGATAATCTAACGCCCGGCATGGTGAAGGTTTTAATTTCGCCGCGGGCTAAGGGGACGATTGATGCGACCGACCAGGAGGCAAAGGACGAACAGCTTGACGATAAAGATATGGTGCGTATTCAATATCTCAAGACAGACGAAGCGGGCATGGTTACCGCGAAAGTCGTTGAATCAGCCCAACTGCCGCCAGTTCCTGTAAGCGTCTGGGTGCGCTTCTTGCAAGACCCCGATAATCTATTTGGCCGACCTGTATTTGCGGGTAATCATAATTCTGCTTTGGCGGTTATGGAAACGCACCGTGAGACCTATCTCACCCGCGCTCAAATTCCGGGCGGCGTTGTCGATATTGCCAGAGCGCTCATTGATTATGCCGACGACGATGTTACCCGAGCAGAGTTGGAAAATCACGTCGAACGGCTTACATATGAGCAAGATGAAATCCGTGCTCGCGCAACGCGAATTGCCGAAGACCGCCTGCATTTTCTTGCCGAGCTAGCCGATAGCCTGGATCAAGAGGTTGCGACGGAAGACGTCGCGCAGTATGTGAACGTATTCTATCCGCACTTTCAGGGCCAGCAAAAATTGTTGGTTGACCATATGCACCGTGCGGATGGATCGTATGCGATGAATGACGACTTTGCCGAACTCTGCGCTGATCTGAACAAGTTCGTATCGTGGGTTCGCGCCGGAGTCGTCACGGGCAACGCGGCTATTATTCGTGACGTCGGACTACCGGTCGCAGAACGCATACACGGAGAAGAAGTCATGATGGTGCACAACGACATGAGTTGGCAACAACGACTCCATATGATGACTGGGGTAAATCAGCAGATTGCCACGTCAGGCGTGAAATCCATCGGGAGCGGTTGCAGTCTGGAGATTGAAAATATGTTTGCTAGTGTACTTGAAGAGGCGAGCGCCGAAAAGCTCGGTCAAACAGGCAAAGAAGCTGTGGGCGAAGAAAAGTACGACTTCGATAAAGAAATGCACTGTGTCGTTTGTCAGGCTCCGCCCAAAGAAGAAGAACCGAAAAAAATGTGTGGCCCTTGCGGTATCTGCAAGACCTGTGATACCAAGTTACGACGTAAGACAAAAGCAGCATGAGCAGCCAACGAACCCTCATAACCACCACCAATGTCTGTACCGATTGTCTGGCGCCAGCCAAACAACCAACAACAATTGGCAATGGTATGTGCGTGCGGTGTCCGTTCTGCAAACAAACCGTCAATGCTCTTGTTACCAAAACGCATATCACCTGTCCGGCGTGCAAAACGACAGTAAAACGGTAAAATACCTATATGGCCGCTCAAGACGACATATACCAAGAGCTCGTACAAGAACAATCACCAGAGTTTTTCTGCGACAATTGTGGCCACTATCCGATTGTGCCGGTACATGGACATTTCGTCTGTCCGGCGTGCAAGATGCCCACTAAGTGCTGCGAAGGGATGGCACTGGATGACTAAACAAAGTAGTGCCACGGGGCGAACAGCCGGCCAAAATCTCCTGAAGGTATTATTATTTTCAATCGCTGGCCTGGTAGGGCTGCATATATTTTGGCATCTCGTGGCCTTTATTGTTGGTGCGGACAATCGAGTAACCACTGACCTTGCTGGCCGCTTCGGGCTTGACGACGAATTGAGTGTGCCAACTTGGTTTGCTTCAGCCATGGCCTTGTTGCTTGCCGGTCTTGCTTTTGTGATTGCACGTGCTCAGCAGCCTCGTCAGCGGCTCACTTGGTACATCCTTGCAAGCGTAGCCGTTTTTATATCACTTGATGAAGTTGCCGCCCTTCATGAACTGTTGTTGCAGGGGTTGCATATTTTGTTCGAGTTTGGCGAAGACCAGACGCTACTCGCCAACGCCTGGATGATTGTCTTACCGTTTATTCTAGTCGTGTTGTTCTGTTTGATTCGTGCTTTTCGAAAAACACTGCCGTCCAAAACCTTCCAGTGCATCACCATAGCCTTTGGTGTGTACTTATTGGGTGCGCTAGTCGTTGAGTATCTCAGCATTGAACTTGATAAAACAACAATCGCCTACGGTGTCAGTGCGGCGCTAGAAGAAACCCTAGAAATGCTCGGGCTGTGGTTATTAATTCGTGCAGCGCTCCTGCACATCCGTGATTTCGAACCAAATTTGCGCAGCAAACTCAGCGGGCTTTTGGGCCAATGAGTCAAAAGCGCGTCGGTATTTTTAGTGGCACCTTTGACCCGATTCATATTGGGCATCTCGAAGCTGGCCTGGTCGCCCGGGCTGCCTGCGAACTAACAGAGGTTTTGGTTTTGGTAGAGAAAAAGCCCCGCCGCAAATCACGCGTTACGTCCTCATCTGACCGTGCTGCTATGGTAAAACTGGCCACCGAAGATTTCCAAGCCATACGTTTATACGACACAGACGATAGCAACATTACTTTTCCAAAAACCGGCCAGCAACTGCAGCGAGACTTTCCCGGAGCAGTTTTTGTGATGATAATTGGCTCAGATCTGCTTGATCATATCGTGCAGTGGGCTGGGTTTGACACCTGGATTCAGCGCAACGAACTATGTGTCGTGCTGCGTGATAACAAAGACCAATCTCTTGTTGAAACAAAACTCAAAAAGCTATCATCAGAAGTTTCCCGGTTTACCTATCATCTGTTGCCAGCAGTCTGGTCGCCGCTCTCTTCGCAGCAAATTCGCCGTGAAATAAAAAAAACCGGCCATACCGACGCGGTACACCGAAACGTCCTGCAGTATATTCACAAACACAAGCTATATGGCACTACTCCCCAGTAGTCGGTGGCAATAATTAGTGATACAGTGAGTGGTATGGCAGCTGCTCCACACGGCGAACTCCACAAAATGACCAGACGTGCTCGCCGCCGGCACAAGCGGACGATGCATAAATTGCATATGCACCAGCTGGGCTGGCACAAGCAATGGAAGAACTGGCGCTACAAAAACACGACACTTCTCCTCATTAGTCTATTTGTATTCTTCTTTTTGGCGACGACGTCAGTGACCCAGAGCCTGATCCAATCCTTAGGCAGTACCGGCTATATCGGTGCGTTCTTGGCTGGCATGTTTTTTGTATCGATTTTTACCGTGGCGCCGGCCGGCGTTGTTTTGTTCAACCTTGCCGATACCTTACACCCGGTGGAGATAGCCTTGCTGGCCGGCGCCGGTGCAGTTGTTGGCGACTATCTTATCTTTCGCTATCTCAAAGACAATATATTCGAGGAAGTAGGGCCGTTATTTGAAAAAGTAACCACGCATCGCCTGACCAAGTTGTTTTACACGCCATATTTTGCCTGGATGACGCCGATTATTGGCATGATCTTTATCGCCTCACCCGGTCCAGACGAAGTCGGCATAGGAATCCTGGGGCTCTCTAAAATTAAGCGATGGCAGTTTTTGCTCATTACCTTTGTGCTCAACTTTACCGGTATTTTGCTGGTGGTCTTGTTCGCCCGGGCACGATAAATCGCTATAGTTTAATTTCGGCTGCAAGTACGCTACAATGCATGGAGTACAAGGTAAAAAGAATCAAAAAACTATGAAAGAAACATTTAGAAAAGTATCCAATAAGATATCCAATGCAGCTGGATCCGCGCTTACGTTTATTTTGGCGCTCACCGTTATCTTGACCTGGGCAATCAGCGGCCCAATGTTTGGGTTTTCTGACACCTGGCAACTGATCATCAATACCGGTACCACAATTGTGACATTTCTGATGGTTTTCTTGATTCAGAATACGCAAAACCGTGATGCCAAGGCGATGCATCTCAAGCTCGATGAGTTGATACGTTCTACCAAAACAGCCCGCAACGCTTTTGTTGACCTGGAGAACTTCACCGACGAAGACCTAGAACTGTTGGACAGAGAATTCAAAGAAGCCCGCGAAGAGCTCAAAGACAATGCCAGTATCCGACGTCTCCGTAAAACAATTGCGGCTGAAAAAGAGCGCCGCATGACAATAAAATCTGCCGGTGCTGCAATTGCAAATCTTGCAAAAAACCCGCTGTCAATGCTGACACCGAACAACGACGAAAAAAAGGCCGACAAAAAGTAAAAAGTACTTGCAGACTCTATAGTGCTTATGTCAGAATAAGACTACTTCAATAGCGAATCGCTATGACCAAGCAAAGCTTGGAGAAGACAAAAACTTAAAATTTATCAATTAACAAAACGGCGCGGCTGGTATTGCTGTGTTCGTTCTAGAAATCAAGGAGAAAGGCGATGCCAATCAAAGTTGCAATTGTGCCATCAGAGCGTATGTACATCAATGTGCATGTCCGCCGGCCAAAATGGCAGCAGTTCTTACACTACTAATGTCATGTCGCCCGCACGCGGCATCAAGCAAAACATACCAGGGTCAGAGTCGCCTGGTTTTTTGTTTGCAGTAAGTCTTTGGCTGCTAGTTTATGACAGCTTGAAGGACGGAACCCCAGAGCTCGAATGCTTCAGTACTTGCAATGTCCGTTGTTTTCGGTGCGTCGAGCCGAGCTAAAATTATATAGCTTTGATCCTCATATTCTACGAAACCAACGAAGGTGCCACTTTCTCCGTCTTTCCGGTAGAAGCCATCATTGTCTGGGAGGGGTGCAGTGCCGCTCTTACCACCGATTCGCACCTTTTTTGGTAGGCTAAGGCCATCCTTTGCTTTCTGAATTGCTTTTTCTAGAAACAACTTGGATACGGAGCTTGTTTCTGCTGAAACTGCAATATGAGACGGATCTCGGGCGTGCCCTTTATGCACGAATGGGTCGGTATACTTACCATCGTTTATTAGAGCGGCATATGCTGCAGCCAGCCGTAACGGGGTTGTGGTCAACCCGACACCGAATGCAGAACCGGCGTAGCGAAACCGCACGTCATTACCGCCACGGGAGGGTCGAATATAACCAGGCTCTTCATTTGATGCGCCTATACCAGTTTTTGTATCAAGCATGAAGGCGCCTTGCAAATATTGTTGCCAGGTTCTTCGGGCGTTTTGATCAATACTATTATCACCAAGCTGCTTAAGTAAGAACACAGCACCGGTATTAAGTGAGGAGCTGATTATTGTTTCGACGTTGACTTGTCGAGGTTGCATTGGTCGAACGTTTGCTATTTGTCTACCATCAATATAGCTAAAACCTTCGTCATAATAGGCTGTGTCCTTATGCGCAGCGTTCTCATTCAACGTGGCAGCAAGCAACAACGGTTTCATTACTGAACCTGGCTCCCAATCTTTGATCCCCAGGTTTTGCATTATGCTACAGCTATCTGGCTTGGATAAGAGGCAGTTATGCTGTGTGTTGGAGCTTACCATCGCTTTGACGGCGGCAGACTCGGTATTCATTATGAGAATATGTCCTTGCTCTGATTGAGTATTCAAGAGCGCTTCGTCAAGGAGGGCGAGAGCCGCAGTCTCCATCTCTCCATCTATAGTCGTATCGAAAGGCAGCTCGATCGGACGAGCAGTCCGAAAAAGCGGCTGTTCTATAAGGAGCAGAACAATAGAAAGGATAGCCGTAATTGAGACTAAAATAATCCCAATATATTGCCGCAAACGATTATACTCTAGATTTTTTATCAACCTCATCAGAGGGCCTCGAGATCAGTAGAGCAAACAAGAAGACAAAATATAGCAAGGTTAATTCAAGGCTTGGTACGTTAAATAAGGCATTGAGAACCATGATGAGGAACAATAAAAGCAGCTGATTTTCTCTGGCCTTGACTCCGCGAACAACTGCCGTAACAGAGAGAGCTACTAGTATGATGGCAGCTACCACTCCAAACTGATGTGCAAAGTCGATGTAAAGATCGTGAGTAGAAAGAAAAAGGTGGCCTTGTTCTAATGTTGCTGCTATTTCTTCTGGTACGGCCTCTCGATTATTTATAGAGCTGGGAAGAGTTCCGGATCCATTGCCCAGTAGTAGGTTATTCTGCAGTAAGTCTTTACCACTTACCGTATACAGGTCAAGTCTATAGTGAATACCACGTTCAACGCTTGCTAGATGAAAACGTGCGAAGTAGCCACTCGAAATGTATGGTAAGGCAGCAATTGTGACCATAGACAGGCAGACAATTGCAATTGCTCCGATGCGACCCTTAAGTTTCTCCATTGACCACCACCAAAGCACAAACACAAATGCCACGTAGCCAATGCGAGTCTGTGTTAATACGAGAGTGGCAGTAGCAAGCAGGAGGCATAGTATATAGCCTCTGCGGTATAGTCTGGATAAATTTTCTCTGGATAAACCATACAAACTGATCGCCCCAGCCAGCACTGCAAACATACCCATTGTTGTTGCTTGAAGCATGACACCGCCAATCCGGATGCCGTAGCGTATGTATATGCTATTTGACCACAGAGACATTGCCAGCGTTAGGAGTAACGCCACAAGGAGCGCCGGAGAGTTAATCGTCGTGCGCACGACGTGCGCGACAGTTATGCCAAGGGCTATAAATATGAGCCAGCTCAGTAGGCCCAGGTAGTCAACCGGCAGGCCAAAAATACGAAAGGCAAGTTGTTCTTGTGAAATTGCGGTACTGACTGCCATCAGCACGGAGGTGGCTGATAAGGCGAGAATCACTGGTCGTCCAAGTGTGCGTAAATTTTTGACAAAGCTTTTTCTTAAAGTTTCCGAAGCAATGACCCAACCAACAAGAGCAAATAGGAGAATGTAGCGCGCCAGTCGAATGCTCTCTGTACTGCTCTCCATTGTGTATATAAGTGGCAAGACGAACACGGCAAGAGAAAGCAGCGCTTCTTGCGAATGCGCTGCTTTCTTGCAAAGACTTTTTGTGTAATCTATTGCCCGTTGCATTGAATGTATGCCAAACAACTCATGTTAGCGGCAAGCGTAACCAGCCTGTAGGGCGACGCCACCTTTACCTGGTTGTCCAATACTCTCAGGATAAGAGAACACGAGGCAGTCATTCAAGAATATATCCCACGTTGCTTGATTCATCTTGCCATCAGCAGGGAGCTTCTTACCGACGTTCTTTTTATCGTTCTGGTATTTTAGAACGGCTGACTTTGTTGCAGGCCCGTAAATACCATCAACCGCCAAACGCGTGTATTGGATCCCATTCATTCTTTTTAGATTTTCATTTCTGTTATTGAGGCCTCTTTGCACGGCTCTTACGCAGTGCCCTCTATGCCCCTCGTACAAAGTCGGTCGTGTTACGCAGTTACTATTAAGAAAACTTGCATACCACTTTGTGGCTGCGCTACTCATGCCCACCAAGTATGCACCAACACCGGCGAAGACTACGACGACCGCCAGCATAATCCAATGCTTTTTTATCCACGCAATTTTTGAATTTTGGGCTTGCTGTTTTGATTTTGCCATACTTTCTCCTTTTTGTTTATAGTAAATCCTGATTACAATAGTAAGACTATATTAATGGTAATTGCAATAGCAAAACAGTAAGTTGTGGATAACCATGAACAAAATCGATTACGAGCTAGTTTCGAGGCGGACTTAATAAAGGATTCGCGGTATCAGTCCTGTATCCAGCGGCATAATACCAGGGTCAGAGTCGCCTGGTTTTTTTGTTTTTCGTGACTCCTACGATCCTTGTTTGGCGGCAATTGCTTCGTCGATCAGCTGTTTGAAGCCATCAATGTCTTTTGGTGTTTCTTCCAGCCGCTTGCCGTCGAGTATAAACGTCGGCGTTGCCGTGGCGCCAGCCGCTTGAGCGGCTTTAACGTCCGCATTAATAATGTCGTTGACAACACTGCTGGCGACATCTTGCTTGTAGGTGTCTATATTAATGCCAAGCTCGGCAGCATAATCTTCAAAAATCTGCGTGACGTTTGGCGCTGCTTGCCAAACTTGTTGGCGGCTGTAGAGTATATCATGCATCTCCCAGAACTTGTCTTGTTTGCCGGCTGCCTCGGCCGCACGGTGCGCTGCCATAGCATTTTGGTGAATGCTTACTAACGGATAGTGTCGGAATTGGAAGGCAATTTGATCGCCGTAGTCAGCTTTAATTTGGTTGAGAAGCGGAAAATAGCTCGCACAAGCGGGACATTGGAAGTCTCCGAACTCGACGAGCACGACGCCACTGGTGCCAGCGCCTTGTACGTGGTTACTGCCAGCATTCGTATCAACAGTGGTCGCATTATCATCATTTTGCTTGGTCACCACAATGACGCCAATGAATATGATAGATAGCCCAGCCAGGATTAGTAAAAAGCGTTTGCTCATGAAATAAAACTCCCCTACGTTTGTTTGCCTTCATATAATAGCGAATTCATTCTATATTTCAAAAGTGTTAAGATAAGCATATGCTGGTAGCTATTTTTGGACTCGTGCTCGCGCTGGTCATGTTGTTTGCGATTTCTCTTATGAGAGTCTACCGACACGTCCCCGTAAAAGAACTCAAACGTCGTGCCCGAAAAGGCGACGAGCTTGCCAAACTGTTTTATCAACCGGTTGCGTATGGAACCAGCTTGGAAGTTTTGCTGTGGCTTGTCATTGGGCTCAGCGCTAGTGTACTTTTTGTGCTGTTGGCGACACATCTCGCGTGGCCGCTGGCACTTGTATTGTGTGCCGCGCTGATATGGTTTGGTTTTGCCTGGCTGCCTGAAGCCCAGATTTCTAAATACACAGTTATCGCGGCAAAGACGGTGACACCGGCAATTCGTTGGCTGCTTGAACTGCTACAACCGCTTTTCAAGCGGATGGCAACACTCGCTACGTGGCGTCTCAAGCACACCACCATACATACTGGTCTATATGAGAAAGAGGATCTCATTGAGCTTATCGAGACACAAAAGGTGCAGGTCGATAGTCGTATAACCAAAGAAGAGTTGACGATCGCAAAGCACGCGCTGCAATTTGGCGACAAGGCGGTGGCCGAAGTCATGACACCAAAACGCATGATGCAGCTAGTCGCGACCACAGATATGGTCGGGCCGGTGCTGATGGATAAGCTACACAAGAGCGGCCATTCGCGCTTTCCGGTCCACCAAGACAAAGAAGACAACATTGTCGGCACGCTGTATCTTCGTGATGTGGTGAACGCCAAAGAGGGCGGCTTCGTCAAAGACATCATGCGAAAAGACGTATTCTACGTGCACGAAAAACAAAGCTTGGCACGCGTGCTTGATGCATTTATAAAAACGAAACACCACCTGTTTTTGGTGGTGAATAATTTCGAAGAAATTGTTGGACTGATTACCATCGAAGATATTGTCGAACAAATCCTCGGCAAGCAAATCATTGACGAGTTTGACCAATACGACGACTTGCGGGCGGTTGCGCGTATGCATGCAGAAAAAGATAGAGAAAATCGAACAGAGGTGATACAATCTTCCGAAGAAGAAACTAAACAAGAGGAAGATAGTGAGAACTCTCAATCGTGATGTAACGGCTCATGTTGGCAAAAGCGTGACAATTCAGGGGTGGTTGCACAAAAAACGCATGCTTGGCGGACTAACGTTTATCAATGTTCGCGATCGCAGCGGCTTGGTGCAAATAGTCGTCGAAGACAAAGACGAAGTCGAAAAGCTTCGGGGTTTACAAATCGGCACGGTGCTTGAGGTAGCTGGTACGGCGGTTGACGAACCGCGGGCGCCTGGCGGGGCAGAACTGCATCAACCAAAACTGACCGTGTTGGTGCCAGTGACTGACGAACCGCCAATCGAAATCGATAAGCCTTTGAGTCATAAATCTGAACATCTTGATACCCTTTTTGATAACCGTGCTATTGGCTTGCGCAATCTTCAAGAGCAAGAATTGTTTAAGACAAAAGATGTTGTGTGTCGTTCAATCCGGACATTCTTTACCAAAAATGGCTTTACGGAAATTCACACCCCAAAGCTTTTGGCCGAAGCAACCGAAGGCGGTGCCGAGGTGTTCAAAGTCGATTATTTTAGCAAAACCGCTACACTAGCGCAAAGCGCACAGTTTTATAAACAAATAATGGTTGGCGTGTTTGAGCGTGTTTTTGAAATTGGCTCGACGTATCGTGCGGAGCCAAGTGCCACAACTCGTCACCTGACAGAATTCTTGACTGTCGACTGTGAGCTTGGATTTGTGACTTTTGAGGAGCTTCAGAACTTGCTCGGCAACTTACTGATTCATGTTGTTGACGAAACCTGGAAAACAAACGAAGCTTCATTCAAAAAATGGAATGTCGCAAAGGCAGAATTGCCTGAAAAAGCGGAAGCCATTCCTCGCGTAACGATTGATGAAATCCACGAAATGTATCTCAAGGCAACGAAAGAAGATTTCACGGGCGAAGATGATTTGCGTCCTGACGAAGAGCGCTTTATTTGCGAGTGGGCAAAGAAAAACAAGGGCAGTGATGCGGTCTTTGTAGTCGGCTGGTCAGCAAAAAGCAAGACCTTCAAGTTTTACCATAAAGCAAATGAAAAAAATCCAGACATCGCTGATCGTGCAGACTTACTCTTCCGCGGCGTTGAGATTACGACGTTAAGTATGCGTGAACATGATTACAAAAAACTGATTGAGCAGCTCAAAGCTATGGGCGGCAATCCAGACAACTCTGGCTATGCTTCGTATCTCAGTGCCTTCAAATACGGTATGCCGCCACACGGCGGATTTGGCTTGGGATTGGAGCGCCTGGTAGAAAAGCTCTTTAAGCTTAATAACATCAAAGAAGCCACGCTCTTCCCGCGCGACATCAATCGCCTGACACCATAACGTTGAACAATATAAAACGTTGAACGTTGACAATCGTTGAACGATTTGCTATAGTTGAACGTATGAAAACAGTTACGGTCTCAGCAAAATATCAAGTCGTGATTCCCAAAGAGGTTCGCCAGAAGCTCAATATCCGCCCGGGTCAAAAAGTTCGCCTGGACACCAACAAAAAAGGCGACCTCACTATCAGGAGCCACGCGGTAGTCGATGAACTATATGGCAGCATGAAGGGTGCATGGGGCCGGGACTCCGACGCGTATCTTCGCAATATTCGTGCCGAGGCAAACCGTGATCGCTATTGATTCAAACGTGTTCATTTGTCTGCTGGAAGACAATACGCGCTTTGGGCCGCTCTCAAGGAATCTGTTTTGGGCCGCTGAAAAGACAAATCTGAGTGCTTGTTGTTCGGCTCTCGTTTTTCATGAGGTATTGGCATATCCTAAACTTACACCGGCGAAGGCTATTCGCTTGCAACAAAAACTTGAACAACTTGGCATAGAGTTCAAACCTATCACGACAACAACGCTTGTTGAGTCAGCACGACTGCGGCGCCAATATAACTTGGGCGCTTTTGATTCTGTTCATATCGCCAGCGCGATAGAAGCACGTGCCACACATTTTGTAAGCAACGACCAGAAACTACTCACAAAAAAAGTTTCCGGTATCAAGCTGGTGCCGCTCTCGGCAGTGGATACACTACTGTCGCCTGACAATCCCACCTGACGCCGTAGGGTTTACCGCTTAACACAGGCTCTGTCTAAATTTTTTGCTAGGGTTGATTGGCAGACTTGGTATAATAGTAATGCTTATGGATAATACACAAGTTGGTAACGAACAGGCGTCGCCACAGGCTCCGGCTCAACCGCAACCTATGCCACTCAGTCAGCAGGACCAGGAGCTTTTAGCACGCGAAATGCGCGGACATCCCTTATTTCAGGGCATGGCACAACCTGCACCAATGCAACAAACCCCAGCAGTTCAGCCGCCGCAACCGCCGACACAACCGGCTATGACACCGCCACAAACAGCTCAACCGGTTCCGGCTTCATTTAATCAGCAACCAGCACCGGCGCAGCCCATTGCCGAGGACGTGCCCGCATCTTCTGGCGGCCAGCTTGGGTCGATTATCGCCATTATTATCGGTGTTTTGATTGCGCTTGCTTTACTTGCCGGCGCCGCCATGTTCTTCTTGTAGCACGCACTTATCCACAGGACTAGCATAAGCTTGTTTGTATTTGTAGGCGAGGATGCTACTATTTAGTCAAGTAGAATAAAAAATGGCAAAACAAAATACACGTAACAAAAGGAAAAATACTATGGCAAAAGCTCGTGGTAAAAAGAAATCAGCCGGCTTGTTTTCGCGGTTGTTTAGCTCCCGCAAGTCAAAAATCCTGGCAATTGTGATCGCATTCGGCGCTGTTGGCGCCAGCCTGGCACTCTACAGCTCGGCACAGACCAGATACTTTAGCCCAACCGCCAACACGACTCGTGCCCATATGGCAGCGTTTTTGTATCGTGCTGCCGGCTCGCCGGAAATTAAGACAAGCAAGTGCGGCCCGAATGCCGCCGGCCCATTCAAAGATGTCCGGGGTGACAACCAATTCTGTAACGCCATTGTCTGGATGTCAGACAAAAAGATAACCACCGGTGATAAAGACGGCAATTTTAAGCCCAACGATCCGGTTACTCGCC
This sequence comes from uncultured Candidatus Saccharibacteria bacterium, assembly GCA_964602865.1. Lineage (GTDB taxonomy): Bacteria > Patescibacteriota > Saccharimonadia > Saccharimonadales > JAGQNJ01 > CAZRSX01. The sequence continues at coordinate 160,853 of CAZRSX010000001.1, forward strand.
AGACAGCTGCGGTATTTTTGTACCGGCTTGACGGTACGCCAACCTTGTCAGCCAGAACTATCTCGCCATGTTCGGGCGGAGCGAACAGCACCGGACCGTTCAAAGACGTGAAGGCGGGTCATCAATTCTGTAAAGAAATCTCCTACGCCAAAGAAAAAGGATACATGGCGGGTAACAGCAGCGGCAACTTTAATCCAACTGGTCCAATGCCGCGCCAGCAAATAGCGCAAGTACTCTATAACCGGGCTGGCAAACCAGCACCGCAAGCCAGGAGTGCACTATTTGCGGATGTCAAAAAGGACACAACCTTCTATAACGCTATTCAATGGATTGGCGAAGAAAAGATAGCAGTTGGCTCTAACAAGCCACTGCCGGTTCCGTCGCAAGAAAAGCCAGCCTCCGGTACGACAAGCAACAGTGATATCTGGACTGGCGGCGGCCGACCGCCTGCATCTAGCGGCAATTCTTCGGGGTCGTCTGGCAATCAAAGCACAGGCGGCAACCAAGCGGCTGCGCCAAAACCTGCAATCCAGGGTGATAAGCTGTGGAAGCAGCACATGTGCTACCCGGAAGGTTTGGCCAACAAAAATCTATCAGAGGCACAAAAACGCGATAAAGGCGCACGGGTGAGAGATCTGCAGAATCGTCTCAGGAAGATGCATTTCCAGATACCGCAGGCCGAAAACGGCTCGCTCCTGAACAAAACTACAGTAGCAGTCGATATCTTCTATGCTGCCAAGACCAAGGGCGCCTCACGGCTCGGCCCGGGCTGCTTCAACGCCGACACTATGCTGGAAGCTTTCCGTAAGGCTGAAAAAGAAAAATGGGACGCCCGACCGTTCGCAAATTCACTGGCAGCGTTCTTTAATACAGTTGCCAATCCCACGCCACCGCCAGCAGTTGTGGATAATCGGCCACCTGCAGCGGCACCCGCAGATCCAACTGCTACAATTCTTCAAATACTCGGTGATTATGAGACAAATGGAACCTGTTTGCTTCGTTCTATTAGTATGGTAGACTCAGGGCCTTGGACTAATGCACGAACAAAAACACAGTGCAGAAATATGTATAATGCTATGGGCAATGTTCTTAGAGCCGCGTGGACACCGAACTCTACTGGTATAAAAGAACAGATTAATACTAGAGAACATGAGGTTAAAGACTGTGCGTATCCCCCGAAGAGCGAAACCTATCGGGTGAACTACGGAAATTGCCTTGCCTGGGCACAGCGTAATTCCTCCGACCCCAGGTATGGTGGCAAGTATTATTGGGGCGGACATCAAATTTACCCGCAGACTACATTCATGCTGTCACCATAAACAAGATAAGAAAGGGGAAATATAAGGTGGGAAGAATCAATTTCAAAAACAAGACAACAGTCATCGTCGCGATTGTGATATCAATTGCGTTCTTTGCGGGCGGCTTCTTTGCCAAAGGCGCGTACGATAATATGCAAGAAAAACAGGCTAGCGCTGTTGGCGCAGAATTTGTAGAGAAGGTATTAGCCGGTGATGCTGACGGTGCCTACCAAATGACGAGTAACACCTTGCGCGAAGAGGAAGAAGAAGGAATGTTACGGGGAGTTTTATCAAGCTTCCAGGCAGATGAACCAAACAAACTCGATGGCGTAATCCTCAAAGGTAACGGCCGCACGCTGTTCGTACAGTATGTCGACGGCTTACCAGCTGTTGGTGAAGGCAATACGGCAGGCGAGTTCTATATCGCCTTGGTCAAAGAAGGCAAAGACTGGAAAGTTGCTTCCGTCAACATCCAATAATTACAGACTATAAAAGCCACGAAATCCTAGCACGAAAATGCCAACACTGGTACTGTATGTGTAATGAATGATTTGCAACAAAGTGGGGGAGTAAACCAGGGTTCAGGCGGCTCACAGCTGCAAGGTGCGGCTGGTGCACTCCAGCAAACGCAAAATCTGCAGGGCAGCGGCTCACAGCAAAATGTCCTGGGTATTAGCTCTGTCCTCACTCAGTCAAATCCAAGCGCAGAAGTAACAGTAGAAGGTGCCAGCACCGGCACGACAAGCTCTAGCCAGCCCACGCCGCTTGCAGCAAGCGGCTTCACGGTATCGCCTTGGCTGATAATTCTGGCTGGCGCCATGGTTATTATCGCTGGCATCAGCTTCATCTGGTCTCAGCGCAACGACATGTCCCGCCTTTAATTTCTATTGCACTATCTACAACGTTCTGCTAGTGTAAAGGTAACGCTTATTGCAAAAAAGGTGGGTATGATGAGAGTAGTACGCAGCCTAAAGCACCACAATCGCTTGTTCGTAACGGGCATGCTGTTGTTTAGTCTTGTAATGTCAGTGCTTCCTGGTAGCATATCTGCACAAACTGCAGGATGGACCGATAGCGACAATCCTGTATTGGGTCCGGCGCAACCGCTCAATGGCCAGCCGAGACCAAAGACACTGTCTGGTTACGGCAACGTTGATTGCGCAGACCATAAGTTTGTCACAAAACCGGCAAATATCGTGCTTAGTCAGCCAGAAGTCAGCCATGTTGCTTGTGCTGTGAGCACGAACCACGGCATGGCAAGTGGCGGCTGGATACAGCTCAATGGAACACAAACGGCGGGTCGAATCAGCTCGCCGAGCGGTGCGCCGATGGGGGCTTCTTTTATACCACATTCGTCTACTCTGATGGTGCTGTATTCTGATCAAGGCTCTTTCAAGGTGCACTTCTACAAAGACTTCCATACCCTGATAACGCCAGAAATAATGAGCAATGGCGAGGTTAAGTACAAACTGCCTGGGTCGCCAACCAAAGTACTAGAGAAAGCTGATGGGACTGACCTATATATTCGCCCAGACACCACCAGCTTCTCCAATAACGGCAGGTGGATGGTGACACATTCGCCGGGTGCTGTTATTCGGATAGATCTCGAGACGTTTGAGGTCGTACCGTTTCGCGACAATTTTACGTATCACCTTGGCACCGATCCACAAGTACGCACCGCCATTAGCGATGATGGTAAATATGCGGTGGTAACAGCCAATGGGGGCAGTTTCGAGATCACTGACGTGTCGAGCTGCGCACCGGTACCGCCTAATTTTATTTACCCAGTAGCTTGTGACAAGAAATTAGTCACGCCCTTCCTGGTACAAAACATCACGGGCTACATCAGAGCAAACCAGATGAGGTTCGTCGGTAACGATGCAGTAGATTTCTATTCCTCGTATCTTGACGGTAGCGGTACGCGCATTCCGGCAAAATATCGTCTGGTAACACCTGGCGGAACAGTCGGAAATATTGGCTATCTTGCGCTTGGCGATTCGTTTGCTTCGGGTGAGGGTGCTTATAATTACTTCGAAGAGACCGACAGCAACGAAAATCGCTGTCATCTGTCGCGCGATTCGTATCCGTATTTGATCGGCTCTGTGCTGAATTTGGATTCGTATAACTCAGTCGCTTGTTCCGGCGCGGTTCTGTATAACATTACGCACGCCCCGCAACACACTGATATTCCGCATCCAAACTCGTTAGGTGGTTTGTTGCCTGGCCTGCGCAAGCAACTTCATTATGTGAGCAGAGAGCAGCCAGAGGTGATAACGGTCGGAATTAGCGGAAATGATATCGGGTTTGGGCAGATAGTAAAAAGATGTGTCGATCCCCGCCGTGGTCTTGTGCCCTGTTTTGAGACATATGAAGATAGATACGAGCTTGCTCAAAAAGTGCGAACCCAGTACGGTAAACTTATCGCAACATTCGCAGACATTAAAGCGACAGCAAAGCCAAATGCCAAAATATATGTACTAGGCTACCCAAAGCTGGCGCAGAATGACGGCGATTGTGCTGTCAACGTCCGACTCAATAACGAAGAAATTAAATTCTCAAATCACCTGATAGAATACTTGAATAATATTATCAAGCTGTCGACAGACAGGACGGGCGTTCGCTATGTCGATGTGTCCGATGCTTTTGCTGGTCATAAACTATGTGAGACGATCTCAAGTGACGTAGCGATAAACGGCTTGACAGCTGGCAAGGGAATTCCATTTAGTTTCGGACTGGTTGGTAATGAAAGCTACCACCCAAACAAACTTGGACATCAACTGTATAAGAGTAAGATTATCGAACAAACCAATAGTTTTACTGTGGCAATGCCTGAGCCCAACGAGAATCTATGGCCACCAGCGATAACAGACGATTTGCCACTGCTGCAAGATGCTCCCAGGACAAATCGACAGATTCGGCAAATCGATTTTGATGAGAATATTGCTGATGATACAGCAACAAAAGGTTCGGCTTTCAGTGTCGCGGTTGATACCGCAAAGAATATGCTCAAGCGCCTGGCAAACGTTAGGATTGAATTACATTCAGACCCCATAGATCTCGGCACGTTTACGACGGACGATGTCGGTAATCTGGACGCAAATGTAACGATTCCAAATACTGTTGCGCCTGGTTTCCACACCCTACATGTTATTGGTCAGAACGTTGCTGGCGAGGATATTGATATCCAAAAGACGATCTACATCAAACACAGCGAGGAAGATTACGACGGTGACGGCATACCAAACACAATGGACGCTTGCCCATACTCAGAAAATGGCTGGTACGATCGAGATGCTGACGGTATTGACGATGCTTGCGACGGCTTCATAGACGAGTGGCCAGAAGATGGCATATCAGAAAATCCAGTAGAACCCGGAGCAACCCCAGAACCCGCTAACCCTCCAAGCGAGCCTCAAGCACAGCAAGGTGGCAATCCTATCTTGCCTTTGCCCGAACCAGCAGCTACAACGAAGCAGCCGCCTATCCTAGTTTTCATAAAAAGTGCTCTGGCCCTCGTGTTTGCAGTCTTAAAAAACATTAAGCTATACTGAAACACAACATTTTGCTCTATTTTGTTTTTTGCACAGAACGCAAGGAGATAAAGCCTAGAATTATTCCAATAGCTATCAAAATAAATGCAAGCTGCATATCGAAGTAAGGATTGTCAGACGAGTTATAGATGTGCTTGCCTATGCCCTTATTTGGTCCTCCAGATATAGCAAAATTTATTAAAATTAACCAGCCGACCACAACGCAGGCGATGGATGAGTATTTTAAATATTTAAAACCAGATTTTTTATGGATTCCCTGTTGCGAATACCTATGATGTTTTCGTGCTATGAGTATGGTTCCAATTATAAGCAGTACGATCAATGCTATAAAAGGTAACGCTATCATAAATGCTGCAAAAAGAAGTTCGTATCCACCATCATTATACATAGCAGAAAACAGTATAACTGCTTATTGAAAAAAGACAACACTGAGTGAATTTGAGCAAGCAGAAAGGGGTAAAACCTACGTGATTGGTAATGTCGGCTTAGAGAACACAAGTGGCGAAACAAAACCATATAACGTGTTTGATTTTCGTATTCAAGCGGGAGGCGGCCAAGTGCTTGATCACGCATTCGCGAGTGTTGATAACCCACTTAACTCAGGAGATCTTGTAGCTGGGGGTAAAGTGAGCGGGCAAATTATTTTTGAAGCTCCAATTGAAAAAGCAACCAATACATAATCTGGAAGCCTCACGCCTTCAATTCAGACCGTGCGATAGTGCAGGTTAAGTAGCATGACCAGGTAGCCTAACCTGATAATTCGCCTGAACTTTGTGGCGGATACAGTTCGGCAGTGACACGTAAAGCCATTGCCACAATTTCCCATGCCGGTGAATCCGCTCGGACATAGTCTACAGTTCTTGCTCCACGCTCTGAAGGCAAGCGCTCAACCATGCCAAGATTGGTTAGGATCTCCAATTGTTTATGTATTTCGGACGGCGAAACTTTATCTTCACCCATGCTCTCGCGAAGCTCAAGCGCGAAAAATGGTTGGTGGTTCAACAGTTTTTTTGATGACAGCAGCAGCAACGTCCAAACGACGCGTATGACCAAAGAGTCCCTTGATGAATGCTTCTCGAGTAGGCGGCTTTTCTGGCATAATTTTGTGCATATTACCATATTATGTAACCAATGTACATAATCGAACTATAGTTCAAGAAGGCGGGTGTTTTCCTGATATAATAAGCAGCAGAAACCGCTTATGAAAGAAGATAAAGACAAAGAAGCCCATCTGGAAGCCGTTAAGAAAGAGCTCAATGAGAAAATTGAGCAGTTGATGGGTCCGACTATTGAAGACCAAGCCCCGGCCAGTAAACGGATTAGTCCGGCCAAAGCCGCCGACCCGAATGCTAATCGTAGAACTGCTGTCTCTGAGCCTGCGACCGCACCACTGGTTGGCGGTGCGAAGGCTACTAAAGAGCCGACTAAACAAGCCCCAGAAGTAGCCGAAGCGGGAGCAGGACAGCCAGATCCAAGCGACACGCCACTTGACGATGACATAGACAAAGCAGTTGATGATATCGCAGCCCAAGAAAGCGATGAGCTGCTGAAAGCCGAAGACGAAGCCGTGCAGCGTGCCTTTGAACCGCAAGCACCAAAAACATTTGGACAGAAGATCAAAGATTTTTTCAAAAACTGGTGGGGCAATCCAAAAGCCCGCAAAGCCACCATTAGTGCCATATGTGTGACGCTCGTTGTGCTCGCAGTAGTGCCAACCACACGGTACTTTATACTCAACACGCTTGGCGTGCGCAGTAGTGCCAGTGTGAAAGTGTTAGACCAAAGCACTCAACAGCCGCTGAGAAATGTAACCGTGAGTCTGTCTGGCCAGAGCGGACAGACCGATGACCAGGGCTACGTCAAACTGCAAAAGATACGACTGGGCAAAAACGAGCTCAAAGTAGAGCGCCGGGCATTTGCAACCACGACCAAGCCGCTCACCATCGGCTGGGGCAGCAATCCACTTGGAGAAGTACCATTGACGCCAACAGGGCTACAGTATGCGTTTAAGACGACAGACTTTTTGTCCGGTAAGCCGATCGAAAGAGCCGAAGCCGTCAGCGGCTATGCTAGTGCGTTCTCCAATGCCAATGGTGAACTCGTGTTAACGCTCGACACTAAAAGCGACGACGCCGTCCAGGTTACCATAAAGGCCGATGGCTACCGCGAAGAAAACATGGTTATCACGAGTGACCAAGAAACGGTTGACGTCAACATGGCACCGTATCTAAAACACGCTTTTGTCAGCAAACGCTCTGGCAAGTTTGATGTCTACAAAATTGATGCTGATGGCAAAAACGAAGAACTCGTGCTGGCTGGCAACGGCGCTGAGCGCGATGACATGCTACTGGCACCCCATCCATCGCGCAATGTAACGGCGTTGGTCTCAACACGAGAAAATATGCACAACAGCGATGGTTACCTGCTGAGCACCTTGACCATCATCGATCTTGATACAAACGAGACAGAAAATCTCGAGCAATCAGAAAAATTCCAAATCGTGGGCTGGATAAATGACCGATTGATATACGTCAAAGTGACGTCCGGGGCAAGTACTAATAACCCCGATCGCCATAAACTGATGTCGTATGACAGCGACACGAATGAGACGAAAGAACTAGCCAAGACTAATTACTTTAACGACGTGCTCATCGCGCAAGGCAGGGTCTACTACGCGCCGTCAGGCGCATTCCAGAACAAGGCAGACGTCAAGTTATTTGTGGTCGATCCAGATGGCAACAACCGAACGGCCCTGATAGATAGCGAAACATGGAATTTGTTCAGAACTGACTACAATACACTTACTATTGCTGTTGGCCAGGCCTGGTACGAGTACGCTATCGGCGGGCAAGAAGCACCGTACTCCTTGAACGGCGTACCGGCAGATCCATTGTCGCGAATCTATATTAGCAGCCCGAATAATCAACGCAGCCTCTGGACAGATCAGCGTGATGGCAAGGGCGTGCTGCTGGTTTACGACATAGAGAAACAAGAGGATAGGAATCTCGCGTCAGCGAGCGGTCTTACTAATCCCATTCGCTGGCTGAACAATACGACGGCGGTGTACCGTGTCCGGACGGACCAAGAAACAGCCGACTATATTGTCAGTACCGAGGGCGGCGATCCAAAGAAACTGATTGATGTGACGAATACCGGCGGCATTGACAACTGGTATTATTACTAGACAGGTATGCCACGCTCTTTCTTTGGTTTGCTATCATAGGAGTATGAGTAATATCCGCGAAGTCATCGACGCATGGAAGCCTTACATTGCTGCTATAAGCGATTGGCAAAAGCTGGTTCAGCATGTTGAACCCAAACTAACTCAATGTGGCCCAGTGTATGAAATACCGAACCCGATTGAAGGGCGCGAAAATGAAAGCTTTGCCATATCAGACATGCGTCAGGTGAAACGAGCCGCACCGCACTATCATACCAATGGTGAAACAGAGATCTACTTTATATTGCAAGGTGAGGGCTTGACGGTAGACGGCGGCAAAGAAATACCGATAAAGCAAGGATCGATTGTTATTACACCGCCAAATACAGCCCATTTTACTATTCCAAAACAAGACCTTGTTTTGGTAGTTATTAATACCCCTCCGTTCAGCCCCCATAATTGCATTGATATTAGTGAAACTGATGAAAAACTGGGGTTTGATAAAGCACAATACGAAAGGTTAACAGCAGCGTTGTGAGAACCATTCCGAATCACGACATCAACAGGCCAGTTGTGGGTTATATGCTCAACACAGAAATTAGTCCTGAGAATTGCCCACAGATTAGCCATATTCAGGCCCATCTCAGCGAGCACTTTGGAGATGCAGTGTGGAATACTCCTCCCGAAACACTCCACATAACGCTCTTTGATTGGCTGGCTCCGCTTGTGGATTACGGTCAAGACAAAGAGCGGCTGTTTGAGCAGATATTTCCGGAGTACGATAAGGCGGTCCGCAAGGCAGTTGCACAAGAGCACCTAGTTCGAGTGACATTCGATACCATTAATGTGTCGCCAGCCGCAGTATTCATCACCGGTCATGACGACGGCACTTTTGCTCGTATTCGGAAGTTTTTTCTCGACCATGCTGTTTTGCTGCCGAATACAAAGTTACCGCCGCAGATTATCCATTCCACCATTGCTCGTTTTGTCGGGGAGCTGAGCGTAGAAGAAGTCCAGGCTTCGCTCAAAGGACTTCACCTTTCCTTTGAGCAGCCTGTTGCCAGTTTCCGTTTAATAAAAGAGACGCTCGATCCGATGCTACAGTTTGAAGAGATAAAACGTTACCAACTGAAGGGGGTGTAGCCGTGTGGAAAGAAGCGAACAATTCAATAAGCAGAGAATTCAAGTTTGCAGATTTTAAGACAGCACTTGAGTTTGTCAATAACGTCGGTGAGCTTGCAGAACAAGCCAATCACCACCCGGATATTGAGCTTGGCTGGGGCAGGGTAAAGGTAGCACTGACAACACATTCCGAGAACAAGGTAACTGATAAAGATCGTAAACTGGCGGAGGCGATTGATAGGCTTTGAAACTTACGCAAGCACAAATTCAGGAGTTCCAGGAAACCCTGTGGGATTACTACGCTAAGCATGCCCGCGACTTGTCGTGGCGCCGAACAAGCGACCCGTACAAGATCTTGGTGTCGGAAATCATGCTACAACAAACTCAAGTTACCAGAGTGCTGCCGAAGTACGACTTTTTCCTCGAGCAGTTTCCTGATGTGAAGGCACTGGCAGCCGCAAATCTTGGGGACGTACTCACGGCGTGGAGCGGCTTGGGCTACAATCGCCGCGCGAAATATTTGTGGCAAGCAGCCCAAGAAATCATGCAGGGACACAAAGGAGAGTTTCCAAAAAAGCTTAACGCGTTAACTACTTTACCAGGAATTGGCAAAAATACGGCTGGCGCCCTGCTCGCCTATGTCTATAACGAGCCGGTATTATTTGTGGAGACGAATGTTCGCAGCGTCTATATTCACCACTTCTTTGCTGATCGGTCTGATGTATCGGACAAAGAAATACTGCTGCTGCTCGAACAAACCCTAGACAGAGAAAATCCACGGGAATTTTACTGGGCGTTGATGGATTACGGCTCACACCTGAAAAAGAAACAAGGCAACAACATAATCAAAAGTAAGCACTACGCCAAACAGTCGAAGTTTCATGGTTCAAAACGCCAGATTCGCGGCCAGGTTATCCGTCTGCTAACGGAAAAAGAACGGGCTGGCTCAGAGCTAGCCGAATTGATTACTGACAAGCGGCTCACCGTAGTACTTGATGAGCTGCAAAAGGAAGGATTAGTTATACACAGCCACGGCGTTTACCGTCTTGGTTAAGCTTGGCAGGTAGGGTACAATAAACGGCAGTCTACTATGTCTGACAGGGGAATAAATAAATTAATCAAAATCGTAGCAGTACTTATTCTGCTCCCGTTGGGTGTGGTCATTCCGACCTTGAGTCTTGAGAGCTACTATGCCCCACCGACCAGTGCCCAGACGACGGATAAGGAACTCGAAGAACGCCTCAAAACATATAAAAGTGCGCTCAAAGAAGAACTCAGAACCACCGAACAGCAACGCATTAAATTGCGTTGTCTTGCTGTTCAGACTAATATCAAGACACTCAACGTACGGGTTGAATCGGTACAGACCAAGCGCGCTACTGCCTACGACAATATTACGAGCAAACTCAATGATCTGATTACCAGACTGGACGCACAGGCGTTTGATGTCACTACGCTGCAAGAAAGTACCACTACGCTTACTGAGAAGGTAGATGCCTACAAGAGTACCATGACTGAGTATGCTCAGGCGGTTGAGGATTTGACGGTCATTGATTGTGCACAAGATCCGACTTCGTTTAAAGCGGCACTAGAAACCGCTCGTACGAAACATCGGCAACTGGTCACCATGGTCGGGGACATCCGCACCTTTATTGCCAATACCACCAAGCCGCAGCTACAAACCATTAAAGCGGCACTGGGGAAAAGTCAAACAACAGAGCCTGCATTGACGACCGACCCTGATACTCCCACGACGAACATTGAGCCAACAACAGGGAGCGAGGAATAGATGAACCCAGAGAACCAACAAGATCCATTGCAACCGCAAGCTACCCCGCAACCACAGCCGTTGCAGCAGCCGGTGATGGACATACAGCGACCCGCTATGCCACAGCAGCCGTCTGCACCCGTGCAGCCAGAACCAGTGCCGCAACCGTTTGTCTCGCCGCAACAAGACTTTCAACAGCAGCAATTTGCACCGACACAGCCACAGCCGGATCCAATGCCAAACCCGAACGCGCAAGAGGTCGGCGCACCAAACTATGAACAGCAGCATGTTGCGCTCAACAAACAAGTCAACAAAAAGCGTCGTGGCATCATCATTGTGATTGCGCTCGCAGTGCTTATTACGATAGGGCTCATCGGCGCAGCCGGCTATGCTTACTGGCAATCACGCAGCGCGAACCAGCCTGAACAAACGACATCGACAGAAACGGTTACCGACGACGGCCGAGTTGACGCTACAGATATTGACGAGACGGTGACGGAAATCGACAACTCGCTCAACAGTATTAATGACTCTGAAGACTTCGGTACAAACGATCTCAGTGACGACGGCATCGGCCTCTAAATAAGTAGAGCTTAATTAGCCATCTAGGCAACGGCTGCGCGAGAAGCCGTTTCTTGCAATAGCGCTTGATAAGTTTCGGCAGAGTTTACGTTGTAGGGAGTTGTTTGTAGGACGTGGGCACCAATAAGCCCCTTTGCAATCAATGCTTTCACGATTTCTTCTTCTAGTGCCATACAATGTTCCGTGACCAGTCCAGATAGTGCACTCAGTACGGGCGCAGCCGGTTCAAACACGTAAATTCCAATATTAATGAGGTCGCTTTCTTTTGTCCTTTTAACTCGCGCAAAGTTGGTGATTTGCCCATTGTCAGATACGTCGAAAACTGCACCTTTGTCAACCTCTACTGTTTGCCCGACGACAAATGTGACTGGGTAGTCATTCGAGTGATGCGCGTCAAGTACGTTGTCCCATGAAAAGTCAGCGTAGAAATCTCCACTTGAACCAAACACGCACACCTTTTCTGTAACTAGTTTGGGTATAAACGGACGGAAAGAATTACCGTACTCTGTGTATCTTACTCTAACCTCGGAATCGTCGATAAGGGGAGCGACATCCGGACTCATTTCGATGTATAGATTATTATCGGGAGTTGTATGAATGGTGATAGGTCCAGATACTGGTGCATCAATTGCTTGGCGTGTTACTCGTCCTAGGAGTGTTTCCCCGTTAGGATTCCCCGTTGGGAGTAAGAGCTTGGGATATCCATCCGGGTAGCCAAGTTCAGTAATGTGACCGCGAAGTCGATTTGATTTGCCTGCAGCAGCAATTTCTATTCCAATTTCTGACATCGCAGACATTATCACATTATTCTTCGGTATAACAAAGCTTAAGCAGAACGAATTTGTTGTGCTAGTTCTTTAAGTTCTGGCATGGTGCATTTTTGTCTATCAATGGCTGCGAGCCTCAGCTCTTTGCCGGTATAAAGTGGTACCACATGAACATGCGCATGAGGAATCTCCATACCATGGACAACTAGTGCAATACGGAGCGGTTTAAATGTTTTTTGAAGCATGTCTGATACTGTGTGAACACTACGGAAAATTGCTTGGTATAGTTCCTCGGAGCAGTGATCAATTTGGTCAATCGGGTTTTTTGGAATAACGAGAGTGTGCCCCTTGGTTAGCGGGCTTTGGTCAAGAAAGGCGAGCGTATTGTCATCTTCGTAAACTTTGGCACAGGGCGTTTTGCCTTCAACAAAGTCCATAAATATTGTTCGCGACATAAGGGATAGTATACTTTAGGATATGACTGATGAAAAAGTGGTTTTGGTAAACAAGCAAGGAAAGCCGACGGGAGAAACCTTGCCCAAGCTTGCGGCGCATCATGCGAAGACGCCGCTCCATTTAGCTTTTTCTTGTTATGTATTTAACAATAAGGGTGAATTCCTCATAACCAAGCGAGCCAAAAGTAAAAAAGTCTGGCCTGGTGTTTGGACCAATAGCGTCTGTGGTCACCCTGCGCCAGGTGAGGATATGATTGATGCCATAAAGCGTCGACTGGACTACGAGCTTGGTATGTCGGCCAAGGATTTCAAAGTGCTTGTGCCGGACTACACATACAAAACACCACCGTTCAACGGCATTATTGAGCATGAGTTTTGCCCAATCTATATTGCTCGAGCTGTGGGCCTACCCCGGCCGAACCCCAAAGAAGTAGAAGATTTTAAGTGGGTAAAATGGGGAGACTTTATCACGCAAGCCGAAAAAGACAAGAATAACGTGTACTCATGGTGGTGCAAGGATCAGCTCAGGCTTATCAAGGAGCACTTGCTCATCAAGCAATACACTGATGGTTAAATGCCATAAGAGTGGTATAGTCCAAATATGAGTGCTGTTGATAGAGTTATCACAAGTTTTGATGAACTTGAGCCGCCTCTGAGGGCGTACGCATTGGTTACGGATGGCGATCACACTGTTTTTGTCCCAGGCGAAACAGATATGTATCCTGATGTTGAGGCATTTATTACAGAGTATCCTCCTGCTGCGACTGCGTTGGTATCAGCAGATCCAACGACACGCTTGGCTATGAAACGAGCTGACAAGCTTGGTGCCGAGGTGTTGAGGATACCGAGTAGACGCCAATGGTCCAAAGTAAGGTTGTATCTGGAAGCTATGAGATCCATTAAGAAATTATCAGAAGTCGATTGCGTAATTGTGGCTGGCGATCGGTGGCTTATGGATGTTTCGGCTGGTAAGCTTGCTGCCTGGGCGCTTGGCTTTGAGGTCGAGGGTGTGCTTATCGAGCGTGAGCTACCGCCACCAACAATATTTGACAGGCGTGTTCTCGATCCTTTGCAGGAGCTGGGCTATGTGTGTGCCGCCGCAGTTGGGGCTGATCGTTTGGTTCGACCAAGACAACACTAACTACATACGCAAAAATCAAGGAGAGTGATACCATTGAGTGTGTCCAGAGACATAGTTGATAGAAATGTGAAGGAAGTAAATGGCCCGAGACTTTAGTAGCATCGCACTCAGTATTAATAGCTCAAAACTCACGACACTCATTAAAGATGGCGCGGTTGGGGTGATGCCGACGGATACTATTTATGGTGTTGTTTGTTCGGCCAGTAGCCCAGATGCGGTTGCTCGGCTGTATAACATAAAACGTCGAGAAAATAAGCCGGGTACAGTAATCGCGGCCAGCGTTGACCAGCTCGTACAACTTGGTATTAAACGCCGCTACTTAAAAGCTGTCGAACATTTTTGGCCGAACCCCATAAGCCTGGTGTTGCCAGTCGGACACGAGCTTGACTATTTAGATGCAGGCAAGCTATCGGTAGCGGTGCGGATTCCCGCTGATGTGGAGATTCGTAAGCTGCTTGAGCAGACGGGGCCGCTCTTGACATCAAGCGTCAATATCACTGGCCAGCCGCCAGCAAATAACATTGATGAAGCCAAAGCCTATTTTGCTAGCTCAGTGGATTTTTATGTCGATGGTGGCGATAAAAGCGAAGCAGAAGCTTCAACAGTTATTCGGGTTGTCGATGATGCAATTGAAGTTTTGCGCCAAGGAGCTGTTGAGGTTACTGAATCGGGAAGCATAAAGAATAAAAGCGATGATTGAAGAGCGAAAACGTAATTTAGGATTGAAGCATAGCCATAGCTACGCTGAATGAGTAAATTGTGTTTGCAGCCTTCAAGGGTGCTTTTAATTTTTGCTTTTCCGGTTTAGGAGTCTCATAATAGATGAAGAAACGGGGAGGATAATAAACGCATGACATTTGACGAATACCAAAAACAGGCGCTCACAACCGCGATTGTGCACCCGGATCCACTGATGGACAAAACAATATGGGCAATGGGGATATCAGGCGAAGCCGGTGAAGTGCTCGAAAAATGGAAGAAAATCGTAGCCTACAAAGACGGCAAGATATCAGATGAAGACTTACACGAAATTAAAAAAGAACTTGGCGATGTGGTCTGGTACATTGCACTGCTTGCGCATAGCCTCGGATTGTCTTTGGACGAAGTCATGCAGCTTAATCTTAATAAACTTGCCAGCCGCAAAAAACGTGGTGTCCAAAAAGGCCAGGGCGACAACCGATGAGATTCCACGACATATACGACTCAGCGCGTCCGTATACAGCCTGTTTTGCTATTTTGATGAAAGACGATAAAGTTGCCATGGTTCTTCGCAAAAACACAGGCTGGATGGATGACCACTATGGTTTGCCTGCTGGCAAACTGGAGTATGGCGAAACATTTACCGACGGAGTGATTCGGGAGGCAAAAGAAGAAGCGGGCGTAGATATTACACGTGAACATATGAGGGTCGTCCATGTTGCACACAGACATGCCGAAAAGGCCGATGGTTATTTTATGGATTGGGTTGATGTTTATTTTGCAGTTGACGAGTGGGAAGGAGAGCCCCACAATGCTGAGCCGGAAAAAAGCGAAAAACTGGAATGGCTTAGTATCAACGACTTGCCAGAGAACATTGTGCCGCCACAACGTGCAGCATTGACAGAGATCGCAAAAGGCAATGCTTATAGCGAGTATGGTTGGGGTGCCTAAAGAGCACGCACGAAGTTTTGGATTTCTTGCTCAAGCTCGGAGTGATTTTCGTAGCGAACGACTTGAAGCTTCTTGCTACCGGATATCATCGGTGACAGGCGGTTACTAGATGGGGTATAGAAAAGCGCTAGAATTGGTTTGCCCCATTCCTCGGCCTTGCCCAACTCGTAGCCGACGCCCAAACTTGGCTGGGTGACTTCGGCGATAATGCCGTCACACTCTTGAATCCAACCAAGATCACGGTCGTGAATAAACTCTAAAATGTCCTCACTCTTGGCGGCTTCTTCCTCCACTTTTTTTGGGTCGGTAAAGCGCTCGCTAAGCACCTGCGCACCGGCCGAGCGAATTTGCTTCACGATATCTTCATACAAGTGGGCATGGTCACGTCCTCCGGCAATCGAACAGGCAAAGTAAACTTTTTTCATGGCTTGAATTCTGTTTTGATCCATTCATCAAGACTATCGCCACCACCACCAGCCATGCCAACCACGAAATTGCCCTTTTCCAGGTGACTCTTGATAGTTTCTTTGAGCTTGCTGTCTCTCTCCATGGCTACAGCAATTGATGGGTCGGACAAATGAGCAATCATCTCACTTGGCGGGATAACTCGCTGATCAGGATCTTCACGGGCCAGATAGCTCGGAATCCAGTAGACTTTTTTTGCACCCGCGAAACAGTCTTGGTAGTCATCAATCATGAAGTGTTGACGGCGGTTGGTCAGCGGTTCGTACACCACAATCACATCTTTATCGTTTGCCATTTCAAGCGCCACACTCATGGCACCGCGAATCTTTTCTGGCGTGTGCGCGTAGTCGCTGTACAGGCCAGGCATGACTTCCTCCATGCGCCGTTGCAAACCAGGAAATTGATTCATATGCCGAACAAGCACCTCAGTTGATGCCTGTGTTATCTCATGCACGGCTTGGATAGCCAGCCACGCGTCCAGCCGGTTAAACTTGCCAGCTAGCGTGAGGCCCTCGCGTTCGGCTTCGGCTTCATCGAGCACTGACAGGTGCGTCCGTTGACTCAGACCGAGATACTCAAAATCTTGCTGCCATAGCACGGTCCAGTCGCTTTGTTCGATAAATTCTGTGAACGCAGCCTGATAATCTTCACGGGTTGGAAAAATTTCGTGATGGTCCCACGATACGCCGGTTATCAGACTCAAATGCGGCTCAAAAGCAAGAAAGTTGCGGTCAAACTCGTCCGCCTCATAGACAAAATACGCCGAGCCTTTTTCATACCGGCCCATGTCGCCAAAACTTATTTTAGCGCCCACCGAGTAACTAATCGGTAGCTTAAGCTGCTTGAAGAGCCAGATAACCATCGCTGTTGTCGTGGTTTTGCCGTGTGTGCCAGCTATAGCGATCATTTTGAGTTTTTTCTCCGAGAGTATCAGATTAATAAACTCGTCGCGTTTACTTTTTTTGATATCTTGCTCGTTCACAAATTGTAGCTCTGGCGCATCAGTATTTTCTTTTTCCACCGCCGACGAATAGACATACCAATCAATCGGGCGGTCGGCGTGGATTTTGGCAAGCGCTGCTCGAGTCTGGCCGATGTGAATGTTAGAAATCCCATGTTTTTTAAGGTAATCAATGTACTGAGAATCTTGCTTATCAGAACCAGACACCGTGAAACCAGCTTGTTTAGCGATGAGCGCCAACGGGCCAATGCCAGCTCCGCCTATACCAGAAAAAAATACGTGCATATGCTTTTAGTCTACCATTCTCTGTACTGGATAAGGAAAAGGGTTTACCATAAACATAATGAATAAACGGAAACTGCATCACGTCTGGGTAAAGCTTAAAGTTGTCAACTACTGGTACTTCTTTGCTGCCTTTGTTGTTTTTGGCGCTATCGGTATTTTTGCGCTGCGGCACAACAACTTGACCGCCATACGGTTGCGTGACGAAGTCCTGCGTGCGGACGAGCAAAATGGCGACGTCGAAGCAGCCCTTCGTGATTTGCGCGGGTTTGTGTATGGGCACATGAACGCTGATTTGTCAGCGGGTACGGGGATCCAACAGCCAATCCAGCTCAAGTATCGGTACGAACGGCTGGTTGAAGCCGAGAAGAAGCGCGTTGAAAAAGCCAACGAGAACGTCTACACCGCAGCGCAGCGCCACTGTGAACGCCGATATCCTGGCAGTTTCTATGGTGGTCCAAGGGTGCCGTGTATTGAGGAATATGTCACAAAAAACGGCCAAAAAGAGCAACCCATACCCGATGATTTCTATAAGTTCAGCTTTGTCTCGCCGCGCTGGTCACCGGATCTTGCTGGCATCAGCCTTCTGCTTGCCGGTATGTCTCTGCTTTTATTTCTCGCGCGTTTTACATTAGAGCGCTGGCTAAAACTTGAGTTAAGCG
Source organism: uncultured Candidatus Saccharibacteria bacterium (assembly GCA_964602865.1). Classification (GTDB taxonomy): domain Bacteria; phylum Patescibacteriota; class Saccharimonadia; order Saccharimonadales; family JAGQNJ01; genus CAZRSX01. The sequence goes on from CAZRSX010000001.1 coordinate 178,717, forward strand.
GACATCTATAACAATAAAAAACTTCCCCTTTTTTGAGGGGAAGTTTTGGTTTGCAGGATTACACTGTAACTTAGCTTGACTTGTTGTCGGTTGTCTCACAATTCATGCCGTTTGGATTCTGGGCTTTGAACTGTTCGACTGCTTGAGCCACTTTACCGTCTGGTTTCAAGTTCTCCCAAAAGATAACTTGATCTTGCCTGATGACCATCAGGTCTTCTGGTCCGTGCAGCTCACAACCGAGCTTGACGAGCGAAATATCATTTTCTTTTGGCTCGGCGTCAGGCTGAACGGTCTGGTTAACTCGCAAATAGTAGATGTCACGCAGTGTCATGTAGTCCCGATTAAGACTGGTTATCTTGCCAAAGTATACCTGGCCGCCGTTCATAAACACCGCTTGCATTTTACTGGTGTCTACAAACGATCCTTCTTGCTTACGATTGCCGCTAAATACAAATGAGAACAGTAGCGCAACGACTAAAATTGTGCTGGAAAACAGCAGAACAATTGATGTTATTTTCATGAGCTTCACCCAACCACGTCGTGATTTTAAGCTTGCAGTCGGTTGTGCGGTGTGCCCCGTTGGTGCCGGTCGGCCATTACGATTGATATCCATAAATACCTTACCCCTTATGTTGATTCTTTTAATACAACTTACAGTGTAATGCATAAGCGTGTTCGTCTGCAAACACATTTTTCATCTCTGTTAAAGCGTGCGGTAACATCAGCATCAGATGATGCTACCTCAAGAAAGTTGTTTTACAGGGTTGACAAACAAAATAACAGCGGAGTATGGTAGGGGTACTAACGTTAACCTAAAGAGGGAGAGATAAGTCAATGGCTTACCAACACACTAACAGCAAGGGCGTAACTTACTACTTAAACTGCAAGGACGTGACACTTCGTGGCGGCAAAACGCAGACTATTTACTACTTCAGCAAAGATCAACGACCAGAGGCTTGCGACTTGCCAGATGGCAAAGTGGTAACTGAGAACCCACGCAACGGCTTCCTGACCGTTAAAAAAGCAGCCTAGTTAAAAGGCTTCAACAAAGTGATACCCTGTTTTATGACGGGGTATTATTTTTTCTGCTATAGTAGTACGTTGCATGGCAGAACAAAAGAGTACCGTTGTTGAAGTCACCAAACTGCGCAAGCAGTACGGCAAAAAAACCGTCGTCAAAGACATTAGTTTTCGCGTCAAAGAAGGCGAGATTTTCGGTATTTTAGGCCCGAATGGCGCTGGCAAGACCACAACCTTGGAGATGATAGAGACTTTGCGGCCGATTGACGGTGGCACTGCGACGCTTGCTGGCTTTGATGTCTCGGCTAATCCGGATAAGGTCAAAGCACTGATTGGTGTGCAGCCGCAAACGCCATCGTTTGAGGAAAAGACAAAATTGACTGAACTTATCCAATTTTTCTCCTCAACCTACGGCGAGAAAGTAAACCCCAAGAAATTCCTCAAAAGCGTCCAACTTTTAGATAAGGCCGATAGCTATGTCGAGCAACTCTCCGGCGGCCAACGACAGCGCTTTAGTATTGCTGCAGCGCTGGTACACGGACCAAAAGTGTTTTTCCTGGACGAGCCGACCACTGGCCTTGATCCGCAAGCCCGACGTAATCTCTGGGATTTGATTCGCGATGTCAAAAAACGCGGCGTCACCGTCATCATGACCACACACTACATGGATGAGGCCGAAATCCTCTGCGACCGTGTCGCCATTATGGACAACGGCAAAATTATCGCACTTGATACACCCAAGAACTTGATTAAAAATCTACTCAAAAAGGGCTTTAAAAAAGAGCAGGTTGTCGAACAGGCTAATCTAGAAGACGTGTTTATCGATCTGACCGGAAAGGACTTACGGGACTAGTATGGAGAAGCTACGAAAAGCAACCTTGCCGATTATTACCTTTGCCCGCATTGATGTGCGCCGGCTGTTTCGTGACAAAGTGGCTATCTTTTTCGTGTTCGCCTTTCCGCTTATTTTCTTGTTCGTGTTTGGCGGCTTATTTGGCGGCGATGACCGTATTTCGTTCAAAGTGGCCTTAATTAATCAGTCGACCAGCGAATTCTCGACTCAGTTTGTCGAGAATACCCAAAAAAACGAAATTCTAGAAGTCGACGAAGAGGCCACCACGCTTGATTTGGCCAAAGAGAAGATGAATCGCGGCGAGATACACGCCACCATTATCTTGCCAGAAGATTTCGGCACCGTAAATGAGAAGGGCTTGCCATCAGGCCAGGCCCAAGTGCTCTATGACCAAAACAACGAGCAGGCTGGCCAAACCCTGTCGACAGTGCTTGACGGTATCTTCAAAGAGATTAACATCAGTCTGGTGCAAACTGAAACACCGTTCACCGTTGTGGCCGAATCAACCGCCAGGCAGAGTCAGCGACGCTTTGACTACACTTTTGCCGGTCTGTTGGGCTTCTCTATCTTGAGCCTCGGCATTTTTGGCCCCACCACCGTCTTCCCGCGCCTCAAAGAAAAGGGCGTGTTGCGCCGTTACCACACCACCACGCTGAAAGTTTGGCAGTACTTTACCGGTAACGTTATTTCTAACGCCATTGTCGGGCTGATGTCGATTGCCCTGATGTTCGTCGCAGCATTGCTATTCTTTGACCTGTCCATGCACGGGGATTATCTGAGCTTTATTATCGTGGTGGTACTTGGCGTGACGCTGTTATTTGGTATCGGTCTGGCCATCGGCGGCTGGGCCAAGAACGAAAACCAGGCTGCGCCGCTGGCCAATCTGGTGACATTTCCGATGATGTTCCTCTCCGGCGTGTTTTTCCCGACATTTCTGATGCCAGAATGGCTCCAGAGTATTACCAAGTTCATCCCGCTGACACCGGTTATCGACAGCATCCGCTTTGTGGTCACCGAAGGCAAAACTATCTTCGAGCTTGGCCCGCAACTGGCTATCATTGGTGCCTGGACCCTTGTGGTCTATATCATTGCCTTCCGCGTCTTCCGCTGGGAGTAGAGACGCCCGAAATCCTAAGTCTTAGGCAAGTTTCTTATGCTGTTCGCGCCGTTTTTCTGCCCACATAATAATAAGGAGCAGTGCACCAACACTGATACCGATAGCACCTGGTATCCACTGTTGAAGGCCCAAGTTCACGCCCGACCAAAACCACAGCATTGCAAAAACACTCCAAGCAAGCGTTCGCCGAACCGCAGTGTCGCCCCATACGTAGACCAGGAGCGACGTGGCCAACAGGTAACTAACAAACCGGCCGATAAAACCTATAATCGGTATGCCGTAATATGGTCCGGATGTCTCCCATTGCCAGAGCTCCATCCGGGTCAAAGCAGGACCAAGCGCAATGTCTACCACCAGCGCAAACAATGCCGCAAGCAAAACAACCCATTTCGTGTCAGTTATCTTGCGCGCCAGCCAAAATGCTCCCAGGACAATAGGCGGATAGGCAAATGCCACTGGCCATGGAACGGCACCAAACAGTTTATAGCCGAGCGCATCGCCATAGGTGAACTTTCCGTAGAGCACTCCAGTTTTAACGGCAATTGTTTCAATGATCAACGCAAAGACACCAAGCGATACCAGTACTAGTAAGCCTTTTCCGAGCCCTTTGAGACGAAGTGTGCCAACATAGCTCGGCAGGGCAAACAAAACAACCGACACAGCCGCCGCAATCGGGGTGGCAAGCTTTATAATTTCATTCATCTGTACAATTATAAGTGCAAACGTTTATTTTCAAAACAGCAAACAGTCGGGAAGCAACCCTGATTGTAAAATAAACACAAACGTGATATAATACGAATATGGCAATAACACCCCGCGTTCTTGAAGAAGTTTTTCATGATAACCAGCGCTCAGCGCAGATTGGTGGCCAAACAGATGGCATCACCCCTGAAGTAGCTGCCGATCTTGGTTATACGCCTACTCAAGAAGATCTCGAAAGAGTTATCTCGGCTATGGAGAAAGGGGAGTTAGCGATAGGAGCCACACGAGCCGTTATTCCTGAAAATGTACGCGAACTTTCTCGTCAACACAGAGCAAGAGTAAAGGATGGACAAGATCAAACTACTGAATCAGGATATTCTGTGGCAAGCACTCGTACTTTTGACAAAATGGCCAAGCGGTACTGGGCAAGGCAAAAAGAGGGCAACCAAGCACGGTAAATCCAATGGCAACGAAAACTATACCAGGGCAAGGGATATTGCCGCTGCATGAGGGGCTAGATAGATACCAGCGTATCGAGGTGCTGGGGATTACCGAGGGCTTTTTGCCAACGACCAAAGAAGAACAGGTTGAGGCGATGGGGCTTGTTACTTTCAAAGAGAAACCGGGCGGAGCAGCAAAACACCTCGCAGAGGTCGCCATTCATCAAAGTAGAGCTGATACAACAGATAATATGCGTGCTCCACGCAAACTAACACGAAGCTACATAGACTGGATGCTTGATGCACAACAAGCAGCAGACGATATGGAAACGCTAAAAGTTGAACTGAGCCAAGATGTCAATCCACGACTAGCACTGGCAACTGTTGTTGAGTCAACGCAGCCAGGACTGCTACCCTTCTTGCGTTATTTTGACCTATCACTACTTCGTCAGTTCAAAAAAATTCAAGCGGTTGGATACGATCCGCAAAAGGTGTCGTATAGACAAGATAACCCAGCCATTATGTATTATCTTGACGAAGCAGTACAAAGTTGGCGCGTGCAACAAGTGCGTCGTCAGTTACCAGAGGCCGTGAATCACGAAGTGCGTCGTCAAGCATTTTGGCTTGAGCGCCTTGTAGAGGTGCAAAAACACTTCCCCGCCCTTCGACCAGTCGCTACTGAGGGTATAGACAGGTACCACCAACGAGCTGGGGTCGAGTAATACTTTATGGTAGATCTACCGAAGCCGTTTTTTGTGTTGGCGCCTATGGATGACGTTACAGACACGGTCTTTCGGCAGCTTGTGGCTGATTGTGCTCGCCCGGATCTGATGTTTACCGAGTTTGTGAATGTTGACGGCTTGCAAAGTCCGGGCAGGGAAAACTTGTTACACAAGCTAGCGTTTAGCGCCAAAGAGCAACCCTTAATCGCCCAAATCTGGGGTAAAGTCCCCGAAAATTACTACAAAACCACCAAAGAGCTCATTGATATGGGGTTTGCTGGTGTTGATATTAATATGGGGTGCCCGGACAAAGCAGTCCTCAAAAATGGTTGCTGCGTCGCGCTGGCTGATAATAGGGAACTGGCAGGGGAGATTATCGACGCCGTCCAACGGGCTGCGGGCGATGACTTCCCTGTTAGCGTTAAAACGCGGCTGGGTAATCGTGAGATTGATCTGTCGTGGCACGAGTTTTTACTGAATAAAAAACTTAACATGTTAACTATCCATGGTCGTACAGCCAAAGAAATGTCTAAAGTGCCGGTGCATTGGGACGAAGTCAATAAAATCCGTGAAATGCGCGACAAGCTTTCCCCCACCACGTTATTCGTGGGCAACGGCGATATTCTGACGCGGCAACAGGGCCTGGAATTGGCAGAGAAATACCAACTGGACGGTGTCATGATCGGCCGCGGTGTCTTTCATGATCCGTTTGTGTTTGCCCAAGCTTCACCATGGTCCGGCTATAGCAAACAACAGAAGATTGAACTATATACTCAACACGTTAAGCTTTTTGCTAAAACACGCCCGGACGCGGAGCGTAAAATTGCCACTCTGGGTAAATTTTGCAAAATCTATATCAACGACTTCCCTGGCGCGAAAGAACTTCGCGAACAGCTCATGAGCGCGCGCAGCATCGACGAACTACTGAGTTTGCTATACTCGGCAATATCTATAGAATAAACTTGATGACAAAAGCAATTATATTCGATTTTTATAATGTGATCTCGGCACCATCTTACTGGTCAATTGTATCCGAGCATATTCCAGAAAGTGAATGGTCTGAATGGGAAAGAATTATGCTTGCGGCTGACAAAAATGACATTTCAGAGTCAACCTTTCTTCAGTTGTTACAAAAGAAAACAGGACTTGCGCCACAAGAAGCAAAAGCGATAGGGCTCAAAAATAGCGTCATTGATAAAGCAGTTACCGAAATCATTCGGCAACTCAAAGCTACCTATCAAATTGGCCTGCTGACCAACGCTGTTGGCGACATGCTTGAGCGAATTTTTGGGGAGCACGACGACTTGGAGGGGTTTTTTGACGAGCTAGTTATTTCGTCGCACGTTGGTATTGTGAAGCCAGATCCAGCAATCTATGAACTTGCGCTCGAAAAACTGGGTGTCAAACCAAGCGAGGCACTTTTTATTGATGATAGTCCGCGTAACGTTGCGGCTGCTCAAGCGTTGGGCATGGAGGGTTTACTCTTTGTAAGGGCCGAACAGCTTCGGCAAGATTTGATGGATCAAGGGCTGCTGCAAACTTAAGAATAGCGAGCACCCCACTGTGCCATTTGTTCGAGCACGGCCTGCAGCTCGCTGCCTTTTTTCGTCAGCACGTAATGATAGCGCGGCGGCCGTTCGCAGTAGAGGCGTTTGGTTATAATTTGCTGGCGTTCCAGTTTGTCCAGCCGTTGGCTCAGGGTACGCGGGCTGATGCCAACCAGAGATTTTTCTAGCTCGCCAAAAGAGGATCCTTGAACCGTCAGGTCGCGGATAATCAGGGGAGTCCACTTATCGCCAATAATAGATAAAGTGCACTCGATACAGCCGGGTTTTGTAATACTCGTTGCCATAGGCACCATTGTAGCAAGAAGGCTTTACAAAATATAGTTAGTGACTATACTAAGTAAAGTAAATAAAAAACGAAGGAGTATGCTACTTTATGACAAAACCGCACATACAAATAATCGTTGGCACGACCCGCCCGAATCGTGTCGGGCGCACTATCGCCGATTGGGTGCTCACTCAAACCAAAAATCGTGATGACATGACTTTTGAGATTGTGGATTTGGCCGAAGTTAACTTGCCGCTCTACGATGAACCGCGCTCCGCGATGGTGAATGACTACGAACACGAGCACACCAAGAAGTGGTCGGAAACCATCAAAAAAGCTGACGGGTATATATGGGTGAGCGCAGAATACAATCACGCTGTTCCGCCAAGCCTGACGAACGCTATCGCATATCTCAACCACGAATGGAAGCACAAACCTGTTGCTTTTGTTGGCTACGGCGGCCTTGGCGCGGCGCGAGCCGTTGAGCAGCTTATCTCTATTGCCAACGAGCTCAGAATGGTTTCAATTCGTGACCGAGTGCACATTGTTGATGTGTGGTCGGCAATTGATGAAGACGGCAATGTTAAGCCGGAGTTTGTCAAGAATGACCCCCAGACTATGCTGGACGAATTGTCGTGGTGGGCAAACAGACTACAAGACCAGGCCTAAAATTGCTGTATAATGAGGGTTCATGATTCACGCCCAACACCTTCGTAAAACGTATCGCAAAAAAGTTGCGGTTGATGACATATCGTTTGAGATACAAACCGGCAAAGTCACCGGTTTTTTGGGGCCAAATGGTGCCGGCAAATCGACCACCATGCGCTTGATGCTTGGCTTGGATAACGGCGCTGGACAGACCACGTTTGACGGCAAAGCCTTGCATGAATTTAGCCGGCCGTCGCAAGTTGTGGGCATTTTGCTGGAAGCCAAAGCCTTTCATCCCACCCGCAGTGCTCGCAGTCATTTGCGCATTTTGGCAGAGGCTGGCAGCGTGCCATTGCAACGTGTTGATGAGGTGCTCGACATCGTCGGCCTCAGTGACGTAGCCAAAAAAGGTCCGGGCAAGTTTAGCCTCGGCATGAGCCAGCGGCTTGGTATCGCCGCCGCGATTTTAGGCAAACCAAAATACCTGTTGCTTGATGAGCCGGCCAACGGACTTGATCCCGAAGGCATCTCGTGGCTTCGGCAGTTTATCAAGGATTATGCGGCCAAAGGTAACGCGGTCTTTGTATCGAGCCACTTACTGAGTGAAATGGCGCTGATGGCTGACGATGTGGTGGTCATCGGCAAGGGTAAACTTATCGCCAGTACGTCTATCAAAGCACTGGTGTCAGGCAACGGCCAGTCGAGCGTGTTCGTGCGAGCCAGCAATACCAAGAAGCTCGAGACGGTCTTGGCCAGCGCGAAACTGTCGTTTGAGAAACTTGACGGCGGCCTAAAGGTCGTTGGTGTCAAAACAGATAAGATTGGCCAGCTGGCGCATAAAAACGGTCTGGCTATTTTGGAGCTGGCACCACACAATGCCTCACTCGAAGACGCCTTTTTGGAGCTGACGGCTGGTGCACAAGAATATAAAGCCCACTCAGAAAACCATTCCGAAAAAGACGGTGAAAGATCGAGCAAGAAAGGCGGTGCAGCATGATCGCGTCTATAAAAGCCGAAGTCCGCAAGTTGCTCACCGTCCGCTCTACCTATGTCATTGCGGGCATTACGCTGGCGCTCACGGCACTAGTGGCATTTTACTTTGAAGGTTACCGGGGTAACACTGGCTCGGCGGCGTCAATGCTCGAGCCGACGGCTCTGAAAGAAATCGTGGGTAATATTGCCGGATTGGGCGCGTTTTTTGTCAGCATCATCGCTGTGTTATTTATGGGGCATGAGTATCGGTACAACACCATTATGTATACCCTGACTGCGAATGCGTCGCGCACCCAAGTGTACGCCGCAAAGGTGCTGGTCATGTCGGCATTCTCAGTGCTGTTTGGTCTCGTTGTGGTGCTGTTCGGCCTGGGTTCGTACATGCTTGGCCTCAACCTTCGTGATGCAACCCTGCCAGCGCAGGATATCGAATTGCTGGCTCAGCTGGGCAAGGTGATGTTCTACTACGTTGGCTACGGCCTGGTTGGTCTGCTGATAACCGTGGTGGTGCGTAGTATCGTTGCGGCTATCGCAGTGCTTTTTATTGTGCCGATTACAGTCGAACCGCTGCTTGGCCTGGTGCTGAAAGAAGACGCAGCCTACCTACCGTTTGCAGCACTCGATAACGTGATGGGTGCAGCCTTGATTGGCGGCATCACACCGGCCAGGGCTATGGCCGTATCAGCGTTGTATCTGGCTGCTGGCGTGATCATTGTGTGGCTTTTGTTTGTCCGTCGCGACGCGAATTAGACCAGACTCTTACACAACCAACAACTTTTCTGCTATACTCCCCCTGTTAGCTTGCGATTTGCGGCTTAATCCAAAATTACAATCCAAGGAGCGTCAGCGACTGAATGTAATTTTGAGAGGAGATGGCTGGTTTTGATAAGCACCTTTGTCGAGCAAACTTGTTTTGTTGGCAAATAGCTTATCAAAACCTTACACATCGACGACGAGGGGGTGTAGCTCAGTGGTTAGAGCAGTCGGCTCATAACCGATTGGTCGAAGGTTCAATTCCTTCCACCCCCACCACGGATTACGGTAAAATATTGTCATGAGCAACACAGATCCAACGCTAAATGCCCCAAAGCCCCGTTTAGATTTTGAGGACTCTGCCGTCAGAGATGAGCTGAGAGAAATGTCACAGATCGCTACTCAACCAGGCGTCCTTTTTGGGCGTGATTTTGACTTTACTCCAGAAAGACGTGAATTGGCACAGGGCGTAGTCAATGCCGCGAGAGAAAAATTACAGCCACCTATTGAAGCCAATAAAGATGAATGGGACAAACTACACGACCTACTCAAGAAGGTAGTGATAAAGGTGCAATACTAAGCTTTACAACGCATGAAGGAACTTTTGTGCCCACTTGGTGTATTGACGGTGGTTCCGGCGTTCCGGTTCATAAAGCTCGTTCGGCAGAAGGACAGGCTCAGATTGCAGTTTCGTCTGAACTTTTTAGGTTGTTTGATTGGGTAAAAACAGTTGATGCACTTGAGCAAGCAGTTAACTCATCCGATGAACTACTAAAAGGCAGAAGCACAAAGCAATTAGGGGTACCTCTTGGTCGACTCTCACTTCTACTTGTCTCTCCACGCTAGTATTTATTCAGGGTTACTTCAAACACTTTCGTTTTTACCTTCTCAGCATCTAAAGAACGTAGGCGGCCTCTCGTTTAATCCGCGCCAGAAAGTAGCGCTTCTTGGAACGCTCGGCCAAGTTTATCGGTGTCTGTTGTTGCGCCGCCGGCAATACGGATACAAGGGTAGTGAGCATCCGGTAGAATACGCGTTTTATCGAAGCCAAAACTCTGGCCCAACTCACATTCATCTTGTATAACTGGGTGTTGCCACAACTGTTCGGTTGCGTCGAACTGGTCGTTATTGCCAACGCACTGCAAAAAGAATACCGGAGTGAGGCCATCTGGAAATGATTGGGCGGCAAGCTCCGCATTTGAATGAGTAGGCAGCGCGGGGTGTGACACGACGTATTCCGTACTGCCAGCGCCAAAAGCCGCAATCGCTAACTGGGCAGTATGAGCAAAAATTGCCCGGTTGCGCCGATGAAACGTATCCCGAGAATCCGGCAACAACTCCTGGATGCGGTCTATGGCTGCGACGTTGGGTGTCGAGCCGGTCGTACGGCGATACTCACGAACCCGGCGGATTGTCTCGGCATTTTTACCATACACGAAGCCACACAATTCCTGGTTAAACGTATACGATTTTGTGCCGCTTTCGACTGCAACGACATGTGGGTGGGCTGCCAGCACATCGCCCAGCGGCAAGCCGGTTGATAGAGGCAGGGTGTTATCCAGGATAACGTTTGCTCCCGACTGCTTGAGGCTTGGCAGTTGTAGGAATGCTTCCAGATCGAGCACTGGCACGTCCGGGCCGTTGCCAACTGTTTCGGTAATGATAACGTCGGGGCGGTGTTTTTGCAGGATCCGGTCAATGCTTTTGACAGAGCCTGAGTCAAACCGCACTGTTTTAACGCCGCGCGGCGGCAAGTACTCACTGATGTATCGTACGGTTTGGCTGTAGCCTTGCTCGGGAAACGCAATAACTGATCCACCGTCCAAACACGTTTCAACTGCAGCCGTTACCGCAGCCATACCGCTGTTGCACAAAACCAGTTCATCGGCTTGCACCTTGACAAGTTCGGCAATTGAGGCCTCGGTCGCCGAGAGTTGCCTGGTGCCGTCGCGCGGGTACAAGTCAACAGCCGCGAAGTTATTCTTTGCTGTAAGCGCCTCGCGCAATTCGCCGGTGGTCTCAAAAGCGGGCACCACGCTAGCTGTTACAATATCTGACATAAAAAATCCTTTCTGCCAATATGGTCGAGAAAGGATGCATGCAAACGCTAAAAACATCTGTCCCTAACCAACTGGCTGGGCTCGATGGAGCACCTTATTTGCAATATACAAACAGGTTGCCGACGGATCAACAAGCGAGATCTCTCCCCGTACTCTTTATACTTTTAGGTTATTAAGGTACTTTAGATAGTAGCACACGATTGTTTTGCCGTGCAAACATGTTTCATATTGCGTTCTTGCTCATGCTTGCGTTTTACATGTAATCAATGTGAAAATATGGCTATGTCTACCCCAGAAAAAGACTACCTCGATACAGTAGGCGAGGGACAGCAGGAGAAATTGCGAGCGATACTTTTGACTTGGCGTGGGCTAGGCGTTGTTGGCTGTCGTGATTGCCAAGTCCCAAGTTGCACAGCTCCAGCCCTGGACGGTGACCATGATGAGTTTGGGACGGGAGTAAGTCTCGGGCGGCTCACTCATTATGCGATTGAGCTAAATGCTTTAAAAAGACCAGAAGATAGGGGTATCAAGGAAAACAGCCAACAACTTAACGAGTTTGACGAACGCACACTGTTTGACATCGCAATGAGGATTGGACTGCCAGAAGAAAGCTTCGGAGCCCTAAGCAATGCTTTTCAATCTTGTATAGCTTGCCCAAACGCAATAACTTGCGTTGGCGAAACACCTTCTTTTGAAGAAGCAGTCGCTATTCTTGAAGCTGAACAGTAGGGTTAAACTCCACTACTTAGATTTTGCTCATGCTTGCGTTGCAAGTCTGATTTTGCGACAGTTACTGCATGACAACACCTGAAGCAGAACCGTTGACCGTTGGATATTTATTTGACGGCTACTTTGATACGACGCAAGGCGTGCCAAATTACGTGGACACCCTGGGCGACTACATGCGAGAGCAGGGTCACGAGATACGCCACATTGTTGGCGGTAGCCAACAGGTTGAGCCGCACATCTCGGTAATCGGTAGAACTTTGCTTCGGCCGATCTAGCTGTTTTTCCGGCCACTGGTGGCGAGAGTTTTGGTATTGTGCTTGCCGAAGCAATGGCGGCTCGCGCCGGTGTGGTTATTGGCGGTGATAATCCAGGATATCGAAGTGTGTTGGGTGATACGCCAGAACTTATTGTCGACCCGAACAACAGAGCTGAATTTGCAGCGCTTATACGGGAACTTGCTGCCAGCGAAACTGAACGAAGCAAGCTTCACGCTGTGCAACAAAACTCTGTGAAGAAGTTTGATATCAAAGTCGTCGGCGCACAGATAGAAGACATATATCGAGCAGCTCTGGTACAATAACAGTACCGTCTATGTACGAAAAAATAAAAACAATTGTCATTGACTATCTCAAATCGCTGACCGACATACGCGTGCTTGGTCAGACGGTGTTTGTGATTATCGTGTTGCTCACGAGCTGGAGCGGTATCAAGGCCATTCAGACCAACTATGAATTACAAAAGAAGATTGTTCGTTTGGAGCAACAAGTAGAAATAGCCGAGCTCGAAAACCGAAACCTCGAACTTTCAAATAAATACCTCGAAACCGATCAATTCCTGGAACTATCGGTGCGCCGCCAATTTGGCAAGGCTGCGCCGGGCGAGAGAATCTACATCGTGCCAAAAGATGTTGCGCTCAAGTACGCCCCAGAACTGCCCAACCAAGACACGGGCAAAAAAGACCAAACTGCCAAGCCATGGTATCAGCAAAACCTCGAAGCCTGGCTGAACTTCTTCTTCCGCGAATCAAACAACAAACTCCTGGAAAGCTAATAAAACACAAGCTGGCTCCAAGCTCGGCTATAATACGTAGCCATGGAGACAGTTGTTGATTTGCACGTGCATTCGCATTACTCGCGGGCGACCAGCCGCGACTGCACGCTGGCGGGTTTGTATCGTTGGGGCAAACTAAAAGGTATTAATATTATCGGCACCGGCGATTTTACGCACCCCAAGTGGTTTGACGAATGCCGCGACCAGCTAGAGCGTGACGCCAACGGCCTGTATCGTCTGAACAAAGCCCTGGCGACGGAAGTTGACGCCGTGTTGCCGGACAGCGTGCGAGACGAGCCACTGTGGTTTGTGCCGACGGTAGAAATCAGCACGATTTATAGTAAGAACGGTTCGGTGCGTAAACTGCACAACCTCGTGGTCATGCCGACGCTGGAGCTGGCCGGCCAGCTCAACGCTCGGCTGGAACGCATTGGCAACTTGCACAGCGACGGTCGGCCGATTTTAGGACTGGACGCCAAAGAGCTCCTGCGCCATTGTTTGGAAGTTTCACCAGACAGCCTGTATATTCCGGCGCATGTCTGGACACCGTGGTTTGCGCTGTTTGGCAGCAAATCCGGCTTTGATAGCCTCAAGGAATGTTTTGAAGAACTGGCGCCCCAGGTGCGCGCCGTCGAAACCGGTCTGTCCAGCGACCCGTTTATGAACTGGCGGCTCAGTCAGCTGGACGGTTTGGCGGTGGTGTCGAACTCCGACGCCCACTCGCCAGGCAAACTCGGCCGCGAAGCCACTGTGCTCAACATTGAACCCAGCTACCACGAACTCGTCGGCGCTATCAAAACCAACGATACACGGCTGGTTGGCACGATTGAATTTTTTCCGGAAGAAGGCAAGTACCACTACGATGGCCACCGCGTCTGCAACGTCCGGTTTACTCCTGCCGAAACCAAAGCACACAAGGGTATCTGCCCGGTGTGCCACAAACCGCTCACCGTCGGCGTGGACTACCGCGTGAGTGAACTGGCAGACAGGGCCGAGGGCTTTATCCCAAAACATGCCAAACGCGTCGAGTACATCATTCCGCTACCAGAGATTTTAAGCGAGCTGCTTGGCACCGGCCCGGCCAGCAAAAAAGTCACCAGCCGCTACCACGAGCTCATTGCAAGCTTGGGCAACGAGTTTGCGCTGCTGCGCGCCCTGCCGCTGGCGCAGATTGCCGAAACCGATCAGCTTCTGGCGCAGGCTATTGAACGGCTTAGAGCTGGCAACGTTGTGCGCGAACCCGGTTATGACGGCATCTACGGCACCATCAAAGTCTTCAAAGATACAAGCGAACTCACCGCCGCCAAAAGCCAGCTCAGTTTACTGTGACTTGACACGACCATACGCTACATGTACAATTAAAATGTCAATATAAAATGTACATAAGGATGTAATTATGAGCACCAAGACAATAGACGCAACTGACATGCGTAATAACCTCTCAGAAGCTCTAGATGCCGTTTCTAAGAGTAAGAATATTATTCTTGTGAAACGTCGGGGCAAAGTAGAGTCAGCGCTGATAGATGTAGACGTACTTGAAGACCTACTGGCAGCCAGCAACCCAGAGTATCTAAAGAGTATTGCTGAGGCACGGGCTAGCAAAGAATGGTACACGCCAGAAGAAGTCTTTGGCGATTTGTGGGACGAATCCTAGCCCATGTATCGTCTAAAAATTGAAAGCAGGGCAAAAAAAGACCTGCAATCTCTTGACGATGTAACCAAGCGACGAATTATAAAGAAACTAAAGTTTTTCCTGGCGCAAGACAATCCGCTGGCTTTTGCCAAAAAGTTGGTTGACCTCGAGGACGGTGACTACCGGTGGCGGATTGGACATTACCGAGCAGTCTTTGACGTGCGCAGCAAAACCATAAAGCTACTGCGCGTGCAGCACCGCCGCGACGTCTACCGTAAATAAAGGAGAACAAACGCACCAATCGCAAGGATTTTATGTCGGTTTTCCCAAGCTATAGGCAAAAATAAAAGGCCCTCAGCGCTGGGGTAGCCTAAAAACTACGGGCTGAAGGTCTTACTTGCATACTAGCAAATAAGCACAACCTATCAAGGCTTTTGAGTCTCAACCCCGCCGCCAAAAGCCAGTTGAGCTTGTTATAATGGCAACATGGACTTCCCAGTGATTAGCGGCTTGCTCAGCGGTATTATTTTTGCAGTAAGCGCTAGTTGGTACACGATTGACGTCACAAAAGGCAAAGTTACGCCAAGCATTGCTACCTTCTTAATGTTTAGCCTGATTAATCTTTCGCAGCTTGCCTCGCTCTTGGTCGAGCAGGTATGGAATGTAATTCCTTTTACACTAGTCGGAACAGTTACTTCAATTGTCATTTGTGTAATTGCGCTTAAGAGTAAAAGGTTCTACTTTGAGCTACCTGACAAAATCGCACTTGTTGGTGCACTACTGGGCTTTATGCTTTGGGTGGTCACTAAGGACGCAGCTATTAACTTATACGTTGTTAGCGCAGTCCAGGTTATCACCTTCACTCCTTTAATTATCAAGTCATTCAAACGACCAGAACTTGAGACGATTCTTCCTTGGCAACTCAATTTACTTGCATCGTTTTTCTTACTGCTTTCCATAAATTCACTAACAGCTGTTGTCTGGGTAGTCCCGGCTAGGCAATTCCTCTGCTCATTACTGCTAAATGTCGGCCTCTTAAGAGGTAAGCTTCGCGCTAAGTAGGCTTATGGGGCTAAACTCTGAACAGGAAAAAGCTATCAAGGCCGCAGGAATTGGGCATGTGGTGGTGATTGCTGGGCCGGGGACGGGGAAGACGCACACGCTCATCAGTGCTGCCCTGCATTTGTTGGAACAACACGTCAAGCCGTCGCAAATCCTGGTGCTGACGTTTACCAACAAAGCGGCCGATGAACTGACCGCACGGCTGAAGAAAAGCCGCAGTGGCAAACTGCCGCAAGCAACGACGTTTCACGCCTGGGCATATCAGCAAATCAAAAAAGACTTGGCCAACAAAAAGCTGGTAGACAACTTTACGCAGCGCCAACTCTTGCTGGAACTCAAAAAACAAACCGGCAGCAAACACACCGTGCGCGAACTCGGCCTCATCATTGCTCGTGCCAAGAATGGAGCTGATGCGCCACCGCTATTAAAAGCGTATGATGAACTACTGGCCCGAGACAACCTGATAGACTTTGACGACTTGCTCCGTCTCTATCTGGATAGCGAGCACAAACCTGCCTACACGCATGTGTTGGTCGACGAATTTCAGGACACGTCGCCGCTCCAATATCAATTGCTCGAGCGATGTATCGAAGCCGGTGCCAAAGCCTTTGTGATTGGCGACCCCAACCAGTCAATCTACGGTTTTCGAGGCGCAGATGGCGAAGTGTTCGACAGCTTTGCGACTGACTACCAGCCCACCATTGTGCGGCTGAGCGACAACTACCGTTCGGCTCGTACCATCGTGGAAGCAGCCGCCGGAATCTTTCCTGATGCCGCCCAACACCCCGTCAACAAACACGATGGTCTGGTACGAATTATTGAGACGCTCGACAGTTTTAGCGAAGCTGACTACATTATCCGCAGCATCGAGCAAGCGCTGGGTGGTACGGACTGGGCGGCCGTCCATCATGACGAACGCCAACTGGATAGCCAGCACTTCCGTGACTTTGCCGTGCTGTATCGTCATAACCGCGCAGGGCAGCGCCTGGCCGAAAAACTTCGCGCCGCCGGTTTGCCCCTGCAAGTTACCGGCGAAGATTCGCCCTACGCCACGCCGCTGGCGCAAGCCGTGCTGGCCGCTTTTTTGTATCTGAATGAACCCAACGAACAAACCAAACAGCAGGCCGTCCAAGCAGTTCGCACACTTGGCAACAAAAGTTCGCTGGCCTGGCTTGACCAGCTTGACGCAACGCAATCGCCTGTTCAGCTGGCAAGGGATGTTATCGAGCAGCTTGGCCAAGCCGAGCGAGTTGACGAACTGCGCAGCGTGTTACAGGGCATCGGTCAACAACCGGACTTGCCAACCGCTATCTCGTACTGGCAAACCCTAGCCGAGCAGGATTTTTACGACCCGGCCGCCGATTGCGTGACGCTCAGCACTATTCATGCCAGCAAGGGTCTGGAGTTTCGCCATGTGTTTGTGGCGGGCTGCGTTGATGGCGTGTTGCCGCATGCCAAAGGCGACCCAGCCGAAGAAAAACGGCTATTCTACGTCGCGATCACGCGCGCTATTGCCTCGGCCACCTTGCTGCACGGCCGTAAACAGGGCGGCAAGCCAGCTGCACCATCGTCTTTCTTGGCAGCTTTGCCAGCGAGCGTACCACGTCAGACCGATGATGAACTAGAAACCATAGAAAAACGTCGTGCCCGAACTCGGCTCAAACGCTCCCAACAAAGTCTGTTCTAGCGACCAGCGTGTTGACAATTCACATCTGTTACGATACTATATAAGACGCTCATGGAGCGATCGTAGCGGGATGGAGCAGCGGCAGCTCGCGTGGCTCATAACCACGAGGTCCCAGGTTCGAGTCCTGGTCCCGCAACCAAGTTGTACCATCAGATAGAGATTGGCGAAAAAGCCAGTCTCTTTTTTGATTTGTTTGAATCATCACTCCTGTTGTCTAAACTATCTTGCCAGTTTATTATTAGAGGTAAATGAACGCTTTTCTTATTGCGCTAATACCCCCTGCACTTTGGGCGGCGGTGAACCATATAGAAAAATTCATTCTTAGTAGGTACTTTAAGAATAATGGTATTGGGACCATGATGATTTTCTCTGCCTTTGTTGGTGTTGCTGTTCTCCCAGTATCGTTCTTTTTTCAAACCTCAGCCTTTTCAATAAGTGCTTCAATGGCGTTACTCATAGGCTTAAATGGCTGGCTTTATCTTGTGGCTGTTTTGCCGTATCTAAAAGCCTTGCGCTCAAACGATGTAGCAGCAACAATCCCTATTTTTCAGACAATACCTGTCTTCTCGTTTGTGCTTGGCTATTTCTTTCTGGGCGAAGCGTTATCGGCTAGCCAAATTATCGGCGGACTCTTAGTGATACTGGGTGCAATTATTATTTCGTTCGAGGTACAAGAGGAAAAGAAGGTGAAGCTCCGCAAAGATACATTGTTCTATATGTTACTGGCTTCATTTATCTATGCCTTTCACTTTTTCCTTTTCAAAGCATTTGCCGTAGACGCAGATTTTTGGACGACTGTATTCTGGGAAAGCATTGGCTTCGTTATGTTTGGGTTGCTCATTGTGTTCTTCATGAAAAGTTATCGTACAGAGTTCCTGAATGTTATGAAGACAAACGCTAAACCAGTTATAAGCTTGAATACCCTCAACGAGATACTAAACATAGTTGCCAAGCTGTTGTTTAACTATGCGACTCTTTCAATTGCACTTGCTCTTGCATGGGTTGCAGTTGGATTTCAGCCTGTATTTGTCTTGTTCTACAGCATAGTGTTGGCGATATTTTTTCCAAAAATTAGCAACGAAAAAGTTCTTGGCAAACACCTTGTACAGAAAATCGCGGCACTCGCTGTTATGTTGCTCGGGACATACATTATTTATTTGTAAGCCTAGACCGTAGGGCGATATTCTAAAGCAAAATACTTGACAAATTTGCAAACTCATGTATAATACAAAGTGTAATAATTCACAAACAAACACTAAAACAGAAAGGGCACCACAATGACAGAACTAGCATACGAAGTTTTACCAGACGCAAGTCTGGCAGATATAGACCAGGAACTAGCCGACGTACTGTTCGGTTAGAACGACTTACAGATGTAAATGTTCGGTGCGGATTGGTCTGGCGGCCAGATCCTCGTCCGGGCGTGCATAGGCAGTGACTAGTTCACCGCGTCCGAATGGCGGCATATTGAAAAATCGAAACGTCACCGTCGTGAGGTCTTTTCGGGTGCGCCCGGCACCTTCGATAATGGTTGGATACTTATCAAGCAGTTGCGGTTGCGGCAGCCGAAGGTGATAGCCAAGTCGGGACACAAATTCTATTGCCGTTCCGCTTAGTGCAGCAAGCTGGCCGGCAAAACCAGCGATAGCTTCAACGCCGCGCACTGGCTCAAGCTCAGCGGTATCAAAAGCATACATATCAGGATTTTCGTACAAATATCGAAGCAGCTCGGGTTCTCCCTCGGGCATTGGAAAAGCAGGGGGCTTATCAAGAATTGCCATCTTCAATCAAAAGTATAACCTCGCTTTTTAAATAGTCCATTGTAAAATAAGAAACATGCCGCATATCCATACCAAGCCAGGCCAGCACGACCATACCGCCAGCGCGTTTATTGTACGCACGGATTTTAGTGAGCCGAAGATTATGCTGCACAAACACAAAAAGCTCGGTGTCTATATGCAATTTGGCGGGCATATTGAGCTTGATGAAACACCATGGCAAGCTATCAGCCACGAGATTCCGGAAGAAACCGGCTACGAGATGAACCAGTTGAAGCTCTTCCAGCCAAAAGATCGGCTCAAAAAAGTGTCGCGGTCTATTCTGCACCCAGTGCCGGTGTGTCACAACACGCATGTGATTGTCGATGACCACTACCATACTGATTTGGACTATGCGTTTGTGGCCAACGAGGCGCCGAAAGGGACAGTGGCCGAAGGGGAATCAAGCGATATTAGGCTGTTCACGCGCGCTGAGCTGTTGGCACACCCGGCTGATGATATTTTTCAGGAAGTGCTTGATATCACGCTGTATATTTTTGAGGTTTGCTTGCCCCAGTGGGAGCAAGTCAACCCGCGTGAGTTCAAATAAAAAAGTTCTCCGTTTGGAGAACAAGAGTTTTTGGTAGCGGCGACTGGAATTGAACCAGTGACCTCAGGCTTATGAGTCCTGCGCTCTAACCAACTGAGCTACGCCGCCTTGTTAACAATGGAAATGTGCTAGCCCGTCAATGTGGCCGTGCTCGACAGAAAAGTCTAGTTGGTTAGAGCTTTTCGCGATTACTATTTTATCGCCTTTGGCTTGGCCAACTGAGCTACGCCGCCGCACTGCAAGGACAAACGTGAATATATCACGATTTACATCTGTTGGCTAGGGTTATTCCCATTCGGTGGTGGCCGGTGGCTTGTTGGTGAGCTCGAGGAACACCTGGCTAATACCCTCGACCTCGCCCAAAATACGTTCGGCGGTTACTTGTATAAAATCCTCGGGCACGTCTTTGCCGGGGATGACGGCCTTTGCGGTCAGGTAGGTGCTGGTGATAATCGGGCGAAGAACAATAGAGCGCTCGCCCTTTTTGCCAAAAGAGAGAGGAAGCAATATCACCGGACATTGGCTGATGGTTTTGAGTAGTTTGTGGCGGCGCATTTCTTCGAATACGATGCGATCAGCTTGGCGCAATTGCTGGCGCTCACGCTTGCCCAGAGACGTTTCTGTTAAAGAAAGTTTTGACAATGGAGCCTCGCCAAGCGCGTAGACCACTCGATTGATAGTCCCGCGGAAGTTGCCTGGAATCTCGCGGGCAAGTACCGATAGATCTGCCCAAGTAGCCTTGCCCTGCAGTGCGCCCGGAAGGACATATGAGCGAGCATCACCGCCGACACCGACGCTTCTTGTAGGCAGGAGGCGAGCCGTAAGTTTTTTGCTTGTTGCGACGACGTATGCTTGCAGCTTTTTTTCTATTTTGTGGTTGGGTTCTTCATATTCGTTTGCTTGCAGGCATAAGATTCTAATGGCGTTGCCTGGCCCAGGGAATGGTTGGCGCCAGACAACATCGTCGGGCAGGCCCAGGTATTCGCCTAAGCTGCGGACTTCGTCTTTGTGCAGGTCGTCGAGCGGCTCAATCAGCAAACCGGCAGCTTCGAGCTCCTTGATTTCTTTGACTTGGTTATGGTGTTCTTTGATTTGCTCGGTCTTGGTGTCGCCTCTGCTGTGGCCGCTCTCGATGCGGTCAGCGGCGTTGGTGCCCTGTAGTAGCATGACTTCCTCGGCGCCAAGGCCAAGGCTAGCAGCGACTTCGTCTTTGAGTTCTGCGAACTTTTTGCCGATGATTTTGCGTTTGATTTGCGGATCGGCAACCGTGATGAGCGGTCCCAAGACGTTGCCATCAACCGTAACGGTTGCTTGCTCAAATGCTTTGCTGGCGTCAATGGCCTTAACCTGAACGCCCAGTTTTTGCAGCATGGCAATCACCGAGTCGTCCTCGTCGCGCATAAAGCCGTTGTCGAAATAGAACGCGTGCAGTTTGCTAGGCTTCATCGCTTTACTGGCCAAAATGGTCGCGACGGTCGAGTCAATGCCGCCGCTGGCAAATGCAATCACATGGCGCTGGCCTGCTTGCTTGGCGATGCGTTTTTGCCGGTCGCGGCACTGCGTAGCAGCGTGCCTGGCAAGCAGTGACTTGTCGGGCGCAAGCCCGCAGATGTCTTCGAAAAAGCCGCGGAAAATATCAAAACCATACGGTGTCTCGTCAAAGACCTCTGGGTGAAACTGCACCGCGACCAGGTTATCCCGCGCAAGCGCTGATAAAACAGTCTGTTGTGGCGCGTCACCAATGGTGTGGCTGCCGATAACGCTGAAGCCAGGCGGTGCTTTGGTGACAAAATCGCCGTGTGTGAACAGGGCGGTGATTTCTTTTTTGACCCGGCCAAAGAGCGGGTGACTCGTATCAACGTTAGTGGCAATGCTGCCGTCTTGCCGTCTCTGGCCTGGCTCGACCGTGCCGCCAAGTGCCAAGGCCATCGCCTGCTGACCATAGCAGATACCAAACACGCCTTTTTTGGTAGCCCACAAGGCCGGGTCTGGCATTGGTGCGCCATTGGCGTGCGTGCTGGCAGGGCCGCCGCTGACGATAAAACAACTATATTTTGACTCAATTTGCCTAAACGGTGTGGCCAAGGGAATAATCTCTGCCGCGTAGCCGAGCCGGAGACAGGCTTTTTGAATAAGATCGACGTACTGGGCGCCGGCATCAAGGATAGCAACAGGCTTTGGGGCCTCGGGCTTCTTCATGGATTAATAAAACCACAATAGTGGCACGACAAGCAACAAAAAAGAACCACAGGGTTTACAATGATTTACCAAAAGCGCTATAATTAAATCTCAGTATGATAACTGGAAAAGCCCACACTATAGAACCATAAACACCTCCCTCGCGGAGGTGTTTTTAATATAAAATGAAAGGAGTACTTATGGGTTATCAGCAAGGTTACGAAAGAAGCCCCTTCGAACTAACATTAAGCGATCTAGACGTATCTGCAATAAGCTCAAGCCAAGCACAAGATATTCTCGCTGGTATGACGCCAGACGATCAAGAGGCACACCATAGAAGAATGATGCACTATGGCAGCAAGTATGACAGAGAAGCAATGCCACAAGAGGAGATGGACTCGCTACTAGCGGTCGAGAGTCTCTTTCGCGCAGTGGGTCAGTAGGGTCAAGCAGTATGACAATCAATGATACGAATGCTCAGCGAATAGAAGTGGAGCCAAGGCCAGTTATGCCCTTCGGGGCTGGAGACGATAGGCACGTTATCTCGGCAGCGCAGTTCAATCCAGATCTCCTACCTGAGTTATTTGAACGAGCAGATGAGCTCCGTACACTGGACGAACAGGATGACACACAGCGCGAGTTAGCACAAAGACATATTGGACGACGAATTGCCGTCACATTTCATGAGCCGTCTACTCGCACTGATTTTAGTTTTCGTACCGCGGCAGTAGCGATGGGTGTCGGTGTTGTGAACACAAACGCTGCTGGTATTTTCTCTTCAGCGGCAAAAGGTGAAACTATCGAAGACAATGCTTTAACGCTCGATGAATTTGGTTACAAAGCGGTAGTTATTCGTCATGGCACCGAAGGGAGTTTGGCTCGCGCGGCATCAGTGAGTAAAACGCCCATCATTAACGCAGGCGATGGTCCTGGCGAACACCCCACGCAGGCTTTACTCGATGCCTACACAATTCATCGAGAGTTTGGCAGTCTAACTGATAAGAATGTTGTGTTTGGCGGGGATCTTCGATTTGGTCGTACGGTACACTCGCTGGTTCAACTTCTGGCACAGTGCGAAGGTACTAGTTTTACTTTTGCATCTACCGCGGAGCTACAGATAAGTGATGGGATAAAGACGATGCTTCGACAGAAAGGCATGCCATACCGTGAGACAGATGATATCTACGATGCTTTAAGCGACCCGAGCACTGATGTGGTGTACTGGACTCGTACGCAAAAAGAGCGGCAAGTTCAACCAAAGCGATTTACTGATAAAGCCCGCTTCCTTGGCGACAGAACTCTTCAACGAGCGCGCCAGTTTTGGTCGCCGGCTGAAGAACCTCAAGCAGGGTTCGTGCTCAACCCAGATACTATAAGAAGGTTGTCAAGCAAAGCTTGCATTATGCATCCATTACCTAGAGTTGACGAGATAGATACGGCAATAGACCGTGATCCGCGCTCTATCTACTTCAAGCAGGTTGGTAACGGACTCTATGCACGAATGGCATTGCTTGACCATATCATCGAGAGCACTCCCCGCTCTTAAGCTGTTACAATTGCAAGTATGCAGGTAAGTATGGTTCGAGGTATATATATAGTGGCGGTTTCGGGCGGGGTGGATTCGGTGGTTTTGCTGGATATGCTTACAAAACAACCCGGGTTAAAACTTATCGTGGCGCATTTTGATCACGGGATTCGGCCTGACTCGTCCAAAGACAGAATATTTGTCGCAAACCTTTCGCAAAAATATAACGTACCATTTGAATACGAAACAGGAAATCTTGGGACATCGGCCAGCGAAGACCAAGCACGAACAGCGCGCTATGCATTTCTTCGTCGTGTCCGCAAAAAATATAATGCCGATGCGATTGTGACCGCTCATCACCAAGACGATGTGATTGAGACGATGTTTATTAATATATTGCGGGGTACAAAACAAAAAGGACTGATCTCGCTTGCCAGCAAGACGGATATTGTTCGTCCACTGCTCGCAGTGAGCAAACGGGATATTACGAACTACGCAAAAAAGCACAACCTCGTTTGGCACGAAGATAGCACAAATGCCGATACGCGCTATGTGCGCAACTGGCTTCGGCACACGGTATTGCCGCGCCTGAGCCAGGCCGATAGAGAACACCTTGTTTCGCTCTACGAAAAAACGAAAGCCACCGATGCCGAACTACTATCGCTGCTTGACGTCCTGGGTGCACAAAATGAGGTAATGGACAGAAAGGTGCTGATGGCGTTACCGCATGATGCGGCCAAAGAATATGTCGCCCAGTGGCTCCGCAACCAGGGTGTACGTGGTATTGACCACAACGCTGTTGAGCGGCTGGTTATTGGTGGCAAGACGCTGCCGGCCGGCAAAAGCATCAATGTCAAGAAAGATATCATGGCCCAAATTACCACCGACACTATCGAACTTGCAAAACTGCCATAGCGCAAACAGACCGTTCTCTTGTATAATAGTTCGCACTGTATGAAGAAACAGCCTTTCAATCAACCAGGGAATGACTATAGCAAGCGGCGCGGCTTTAAAAACGTCGGGTTTTTGGCCCTGCTTATTTTAATCGGTCTGATATTGTTTACTGCCTACAACCAGCCATCGAAGCTTGAGTCGGTGCCATTTTCACAAGTTATCATGCAAGCAAACGAGGGCGAGATAAAGCGCATTGACGTCAAGGGCAATGAGCTGGAAATAACCATGCAGGGCGAGGACGCGCCAAGCGCGACATCGCGAAAAGAAGGTGGTTCAAGTCTGTACGAGCAAGGACTCACCAACCGTGAAGTCGAGGTCAACGTCCAGCCGGAGTCAAGCTCAGGCGACATGTGGGCGCAGATCGGTATTTCGTTGCTGCCGGTTATTCTTATTTGCGCAGCGTTGTTTTTCATGCTCAGAAGTGCACAGGGGCAGGGCAATCAAGCCATGAGTTTTGGTAAGAGCAAAGCCAGGCTGTACGGTAACGAAAAAGACAAAGTTATGTTTAAGAATATTGCCGGAACAGAAGAGGCCAAACAAGACCTCGAGGAAGTCGTCGAATTCCTGAAATTCCCTAAGAAATTTGAATCCGTTGGTGCCAAAATTCCAAAAGGCGTCTTGCTCGTTGGCTCTCCCGGGACCGGTAAAACCATGCTGGCGCGGGCGGTAGCTGGTGAGGCCGGCGTGCCGTTCTTTAGCATTTCTGGCTCAGAATTTGTAGAAATGTTTGTCGGAGTTGGTGCTTCCAGGGTTCGCGACTTATTCGCCAAAGCCAAGAAAAACGCACCATGCATTATCTTTGTCGACGAAATTGACGCGGTGGGGCGTAAACGCGGTTCGGGCATGGGCGGTGGCCACGATGAGCGCGAGCAAACACTGAACCAGATTTTGGTCGAGATGGACGGTTTCGAGCAAGGCCAGAATGTGATTGTACTGGCTGCCACGAACCGAGCTGATGTGTTGGATCCGGCGCTGCTTCGCCCTGGTCGTTTCGATCGCCGCGTTAACATCAGCCTACCCGATCGCAAAGACCGAGAGGCAATCCTCAAAGTCCATTCCAAGAAAAAGCCGATTAGCAAAGCGGTTGACCTGGACGCCCTGGCCGCAAAGACCGCCGGAAGCAGCGGTGCAGACCTGGCAAATATCATCAACGAAGCGGCCATAATAGCGGCGCGCCACAACCGCAAAGAAATCATCCAACACGATATCACCGAAGCGTTTGAAAAAGTCGCCATCGGACCAGAACGCAAGAGCAAGATCATGTCCCAAAAAGAGAAAGAACTATCGGCGTATCATGAGGCTGGTCACGCCTTGGTTGGTCACGTGCTGCCCGACAGCGACCCGATTCACAAGGTAACGATTATTTCGCGGGGCAACACCGGCGGTGTCACCTGGTCTATTCCACCTGAAGACAAGAGTTATCACAGTATCGTTGAATTTAAGGATGTGTTGGCCCGGATGTTAGGTGGCCGAATCGCCGAAGAAATTGTTTATGGTGTCGATCATGTCACCACCGGTGCAGGCTCGGACTTACCGAGTGCGGCTGAACTGGCTCGGGAAATGATTGTCAAGCAAGGTATGGGGAGCGGTAAACTTCGTAACCAAGTGTTTAATGAACAAGAGGGCATCATGATGGACAAGCTGATGCACGAACGCCAGTACTCGGAAGAAACTGCTAAAACAATTGATGATGAAATTGAGCGCCTAATTGCCGAGGCCGCCACTCGTGCCCGGGTAGTTATTAAAGCCAACCGGACCAAGCTCGAAGACCTCAAAGAAGTGCTCATCAAAAAAGAAACCGTCGAAGCCGAAGAAGTGCTTGAAATCCTCAAAGGCTCCTCGATGCCTAAAGCCGCAGCGCTGTACTAACAAAACCGTTGATTTTCACTTAGATTTTTACGGCAAACCTCCCTATAATAAAGGGCAAGATGAATCCCGTTAAAACTCAAAACATGGTCTGCTTTATTGACATGATGGAAATCAGTAGTCCATGCCTAGCATGGAATCAACTAATTGGGTTAAGCGAGCTCTAACGGGATGAATCGTTTTTTACGTCGAGCAACAACACGACTTTCAGTCAGTGGCGCGGCTGCCCTTTTGATGGGCGTGACGCTCGGCGGCCAATTGCTCGGATTTTTGCGCAATCGTTTGATCAGTACCAACTTTACGGTTAGCGACCCGGGCTCATCAGACGCTTTTTTTGCGGCCTTTCAAATTCCTGATTTCTTTTTCTACACTATTTCGGCTGGCGCGCTGGGCGTGGCATTCATTCCGTTTTTGAGCGATCGCTTGCAGGCCGGCGACAAAAAAGGCGCGTGGGAACTGACCAATAGTTTGCTCAATGTGCTGATCGTGGTCATGCTGGCTGTCGGCGCACTGATACTGATCTTTGCCGAGCCGCTGATTGGTGCGTTGGCACCGAACTTACCACCCGATCACAAGCAGGAAGCAATCACTATCATGCGACTTATTGCCATGAACCCACTGTTGTTCAGTTTGGCCGGTATTATTACGAGCGTACAGCAAACTTATGGCCGATTTTTTTTCTATGCAATGGCGCCGCTTGTCTACAACTTCTCCATAATCGTTAGCATATTTGTGTTTGGCAATAGCATGGGAATTGTTGGGCTTGGCGTCGGCGCACTTATTGGCGGCGTGCTGCAGTTGCTTATTGCAATTGTCGGTATGGTCGGGCTTGGCTATAGGTATCGGCCGCGTATCAATTGGCAAAGTGGCCGCTTTAGGGCCATGATGCGCCAACTGCCGCCGCGCTCGCTTGACCAGGGTATAGACCAGGTCAACAGTATCGTTGAGGTGAATCGAGCGCAGGCTCTTGGCACCGGCCCGATTAGCTACTACAATTTTGCGCTCACCCTGCAGAACGTACCAGTCATGCTGCTCGGTAACGCTATTTCTATTGCTGCTTTTCCACGCCTGACTGAGCGGCTATCACAGGGCCGGCCGGATCTGTTTCGCAAAGACTTCCTCAAAGTGCTCGGTATTATGATTTGGATGGCGTTGCCAGTTGTGGTGATTAGTTTTTTTGCTCGCGGCTATCTTGCCCGTCTGATCTTCGGTAGTGCTTCACCGCAAGTTGCCTTGATCTTTGGCTTTTTGTCGGCGGCAATATTTTTCCGCATTATCTATAGCATTATCTCGCGGTATTTTTATGCTCACAAAGACTCGATGACGCCGCTTTTGGTATCAATTTTTGCTATCGGACTCAACATTTACCTCGCCTTTACGCTCGCTCGCCCCGACGCCTATAGCATTTCCGGTCTGGCCATTGCACAGTCGATTGTCGCGTCAGTCGAAGTGTTGATACTGACGATAATAATTATCGTGCGCGACCGGCATTTTTTCACCGGCGCATTTATAGAAAAACTAACGCGGATGCTCTCGGCCACTGGCTTTGCTATTGTTGCGACCTACATCATGGTGCAGACGTTGCCACTCAGCGTTAACGACCGCGGCTTTGTGACGCTTGGCGGTAAGTTGATAAGTATCGCTGCTGTCACGATTGCTGTTTATCTTGTTACTTCTTTGCTGCTGGGGCTGGAAGAGCCCAAACCGGTTATCAGAAAAGCAAAGGCCATAATTCTAAAACCAATCCGTATCCAGTAGAGTTCTTGAGCTACCTCTGTTATACTAGACCATCATGAGTCAAGACCATATTCGGAATTTTTGCATTATTGCCCATATTGATCATGGCAAAAGTACCCTTGCTGACCGTTTGCTCGAGATAACCGGCACAGTCCAGCAGCGCGATATGAAAGCCCAACTGCTTGATAAAATGGACCTGGAACGCGAAAAAGGCATCACCATCAAACTCGCCCCAGTCAGGATGGAGCATGATGGGCATCAGCTCAATCTGATTGATACGCCGGGCCACGTCGATTTTAGCTATGAAGTGTCACGCAGTCTGCAAGCCTGCGAAGGTGCATTGCTGGTAGTTGATGCCAGCCAAGGCATTCAGGCGCAAACGCTGGCCAATGTCTACTTGGCGATGGAACAAGACCTCACGATTATTCCGGTGCTCAATAAAATTGACTTACCGGCGGCCGACGTGGAGCGTGTCAGTGCCGAAGTCATTGAACTGCTGGGCTGCAAAAAAGAAGACATCCTGCACATCAGTGCAAAAACAGGGCAGGGCGTCGACAAAGTGTTGGAACGAATAATTTTAGATATACCTTCACCGCAAATTGGGCAGCAGGGCAAGGCGGTGCGTGACCCAGAAACGAGGGCGCTCATTTTTGACAGTTACTACGACGATTACCGCGGTGTTATTCTGTATGTCCGGCTCGTTGACGGCGCCATCAACAAAAACAGCGCGATTCACATGATGGCCACAGGCACAGACGGCATCGCACTGGAAGTCGGTGCGCTGACGCCCAGCATGAGCCCACTTGCCAAATTAGGCAGCGGCGAAATCGGCTATGTTGTCACCAACCTCAAGTCCACCCGCGAAGCTCGCGTTGGCGATACCGTTACCCTCGTAGCCCACAAAGCCCAACAAGCACTACCGGGCTACAAAGATGTCAAGCCATTTGTCTACGCCGGCTTTTTCCCCCAGAGTAACGAAGAATACAACTTACTCAAAGAGGCCATCGAAAAACTGTCGCTGTCTGACTCGGCCTTGCAGTTCGAGCCGGAAAGCTCGCCGGTGCTTGGTTTTGGTATGCGGGTAGGTTTTTTGGGGCTGCTGCATATGGACATTGTCCGCGAGCGGCTGGAGCGCGAGTACGACCTTGGCCTGATCGTGACCAACCCATCGACCGATTACCACGTGGTGCTCACCAGCGGCGAGGAGCTGGACATTCGCTCGGCCAGCGACCTGCCTGATGTCGCGCAGATTCAGGAAATCAAAGAGCCGTGGATTGTCGGCGAAATCGTCGTGCCCAAAGCATACGTCGGCGCCGTACTCCAGCTGATTACCAGCAAGCGCGGACTGCAAAAAAATCTGTCGTACGTTGACGAGCTCACTGTTGTCACGTTTGAAGCGCCACTGGCGAACCTGCTGACAGATTTTTACGACCAACTCAAAAGCGTGACGTCCGGCTACGGCTCGTTCAACTACGAACTGGCAGATTATCGGACGGAAGATTTAGTACGCATAGATTTTTACGTGGCTGGCGAAATAGTCGAAGCACTGAGCGTCATGGCGCACCGCAGCGAAGCTCAAAGTCTAGGCCGCGAGGTGGTCGGCAAGCTCAAGGAAGTCATCCCGCGCCAAAACTTTAAGGTGGCGCTCCAAGCGGCGATTGGCGGCAAGTTTATTGCCCGCGAAGACCTCAGCGGCTACCGCAAAGATGTGACGGCCAAACTCTACGGCGGCGATGTCACACGCCGCAAAAAACTGCTCGAAAAGCAAAAAAAGGGCAAAGCTCGCATGAAACGCTTCGGCCAGGTCGATATCCCCGCCGAAGCCTTCACCGTGATGCTTAAAAGAGACTAGTCAGACCATATTTTCTCATTTTCCAAGGAGTATCCTTGGAAAACACCACATATGGTGTCGGTACGCTATATATAGTGTAGCAACACTACCTATAGCGTCGGAAACCACCCAAACTTTTCCACACCTCGCAACCCACACACTTGCAATCCACTCAGGGGGGGGGGTACACTTATAGGTAACCACAAGAGTAATGGAGTATAATCAACAAAAAGGGAAGCAGAGAGAGGAAAAGACACACAATGTTTACTATACATATCAAACAACTACTACAACCAAACCGCCTATTCAATGGAGCATTAGCCCTCCTCTTCCTCATAGCCACTATCCTCACCCTCATCCCAGCCCAACCAGCTCAGGCCGTTAATGTACCCATTACTATCCCGGATACACCGGTAGCTGATTTCCCGACCACTAGTGGTTTTGCCGGTGCCATCCTCCCCGCTCCTGACGGCTCAGTCTATGTCGGCGGTAACTTCACCGAAATCGGCGGTGTAGCCCGTAGTCGTCTGGCTCGTATCTTGCCAGACAACACCGTAGACCCAAATTTTGACCCGGATATTTCTGGCGAGTCGTGGAGTAATATATATGAACTCGCTCTTAGCCCTGACGGCCAAACGCTTTATGCTGGTGGCACCTTCGATACTGTTAACGGTGATATTGCTCGCGGAAGCTTGGCTGCTTTTAACGCAGAAACAGGTGTGGTGACAGACTTTAATCCTCTTGGAGGCGGTTATGTATATGCCATGACTCTATCTAGTGATGGAAACATTTTATATGTTGGTGGTGACATCAGCAAAGACGGGAGAAGCGTATTATTTGCACTCAACACCGCAACAGGAGCGATAGTACCCGGCTTTGAACCAGCCATTGATAGTATATGTGTCATGAACTCTAGTTGTACAGAAGCCCTTGCTCTTAGCCCTGACGGCCAAACGCTTTATGCTGGTGGCACCTTCACGACATTAACTGTTCCTGCTAAAAAAATCTAGTAGCCTTCAATGCCAATACGGGCGCTGTTACTGATTTTAGCCCTAACGTAGAGACCGGACAAGGTATATATGTTTCTAGCCTTACCCTTACTAACGACGGTCAAACTCTCTACGCTGGTGGCACCTTCACCACCGTCAACGGCGATACCCCCAGAAACGGCCTAGCAGCTTTTGATACCTCCACCGGCACCGCTACGAGTTTTGATCCCAATATAAACGGTGCCAGCGCCCTGGCTGTCACTAGTGATGGTAACATTCTCTACGTCGGTGGCTGGTTTACCACCGTCAACGGTGACGTAGCTCGCAACGGCTTCGCTGCCTTCGATACCACCACTGGCATCGTTACTGATTTCAATCCTAACACGGACGATGGTACCTACATCCTCGCCCTCTCCCCCGACAACCAAACTCTCTACGCCGGCGGCGCCTTCACCACCGTAGGCGGCCAGTCCCGACCACACCTCGCCGTCTTCCAAGCTGAGAACACCGCCCCCAACCAAGACCTCGACAATGACAACATCCCCAACCAACAAGAACAACAAGGCCCCAACAACGGCGATGCCAACAATGATGGTACACCCGACTACCAACAATCCCACGTCGCCTCTCTCATCAACCCCGCCACCAACCAGTACGCCGTCCTGGAAGCCAATGAACACTGCTCCATCACCGAACTTGCCCTTACTCCCGAGTCTGCCAATACCGCCTCAGATTCTAGCTATGACTACCCCCTAGGCCTAATGGACTTCACCATAGACTGCCAAGACAACGGCTTCACCACTACCATTACCCAATACTACTACCATGCCCCCCAAGACCAGACCTACACCCTCAGAAAGTACAACCCTACCACCCAGACCTACACCACCATCACTGATGCCAGCATTGCCCACGAAACCATCGACAACCACCCTGTCACCATGGCCACCTACAGCATCACTGACGGCGGCCCGCTGGATCTAGACGGAGAAGCCAATGGTATCATCGTAGACCCGGCTGGGCTTGGTACCACTGCAGATAGCAGCACCAACACCGGACTGGCAGACACCGGTATGAACCCCATGTACCTGCTTGTAGCCAGCGTCACCTTAGTCAGCACTGGCTTTGTACTCAGCAGACGAGTACGCTACCTATAGCGTCGGTACACCATATGTGGTGCGGTTATTGTTGGGAGACAGCGGTTTGACTGATCTGCGTGCGGCTTGCTATACTAAAAACTAGCTAACCACAAGAGGAAATAAAACAAACATGGATCCGTGCATTTTAGCAGACACCGGTGTCAACCAAACGATACTTCTAGCCATCGGTAGCATATTGTTATGTGCGGCTGTCGGCTTTTTATATCTGCAGAAACGCTTTGGTATCAAAAGCCTTGTTTTGCTTTTTGCTATGTTTGGCTTGACACTTTTTGCCGCTTTACCTGCAACAAGCTACGCGCAAACTGCCGGAGATTGCCCGCCAGCAGCTCAAGACGAAGATAGCGGCAGTTCGCCGCAGGTGCTGAGTCTTGTGAATGACCAAGGAGTGCTACAACGCCCAAGTGGCGGTGATGGAGGTTCCCCGCAGACCTACCTCCATCTTGCTATTCTTGCCAATGACAATGCACTGGCCGGTGACCCTATCGACTGGACGACCATCGATCTCGACCCGAACACGGCTGGCCAGCAAACCAGCCTAAGCCTCACTCACCCGAGCGACGCGACCTATAGTTGTGGCAGCATCACCGTAAGCAGCTTTGGTATTCTGGAGATTAGCCTGAACATCCGCTGTTACAATGAGTCCTTTGATGAACTGACCATTCCTGGCGACTACGCCATTCCGCCGTTTACCTACACCGCTCAGACGCTTGGCGGCAATCCGGCGCCAGCACCGGCTACGGTGACTATCCTGGTTGTAGCAGAGCCGGAACCGGGCGTTGTCTTTGCTCAAGATGATCAGGAATCTGCGGGTGGTGGTTGTTCGTTTGAGGGCTTTACACTGAACTTGGTGGCTAACGACTCGACAACGACCGGCACCATAGACCCGACAACCGTTGACCTAAACCCCGGACTGCCCGGCCTGCAAAAAACCGTCACCCTAGACTACCAAGCGTCAGTGTTCCAAGCCAGTGTAGACAACAGCGGCGTCGTCACCGTGACGCGACTGAGCGGCATTGATGCCGATCCGCCAACCTTTTACTACACCGTGCAAAACACCAATGGTGATGTCTCGAACGTTGCCACGATTCTCTACGAATGCATGGTATGGTCATAGAATAGAGTCTAAACGTTCTTAAGAAGCCGTTTGCAGTCGTTTGAGTTCGCTTAGTACTTGCTCGCCGTGTCCAAGCGGCGTGACGCGGCCGTAGGTTTTCTTGATTTCACCCTGCGGGCTGATGATAAACGTCTTGCGTAAAATTCCCTCGCGGCCAAACATCTTTTTGCCCCACGCGCCGTAGGCTTCGATGGTTGTGCCGTCCGGGTCAGATAGCAGTGTGAAGTTGAGCTGGTGTTTGGCTTTGAACTTGCGGTGGCTATCCGCATCGTCTTTGCTAATACCAACCACCTGAGCACCAGCGGCAATCAGCTCGTCGTTGGCATCACGTAAACTGCAGGCCTCAACCGTGCAGCCGGGCGTGTCATCTTTGGGGTAAAAATACAGCACCAGCCATGCCCCGGCAAAATCTTGCAGGGTTTTGGTCTTGCCGTCTTGGTCTTTGAGCGTAAAATCCGGCGCTTTATGCATCATGGCCGGTTTCACTCATTGCTCGTTCAAGTAATGCAGAGAAAATTGAGTCTGTCACTTCATCGGGGGTTTGAGTGCCGTCGATGCCAACCAACAGCCCTTTGTCTCGGTAATAGTCAATGACAGGGACGGTTTTGTTGCGAAACTCCTCAAGGCGGACTTCCAACGCTTCGGCTGCGTCATCTTCGCGTTCACCTCGATCCTTGAGCTCCTGAGCAGCTTGCCAACGTTTCTGAATTTCTGTTTCGGGTAGGTCAAGAAAAATCACCGCTTTTTGAGGATGGCCGCTCCGAATAGCAGCATCCATTATGACTTGATCTTCACCAATCCACCGGCCAACTGAACTTAGAATGATTGGCCTATCTGCAAATTCTGTTTTGCTCAAAAACGGAGTAACTGTCGCAAGATAGGCATCGGTTGGCGCAAGTTTCCCGCCAGCAATCGCTGCTTTTAGCTTTTCGTCGTTTCCGCTGCGAATAATGTCGCCACCACCGATAAGCGGCGCGTTAAAAAACTCGGCTAGGCGCTTCCCTTGGGTATCTTTACCTGCCCACGGTGTGCCAAAAATATTGATTGAACCTGTCCCCAACCATTTCTTTAGTGTTGCGACCCGAGTTTCACTGAGGTTTATTGCCATGCGACAGATTATACAGAGGATTGGGTCTAGCACAAGTGTTTACAGATAAGGCTTACGCTTGCAAAATCTAATTCTTAGAGTACTATCGTAATAATATGAGCTTTCACCCAGAACTGTGGATACCAGAACCGCGAACGGATTTGACGAGAGCACAAGCGTTTTCGCGCGCGTTTGTTCGCCTTGCTGCTGAAACAAGACTCAGGCATGTGAAACAAGACTTTTCTACGCGTGCCGGAGAAAGGTCTATGGTTTGGGGTCGTTTTAGCGACGGCAAACTCGAAGCAGAAATTATTACACGCGGGGGAGTAATGGCCGGGACTTCGTATGAACAGGTTGATTTGATTGTTGAACGGGGTGAATGGGGTGAGGTTGCTGACGTATCAGCGACGAGGATGGTTGGCGAAGAAGATCGTGAACCAGAACTCTATGAGAACTTCGGTCTTTATGATCCGGCGAGTACGTTAAGTTGTTTGCGGGTCATGAGGGCGATTGGCCTAGTATCCAAAGTAGCAAAATCATAAATTAGCACTCTTGACTCGTGAGTGCTAATTTAGTTATACTTGGCACTGTATGACGGACAGTGCTATTTTGACCCCAAGACAAGAAAAACTGCTCGAGGCAATCGTCGAGCAGTACGCCGAAGTTGCCGCTCCGGTGGGTAGTAGTTTGCTGGCCAAAGTTTTTGGTGTGAGTTCGGCAACCATCCGTGCCGAAATGGTCGAGCTGGAGCGCCAGGGCTATATCAAGCAGCCCCATACCAGCGCCGGCCGCATTCCGACCGACAAGGGTTACCGCTACTATGTGAATCGCGTTCAGCAGGAACCGGCCACAGAAAACAGCCGGGGCAACCGTGCATTATCGGCACGCGTATCTGATGGCGGCCTGCCAGAGCAGACTATCCGTAACGCCGTTGATACGCTGGTAGAGTTGACCCATAACCTGGGTTTGGCGACTATTGGGCCGCAGCTGTATATGAGCGGTTTGTCTAATTTGTTTGGTCAACCGGAATTTATGAACAAAGGCCAGGTCCAGGAGGTTGCGAGGCTTCTGGACAATCTGGAGCCATGGCTGCGTGAGGCCGCGCCAAACGAGCCGCTTAATGTCTACATTGGCCGCGAAAATCCGATTGGAGCGAGTGCTGGTTGCAGCCTGATAATTAGCCGTTTCCGCAGTCCATATTCTGACCATAGTTACATTGGTATACTTGGTCCGACCCGGCAAAGCTACCGCGGCACGATTAACCTGGTGGAGCGCGCCGGCAAAGAATTGGAGGAGGTATTGCTATGAGCATAACTGTTCTGTTGGAGTTCGTTATTTTTATCGGAGATGTCGTTGAAAAATTCAAGCAAAGAAGGCAAAGAGCATGAGTAAAAAACTAACCCTCAAAGATTTAGAGCAGCAAGTCGGCGAGCTAACCGAAGCGTTGCAGCGCGAGCGGGCCGATGCCGTGAACTTACGGCGCCGACAGGAAGAGCAAATCGGCAGCCTCACAACAGTGGTCAAAGCGCAGGTTATTCAGGAATTACTACCGGCAATCGATAACCTGGAGCGGGCGCTGAAGCATGTACCAAGTTCTAGTCAACAGTCAACAGTCAACAGTCAACAGCAAAAAACGTGGGAAGACTGGGCTAAGGGTGTCTTGGGTATCAAATCACAGTTTGAAAAGACACTGACTGATTTGGGAGTCCAGCGCATCAAGACAGTTGGCGAAATATTTGACCCTAGCATCCACGAAGCAGTTGGCATGGAAGATGGCGACGGCGACCACGAGATTGTCAGTGAAGAATTACAGCCAGGCTATCTCTTGGGTGATGAAGTCATCCGCCACGCCATGGTAAAGGTAAAACGGGAGGCGAAGTAATGACAACACCAGATGGTAGAACTATGGAATCTAGCGAATTTCTTGGCACTGCGGAAAAAATACGAGCCACAGATGCCCAAGGACAACCTGTTATACCTGATATAGATACCCTTGCAAATACTGATGACACGCAACATCCCAGGCCATATCGTAAAAGTGGTTTCGCTGTGGCAGGCAATCCACCCCCAAAACCGCCACTAGAACAAGAATTCACAGATTAATTAAAGAAAAGGAGAATAATAAATGGGAAAAATTATCGGAATCGATTTAGGAACAACAAACTCAGCAATGGCGGTGATGCAGTCGGGTAAACCCGATATCATCGCCAACAGCGAGGGCAACCGTACCACACCAAGCGTGGTGGCAATTAACAAAAACGGCGAACGCTTGGTCGGCCAGGTGGCCAACCGCCAGCGCGTAACCAACCCGACCAACACGATTTTTGGTGTCAAGCGCCTCATTGGCCGCAAGTTTTCTGACAAAGAAGTGCAAAAAGACATCGAACTGATGCCGTACAAAATCGTGAAATCCGGCAACGGCGTGAAAGTAGAAATGGGCGACAAAGAGTACAGCCCGGAAGAAGTCAGCGCTATGATTTTGTCTAAACTAAAGGCCGACGCCGAGAAGTTCCTGGGCGAACCAGTCACCGAAGCCGTCATTACCGTACCGGCGTACTTTGACGACAGTCAGCGCCAGGCGACCAAAGACGCCGGCAAGATTGCTGGCTTGGAAGTCAAACGAATTATCAACGAACCAACCGCAGCTGCGCTGGCTTATGGTCTGGACAAAGGCAAGGAAGAAAAAGTCGCGGTCTTTGACCTTGGTGGCGGTACGTTTGACGTATCAATCTTGCAGCTTGGCGACGGCGTGTTCGAGGTGCTGTCAACCAACGGCGACACGCACCTGGGCGGTGAAGACTTTGATCTTAAGATCGTTAATCACTTTGTGGCCGAGTTCAAAAAAGAGGCTGGCATCGACGTCAAAAGCGACAAAGCTGCTATGCAACGCCTCAAAGAAGAGGCTGAAAAAGCCAAGAAAGAACTCTCAACAACAGAGGTCGCTGATATTAACCTGCCGTTCCTGACGGCTGATGCTGAAGGGCCAAAACACTTCGAGTACAGGCTCACCCGCGCCAAATTAGTTGAGCTGGTTCAGGATATGATCGACAAAACGGCTGAGCCGTGCAAAAAAGCCCTCAAGGACGCCAAACTAGACGCCAAAGACATTCAGGAAGTCATCCTGGTGGGCGGTATGACGCGCATGCCGGCGGTGATTGCCAAAGTCAAAGAAATCTTTGGCAAAGAACCGCTGAAAGGCGTAAATCCAGACGAAGTTGTAGCCGTGGGCGCTGCCATCCAGGGCGGTGTGTTGCAAGGCGACGTCAAAGACGTGCTGCTTTTGGACGTAACACCTTTGAGCCTTGGCATTGAAACACTCGGAGGCGTGGCGACCAAACTGATTGAGCGCAACACGACAATTCCGTCAAGCAAGAGCGAGGTGTTCTCGACCGCAGCGGATAACCAGCCGCAAGTAGAGATTCATGTTGTGCAGGGTGAGCGCGAAATGGTCGCCGACAACAAAAGCTTAGGGCGCTTCGTGCTTGATGGTATTCCACCAGCGCCGCGCGGCGTGCCGCAGGTTGAGGTGACCTTTAACATCGACGCCAACGGTATTTTGAACGTGACTGCCAAAGACAAGGGTTCGGGTAAAGAACAAAGTATTACCATTCAAAACAGTGGTAACCTGGACAAAGAAGAAGTCGAAAAAGCCGCCAAAGAAGCCGAAGCACACGCTGAAGAAGACAAGAAAAAGCGCGAAGCCGTTGAAGTCCGTAACCAACTGGACAGCGCCATTTACCAGGCTGAAAAACTGAAAGTCGACAACAAAGACAAATTGTCTGAGGACGACGTGAAGACGCTGGACGAAGCTGTTGAGGCGGCCAAGAAAGTCCAGGCTGACGAAAAAGCCGACAAAGAGGCACTCGAGGCAGCCAACAAGGAATTGGGTGAAAAACTGATGCCAATCGGTGCCAAGATGTACGAGGAAGCGTCTAAAGACGCGGAGCAAGGAGCAGGGAGCAAAGAGCGGGGAGAAGCGAGCGAAGAGCAGAGAGCAAAGAGCAAAGACAAGGACGAACCCGTAGAAGGCGAAGTCGTCGACGACAAAAAGGAAAGCTAGATGCTAGAGCCCCAGGAACTAGTGTTTTCTTATCAGCGCGAAGTGTTTCTTGATCTTGTGCGGGATAACCTCTATGGGTGGGAAACTCCTCAGAGCAAGCAACGAGTCGATAAGTACCTAGAGGCTCTGAAGGACGGAGCAATGTTTCCTGCAGTTGCAGCATACGAAGTTGACAATGATTTTTACCTAACGCCGACTATAGAATTGCCTAATGGGTTGCCGGACGGAGGTCACCACAGAGCCATAGCACATTTCTTGGGTGGGGTACCACTCAGGGTGAGAGTTCTTTTCGGAGGAGGTGTGCCATACACACGACGAGCACAGCTAAACGTAAGAGAGATGAAGGTGGCTTAATAATGACCAAGCGTGACTACTACGAGGTTTTGGGAGTCGGCAAGGGCGCGAGTGCTGACGAAATAAAAAAGGCCTTTCGCAAAAAGGCTGTCGAACACCACCCGGACAAGGGCGGTGATGAGACGAAGTTCAAGGAAATCAACGAAGCTTACGAAGTGCTCAAAGATCCCTCCAAACGCCAACGCTATGACCAATTTGGTCATGCCGGTGTTGGTGGTGCCAGCGGTGGTCCGGGTGCGGGCGGTTTTGGCGGGTTCGGGCAGGGCCAAGAAATGCACTTTGACTTTGGTGACCTGGGACTGGGCGATATATTTGGAAGTTTTTTTGGCGGCCAACAGCAAGGCGGCCGTTCCAGGAGGCAACGTCGCGGCAACGACATGCAGACAGCGGTTGACCTGACGTTTGAGCAAGCCGTGTTCGGCACCGAAGTCGATCTGCACCTTCATATCAATGATGCCTGCGAGCACTGCAAAGGTACGACGGTCGAACCTGGCCATGAACTCAAAACCTGCCCAACGTGCAAAGGCTCAGGCCAAGTTGTCTCGGTAACGCGTACGGTGTTTGGCAATATCCAGCAAGCAACTGTCTGCAAAGAATGTGAAGGCACCGGCAAGGTTCCCGAAAAAGTCTGTTCTGTCTGTCATGGCAAGGGTGTGAAAGAAAAAAAGCAAGAGATAAAGCTCAAAGTGCCAGCTGGCATTGACGACGGCGCGACGATTCGCCTGCACGAACGCGGCGAAGCCATCGCAAGAGGCGAAAAGGGCGATCTCTACGTCAACATCCGCGTCAAGCCGCACAAGAAATTCACCCGCGAGGGCGACATTATCCTCAGCGAAGAACATGTTGATATGGTGGACGCCAGCCTCGGTACAGAAATAGAAGTCGAGACGGTCGATGGGCCGGTGACCATGAAAGTTCCAGCCGGTACGCAAAGCGGCACGGACTTCAAGCTGTCCGAGCATGGCGTGCCGCATATCCGCTCAGATCGCCGCGGGCCGCACATTGTGACCATCATTGTTGATATTCCAACCAAACTTAGCAAAAAGCAAAAAGAGCTGCTCGAAGCCTTCAAATCCCCTGGCGATAAACGGTTTTGGGCTTAGCTTTCTTCACGTGTAACGAGGACGACTTGGTCGCGTCCGTTTGCTTTTGCCTCGTTCATCGCATCACTGGCTAAAATTGCAGCTTCGGACAGCGTCAAGTCACGATCAACCGTATCAATACCAATACTCACACTTATCTTGACAGGCATGCCGCGTTGTCTGGCAACCTCTTCTCGTACCCGCTCTGCGAAGTCACCCGCCATTTCTTTTGGCATATCAGGTAGAATGGCAATAAACTCATCACCTCCCCAGCGGCCGACAATATCACCGGCACGTTTCGCGCGCTCAATACTTTTTGCAATAATTCTGAGAGCTTCGTCGCCTCCATGATGTCCTAATACTTTGTTGACATTTTTGAACTCGTCAGCATCAATAAACAGTAAGCAGTCAGAGTGATTGTCGCGCCGGTATGCAGCAGCATCGACGAGCTTGGTATAGGCTTCTTCAAGTCCGCGCCGATTCAAAACTTCAGTCAAAGGATCAATAACAGCCAGTTCGGCACGCTCTCGTGCTTGATCTCGCTCTGTTCTTAAGTTGCGTACTTTGTGAAACAGATCGACATTTGTGGCCTGTGCCTTTTGAAGCCCTTCATCTTGCTCGTCAACGATCTGACCAGCCATTTCAAGTAAATGCTCACCTTCAATTTTCCGACGTGCGGCATCATAAGCTGTTTGGTAGACTGCTTGTTCTAGATCAGTCGGATTTTCAAAAGGCTGACTCGGTCGATACTTATCTGGCTGCTCTTGCGGCATAGGCATTTGATTCATTTTTTCTCTGATATTTTACATTAGCATAGTACCATAGAACCCTTTGCCCAAGCGCACAAGTGAGCGTTTCGTAATTGTTACCGTGCATGCCAGCTAGTATACTGAGCATATGCGTTTTATCCGTAAGAAATATCGAGACGACAGAAAATCGACGCCGTCATGGCCACGCCGAATTTTGGTGGCTATGAGCATCATATTATTCGTTGGCGGTGCGTATCTATTGTTGTTAACACTTGCGCCCGGCCTTAATTTTATACCGACGCCGAATAGTATCGGGTCGACACAAGACATCACCGATCAGCGGAATCGGCTGCAAATCGAAAAAATTGACCTTGAGGTAGCGTATCATACTGGTGGTCCCGAGGCGCTCAACGAAGGCGCTTGGTGGCGACACTCGGACAGGGGTAATCCCAAAGACGGTGGCAATTTTATCCTAAGCGCTCACCGGTTCTATATTGGTCTGACGCCCCAGGCCACCAGGGCAAAGTCGCCGTTTTACCGACTCGAGGAGGTTAATGTCGGCGACACCATGCGAGTATTTTATGATGGCCAGTGGTACGAGTACCGAGCAACCGAAAAATATACCGTCAAACCAGACGCAGTTGCAATCGAAGCACCTTCAAACGAAGCAAAAATGACACTCTATACCTGTACACTGGGCGGTTCGGCTGATGGCCGCGTGGTGATTGAAGCGACGCTGCAGCAATAGTTGTCAAACAATCCCTGGTTACCTACAATAACAAGCAATGAAACTACACCAAAACCAAAAAGGGCTTATTCCACTGATTTTGAGCATACTGTTTGTGGTGGTGCTCATGATTATCTTTATCTATTCCCAAGTCAAAAACGCCCAGTAGGTCGTCACTGTGTAACCGCTAAACCCCGTGATGTGTCGCAACTACAACGTTCTGATTGACAAACTCAAGGTCCCGAGCAAACTGCTCCGAATCAGCGTTGTGCAGCACAATGATCGCACAGGCCTTGTAGCCAGCTGACGCTTTGCCGATAAAATCGCCTGGGTCAACTTTAATACTACTGTAGGTCAAAGATGGCAATTCTTGGAGTTGGGCAAGATTGGTAATTTCTTTGAATAGCCCGGGCTTTTTTGGAAATAGTTCAAGCACGGCGCAATTATCGTTTCGAGTGGCTGTTATTTCTGGCTGCTGGCCAAAAGCAATCCCCAGAGCATTACCAGTGATGTCAATACCGTTTGCCAGCCGATGCATGCGTTCGCGGTAGCCGCCGTTTCGGGCGCCGATTTCTACGATCATGGGGCCCTGTTTGGTCAGGATGATTTCAATATGGGCCGGTGAATTCTTCATGCCCAGCGCCTGACAGCCCAGACTTGCTACGTGGCGGATTTGCTCCACGTGCTCTTTGGATAGCCGTGAAGGCAGCGTGCGGCTGTAATGAAAATTATCGTCGTATCCAATATCATAGCCCGTTTGATAATCTACGACTTCGTGCAGCACATGAGGCACTCCCTTGCTATCAACAAATGCGTCAACAGAGTGGATACTGCCTTCCATAAACTCCTCGATGATAAATTCGGGCGTTTTATGGGGCGCATATTTTTGGTACACAGCTGTGCTGGCTTGCAGGGTAGCCCGAAATGTCTCCACGAGCTCACTTTTATTATGAAGCTTGCTGACCAGCAAGCTCTTTGCGAGATTTGTTGGCTTCAAAATAAGCGGAAACTCATGAGTAGCAGCAAACTCGAGCGCGTGTTCTTCATCAGTCACAACTGCAAAATCAGGGCTAATCTTCGTTGGTGCTCGCGCGAACAGTTCTCGCATGACAGACTTGTCGGTACAAGCCCTGCCGGCGGCTACTGGTATCCCAGGAAGTCCGAGTTGTTGAGCAATTTCTGCAGCGGCAACAATGTAGTTCTCGTACATTACCAAAACAGCAGCAATTTGATGTTGTTGAACTTCACGAATGGCGGCTTGGACACTTGCTGGCGATGAAAAATCACAGACAATACGCCGCCGCAACTTTTTGGTAGGATGCTTTGTTTTGTGTTTGTCCCGCAGTACTACATACTCAAAGCCGTGCTCCAAAAGGTACGATGTTAATGAATGAAAGCTATGGCCAACAATGAGAACTGTTTGCATATTGACAAATATACCTTTTTATAATAAAGTATGATACGATAGCTACTTTTACTATCGTTTCGTTAGTAGTATAACTAATTAGGTATAAATCATGACTAAAAAAGGCACGCACAAAATCATTATCGGCCGCAGTGAACTGCTGTATTTTGTTGATGCCCTTGATGTAGGCGTGCCGGCCAAGGTTGATACGGGTGCCTACCGGTCAGCTCTTCAAGCAGACGCAATCAAGGAGTTGCCAGATGGCAGTTTAGAGTTTTCTATCCTGAAAGGTCATCCGGTTGGCGAGGACTTGGCTACGACTATAAAAGTACGTGATTATAAAAAAGTG
Source organism: uncultured Candidatus Saccharibacteria bacterium (assembly GCA_964602865.1). Classification (GTDB taxonomy): domain Bacteria; phylum Patescibacteriota; class Saccharimonadia; order Saccharimonadales; family JAGQNJ01; genus CAZRSX01. Next base: position 221,553 of record CAZRSX010000001.1, read on the forward strand.
TGGGTGGTGAATTCCTTCGGTCAGCGTGAAGAGCGTTATGAAGTGCGCCTTAAAGCAAAGCTCAGTACCAAGGTGTTCAAGACTGGGTTTACGCTGGCGAACCGAGCCAAAAATACCTACCCGGTACTCATTGGCCGCACGCTTTTAAATGGCAGATTTATGGTTGATAGCAGCCAGAGTACGATTAACCGTCTAAAACTAAAGAAAAAGTATGGTATTGTGTTGCCAAAGGACGAAAGGGGGTAGGCTATGAACATTGTTATTCTATCGAACGGACCGGGCAACTACTCGACAAAACGCCTCAAAGAGGAGGCAGAATTGCGCGGTCACACCGTGCGCGTGGTCAAATACAAAGATTGTTACGCGGCGATGGAACGCAGCAATCCGGCGGTAAGCTACGACGGCGAAGATCTTCGTGGTATTGATGCGATTATCCCCCGCATCGCCAGCAATATGACCAAGTATGGCACGGCAATCGTACGCCAGTTTGAAATGCAAGGTGTCTACACTCCGGCTACTTCGATTGCAATCGTGCGGTCGCGCGACAAGCTGCGGAGCCTACAGCTCTTTGCCAAAACAGGCGTTGGTATTCCGAAGACTGTGTTTTCGCGCAACACGGCTGATATTGATGACTTGCTGGAACAAGTTGGCGGCACACCGGTGGTTATTAAGCTGGCTCGCGGCACGCACGGCAACGGCGTGGTACTGGCCGAAGATCGGCCAGGTTGGAACATCGCCGTGCATTACAGTCTGCTTTCGGGCACCTGGGTGCAGGATGCAGCTTGGCGGGTGGCCCGTTCCGATCCGGTTTGGCGCGAAGCCAGCGATGACAAACGCGCCGAAATCCTGTCCCAATGGCAAGGGGTGTGCGCCAAACGGATGGCGGATTTCTGGCATCAATTGGCCAAGGCCGCCAAGGTGGAGCCACAGGCACTCTTTGACAAGCAGGATGCGTTGGTGCGCAGGATTTCCACCCTGCATTTCAACCGGATGCGGTCGCAGTGGGAAAAAAAAGTCCGCGACAGCCACTGGGCCGAAGATTCCCGCGAGGCGCGCGAGGCCTGGGCCGGGTTGCAGAAATCCTTCGTGTTGGCAGAAGAGCGGGACCGCCATGTGATTTTGGCAGATGTGCCCGAAGAGGTGCGCCAGGCCTTGCAAAACATCCTGGATGAACCGGAGCCGGAGATCGCGGCCCCAGCGGCCCAGGCAGGGGCGCCGCCAGTCGAATCGCTGTGGCAAAAACTGGGGTTGGTGTCCAAAGCCCGCGTCATCAGCCAGGGCGGCGCGCCGGATTCCCCTTGGTTGCAGGTGGAATTGCAGATGGTGCGGGCCAGGCGCTATCCGTGCGAGACGGTGAAACTCACCTTTGACCGCTCCACGCTGCCCGGCAACCTGCAAAACAAAAAACCGCTGGAACTCACCGTGCGCGGGGTGGGGATGCATGTGCTGGGCTACACCCGCAAAGCGCGGGATTACGGCCTGATCGGCGCCAACGGCGCGACCCGGCCCTCCGAGCTGGATGAGTCCCCCTTCAAAGTGAAGCAGTCGGACGGCACCGAAACCACCGACTTGCACGGTCTGCAGGCCGGTGATTTTGTCGGCGCCATGGGCATTGAGGCTGGTTTTGAAGAGGTCTTGCGTGGCAGGCGCGGCGAGACCCGCAGCCGGCGGACGATCTCCGCCTTGGTGGCCAAAGACTCCCATGTGGCGCCGGTGCCGGGGCGCGACATTCAACTTGCGCTTGACATCCAATTGCAGGCCAGGGGTGATGTTGCCGGGCGTGTAGATGCCGCTCAGCCGCACTTCCTCCAGGCCCGGCTC
>CAZRSX010000002.1:0-12612 GCA_964602865.1 uncultured Candidatus Saccharibacteria bacterium
CTTGGAAGAAAATCTTAAATGGAATGCACCGAATTATGTATATCGTGGAGAAGATCGAATAACTTTTAACTTGATGAACAAGCAAAATATCGTGAAGCTTATTCTGCACATGGGCGCAACAAAGAAAGAAAATAAATCCGGCGAACCAATTCTTAAAGATGATGAAGGTATGGTTGAATGGAATTCAGATATTCGGGGCACAATAAGTTTTGTTGATGCGGATGATATCAACGAATCAAAAGAACGACTCAGAAAGGTAATTCAGGGCTGGTTACTGACAGAAGCCTGAGATCCATGACCCGTACGCTGAGCCAGGAAGAATAAATTTAATTGGCGTAGTCCGCCAGCGAGGGCTCATCCGCCTACCGGCGGAGACGAATGGCTGTTAACCATAGGTTCGGCGTATTGCGGCACCGGTAAGGAGATACTGATTTGCCAGGCCCGCATCATGGTCTGGATTTAACAGCAATTACGGTGCTCTAGTTGAACGCCAGAACAGAAGAGGTTATATTTAAAGCATAAGTATTTAATAATATTGAGGAGAGGCCATGGCAAATAAAAAATCATCATCCGATAGCGATAAGTCGCCCTACGTTTGGGCTATGGCGCGAATTGCCCTAGGCCTTACGCTACTCTGGGCCTTCTTTGATAAACTCCTGGGCTTGGGCCTCTCGACTTGCCGCGATAAAGCAACGGATATCGTCACCCTATCTTGCGAAAAAGCCTGGGTAAGCGGCGGCTCTCCAACAAGCGGCTTTTTAGAATTTGGCACTAAAGGGCCGCTGGCTGAGTTCTACCAGAGTTTGGCTGGCAATACCGCCATCGACATACTCTTTATGGCTGGCTTGCTGTTGATTGGCTTTGCGCTGGTGGCGGGAATTGGTATGCGGATCGCTACCATTTCCGGCATACTGCTGTTCATGATGATGTGGTCTGCTTTGCTGCTGCCCGAAAATAATCCGCTGATTGATGAACATATCATCTATTCCATAGTATTGCTTGGTCTGCTCGCAGCCAACAGCAAACAAAAATGGGGCTTGCGCAGCTGGTGGGTAAGGCAGCCCCTAGTAAAACGCCTTCCAATACTAGAATAGAAAGTAGCTTGTAGTGTCAGATTTAGCAAAAAATATCAGAGGTATCATAGCAGGCGATGTTGCAAACGACGGCGAGACGCGCACATTATATAGCCATGATGCCAGTCTGTTCGAAATGCAGCCGGAAGTAATCGTCTACCCTAAAGACGCGGCAGATGTTTGTAAGCTGGTACATTACGTCAACGAACACAAAAAGGATAATCCCGGCCTGTCGCTAACCGGACGGGGCAGTGGCACCGATATGTCGGGCGGTGCCATCAACAATTCAATTATTGTTGATTTCAAAAAATACTTTACCAATATTGAACTCATTGACGCCAAAAAAATGATCAGTCGTTTGCAGCCCGGCGTCATGTTTAAAGACCTAGATTCACAAGCCAAGAAAAAAGGCATTCTTATGCCTACCTATCCGGCCTCACGCGATTTGTGCACCGTTGGCGGCATGGTGGCTAACAACGCCGGCGGTGAAAAGTCAATTGAATATGGCAAGGCCGAGGATTTCGTCAATCAGCTTGAATTTGTATTTGCGGATGGCATCAAGCGCAGCGTAAAGCCCCTAAACAAGATCGAGCTTGATAAAAAAATGAAGCAAAAAGATTTTGAGGGCAAAGTTTACCGCGAAATATTCAAACTCGTTGACGATAACTACGACGCTATCAAAAAAGCCCAGCCGAATGTTAGCAAAGATTCTACCGGCTATCACCTCTGGCGTGTGTGGGATAGAGAAAGCGGTATCTTCGACCTCACCCAAGTCATCGTCGGCTCCCAGGGGACGCTCGGTTTTGTGACCGATATGGAGTTTCGGATGACTAGTGCTCGTTCCGACGAAGGTTTGCTGGTCGTATTCATGAAAGATACCAAGCCGCTCGGCAAGCTGATTAAGACAGTCGTCGCCAAAAAGCCGTCGCGATTTGAATCGTTCGATGATAATACGCTGCTGCTGTCGATTAAGTTTATGCCAAAATTCCTCAAGTTCCTGGGGCTGCGCAAGTTTATACGATTGTTAACCAGCTTAATTCCGGATGCGCTTTTGTTGCTCCGGGGAATTCCGCGCTTAATCCTGATGATTTCAATCAAGGGTAATGGCACGGAAGATGTTGCTAGGCGAGTGCGAGAACTGCGCGAAGAACTCCAAACCGAGCAGAAGGAACTTGGTATCAGTGGCTTCGAGGAAGCGCCAACCGACCGGCAAGGCGAAAAGTTTTGGATTATGCGGCGTTACAGTTTCCAAATATTGCGCAGTAGCGTCAAAAACAAACACGCTGCTCCCTTTATTGATGACTTTGTCGTGCCACCACAGCACCTGCCAGAATTTTTGCCAAAGCTACGCAAAATTATCAAAAAATACAAGCTTTTTGCAACCATCGCCGGGCATATGGGCGACGGTAACTTTCATATTATTCCGCTGATGAATATTGAGCTAGCCTCTGAGAGAAACAAAATTATGCCGGCCATGAAAGAGGTCAATGAACTGGTTTTGAAGTATGGCGGCAGTCTGAGCGGCGAACATAATGACGGTTTGATCCGCGGCCCATGGCTTGAGCAAATGTATGGGCCGGAAATAACGGGCTATTTTAAGCAGGTAAAACATATCTTTGACCCGGATAACATATTCAATCCGCACAAAAAAACTGACGCGACTTGGGATTTTTCTAGCAAGCATATGAGAGAAAAGTTTTAGCCCATGAAGATTGTCATTGTTGGCGGCGGCTTCGGCGGTGTCCGGACGGCCCTACTACTCGCAAACAAAAAAGATATAGAAGTTGTACTAATTTCGGTGCAAAGTTACTTTGAATACCATGCCGCTCTCTATCGTTCGGCCACAGGTCGCTCACCGCTCGAAGTCGCCATCCCACTAAGAGACTTCTTTGCCTATGCCAGTAATGTTGAGGTCGTAGAGGATACCATTACTAACATTGATCAAAAAAATAAGATGGTGTTCGGTGAGTCGGGGTCGAGATATAGTTATAGCAGTTTGGTGTTGGCGCTGGGAAATGTTACCGAATATTATGGCATCAAAGGGCTGAAAAAATATTCATACGGAGTCAAGAGCATCCAGGAGGCCCTTAGGCTGAAGCATCATTTGCACGAACAGCTGCTTATGGCAAAGTCTGACTGTAATTATGTGGTGGTTGGCGCAGGCGCCACGGGCGTGGAGCTGAGTGCTGAGTTGTCGTTATACCTCAAGAAAATTCGCCGTAAGCACAAGATTAAGCGTGCTTTTAAGATTGATTTGGTTGAAGCGGCCCCGCGGGTACTTTCCAGTATGCCTGGAGACTTTTCGGCAGCGGTAGAAAAACGGCTAAAGAGATTGGGAGTTAGGCTGATTCTTGAATCACCTGTCAAATCTGAAACCATTAACACTCTCAAGCTCCCCAATGGGTCAATCCAGTCGCACACAGTAGTGTGGACAGCCGGAGTTGCCAACAATCCACTCTTTGGCGAGCATCCGTATATCTTTAAGCCGGCCAAAAATGGCCGCGTAAAGGTCGATCAATACTTACAAGCTGCCCGGGACATTTTTGTCGTTGGCGACAGCGCAGCAACTACGTATAGCGGCATGGCTCAAACAGCACTGCATGACGCTAGTTTTGTAGCGAATAACTTTGTTAGGCAAACAAAAGGCCGGGCGGGTTTGCGCTACCGGGCCAAAAGACCAATTTATGCTATTCCCGTTGGCTCTAACTGGAGTGCCGTTTTGTGGGGTAAAATACGCATTTACGGACGGCTAGGGTGGTTACTCCGCCGCTTGGCCGACCTGAGGTTGTACTTAACTTTTCTACCCTTTAGAAAAGCGCTCATCATTTGGCGATACGGCTTCGTTGACGAAGAAACCTGCACTATTTGCAAACAATAACTGGAAGGTTCATGACCGACATGCTTTGAGCCAGACCAAGCAGTGAAAAACCCTGACCGGGTTCCATGACCAGTCTCTTGATATAATTAGTATATGAATCCTGATTATCTAGCCAAGCTTCGTGACCAAATGGTGGAGCCAAGCTGGAACAGATGAAGTCAGAACTGTGAAAATGGTTCTGACTTTTTATATGCCCAGACTAAAATTGAAACCGAACAATAAAATGCTCGGGCTTGCTATTTACAGCAAAAACAGGCTTAGAGCTGACATGCTTACTAAAGCTACGCTCTCTACTAAACTTATAGTGGTATAGGGTAATCTGATAACTTTTCCGAGTATTCCGCATGATAACTGGTTTCTCTGTATAAACACATCTTGAAATACGCCTATGCTTGCAACCGAGGCGACAATGAGAGTAGCTATATTACGAAAATATGGGAGTATGTCGATAAGATACATCCCGGAAAGCCCTAAGAGGATAAAGGGATATATATGTGCGTATGCTTTGACACGTTTAGCTACAAAGTCATAAGTAGAAAACGCTAGAACAAACATTTTATAGTCGAGCAATTTAATTGCTGCAAAAGTAAGCATGAATATCCCCATGTACCACCGCATGAAAGTTAACGTTGTCTGCTCATCTCCCGAATTGAATAGAATGTATGACGCTGCAAAAATAATAGCTAACATTAAGGTAAACTGAATCTGCCCGATAAATCTATTCTTCTTTAAATCGCTGGAGCCATTGCTTGATTTCATTGTTTAAAGTATACACTCTCATGAGTAAATACTGACTTGACAATCACCTCCTCATTCGCCAACCAGGAGCAATACAGGCAGCTCGACGGCATAGATCGGCAACTTACCCTAATCACTTGTGGCGGCACGTTTGACCATGCCTCACAGACATACGATAAGCGTGTCGTTGTGCGGGCGAAGCTTTTGTAGCCTTAGACAAAGCTAACTACCCTAAAGCCATACTTTACATATGCCAATTATATGTTATTATTGTTTAATGGCCTCTCTTGAGAAATTAAACAATCCGGTGGGATCTGACATACACCACGACCAAATAGAGCCTTTCGTTATACGCGGCCATCATGCCACGAACTATTGGCGCTTACTGCACAAAGGCTATACTCCTGGATTTATTAGCGGCAAGCTCGTAGAGGCCGCAAAGACATATTCAACTCCAGAGGTTGAAGATTATTTTGCTGATGTATTTGGCACCACTGAAGATGAGATTACTGCCAGCGTCGCCAGGCATAAGGCTGTATTTCAACGCTTTCTGGATTTATCGGCAGAGGCGCCCGTGCATTTCGTAGTAGACCAAAAAGATAACATCTGTAACTCATGCGCGGTTGGAGCCCATTGTCTTCTACCCTTAGAAGGTACAGGGGATGGCGCCGACGAACGCGGAATCAAAGCCGCAGTAATTGTGGCGAAAGCCATCGAGCTGGACGATACTATCACGCCCCTCGACGTTAATCTTCCACCTGAAAAGGGTGCACAAATGCCGGCTTGGGTCGCTCATGACGTGCTTAGTACGTATGAATACGGCATTACATTTGATGCGCTTGGCGAGTCACTCGACTCGCTAAAACTGTACCTGGATGTAGCAGGCATGCCTGATTATCACGAACTCATAGCTGAAACTATCCGGTAGAATTGCTAAACTTTATAAGTATAATAACAGGGGTGAGCATTAAGAAAATATATGGTTTTCTGCTATAATATAGATATGCAAACCACTGACGAGACAAGCAAACAGCGAGCCAAAAAACTTTTTGGCAGTGCTGATTTGGCGTCTTTTGAGATCGGCACAACGAGAGGCTTACAACAAATTCATCGATATCTTTTTGGTGATCTGTACGACTTTGCTGGAGACATCCGCAAACTAAATATCAGTAAGGACGGTTTTCGGTTCGCAAACTCTTTATACCTGGAGGATGCCTTACAACGCATAGAGACAATGCCAGAGACTGCCTTTGAAGAAATTATTGAAAAATATGCAGAGATGAACATTGCCCATCCATTCATGGAAGGCAACGGTCGGAGTACACGCATTTGGTTAGATTTGATTCTAAAAAAGCGTTTGGGCAAGTGCATAGCCTGGGCAGCTATAAACAAAAACGACTACCTGGAAGCCATGATACGCAGTCATGTTAAAAGCACTGAACTACGAGAGCTACTACGAACCGCTTTAACAGACAAAATAGATGATCGTGAAGTATTTTTAAAGGGCATAGAACAATCATATTACTACGAAGAACCAGACAATTATAAAGACTAGGGAGATCTGGTCTCATAAGTCATGCTTCGGAACCGTAGAGACGGGTCTTGCCGCACTCGAGCAGGGTGCAGAAGAAGCCGCTAGGCGTTTCGACGAAGAGGAAGTGGTACACAAAAAATTGTTCTAACGCCCAAGACTACAGGGAACAAAGCGTAAGCAATATGCAAAGCACCATGAACGTGGTATTTTTGGTTTATGAGACCCTCAAGTAGTCCAGAAGTAGCCATAGTTTTCGATACACTACCAGAGTGTAGGGTAGTATTAGATGCTGTCGATAACAGTGCTTTCTTGATGGACGCTTATGGTGGAACTCCTTCGGAAGAGACTTGCCAATCTTGGCGTGACACGCGCGTGCGTTTTAACAGCGAAACCAGAAGGCACCAAATGATTGATGCGCCGGAGCCTCCGTACTTTGTCAGCGTCCCCACGTGGAGAGAAGAGCCAGAATTTAGCGTAACGACTTCAGATGTAGATTTTGTCTTGCTTGCGGCGCGTAACATTCTAGACGAGAGAAAAATCTCAGACAGGGTATTTAATCAGCTCACTCGGCGAACCCGTGCGGCAAAACGTATCATTCGTACGTTGGACCGAGCTGAAATCGAGTGCTAGTCCCTGACACTACAGAGAGCAGTAATTTACAACTACTGCCATATGTGATATGATTTTCGTATGAATATAGATGGAGCGCCACGACCCGAAGCCCCAAAAAACAGAGAGATAGAACGAAAATTTATCATTGACACCGCCATAGTAGCGGACCTGAAAAAGCACGGCTTTCAACTTGACGGATATCCACACGAAAAAATAGATCAAGGCTATCTCGCCAATACGCCAGACGGCGCAGTTCGAGTAAGGCGTAAGGGGCCGAAATTCTTTTTGACCTATAAAGCTGCTTCGGCATCTCACGTCGCTGAGAGAATTGAACTAGAGACCGAGTTAACAGCCGATCAGTTTGAGGCTATGTGGCCGGGAACAGAAGGTAGAAGGGTAGAAAAAACTCGCTATAAAGTTCCTTCAGGTGACGGCGTGCACACGATCGAACTAGATGTATTTGAAGGTGAACACGCTGGACATGTTCTAGCTGAAGTAGAGTTCGCATCTACGGCCGAGGCGGATGCTTTCCAGCCTCCTGTGTGGTTCGGTACTGATGTGACTGCTGACAAAGCCTATGGTAACGCAAGTATCGCAGAGCACGGCTTCCCAGAGTCGTACTCATCCTAGGCAAGTAGGCTGAGCCGGGGTCTACGCAGGCAAGATGTTCGGTATGTATTCGTGGTGCCGGACCTTAGTCATGCCTACAAGATTATACCCCTTGCGTTTCTTGCTAACGTGGTATTATTGAAAGTAACGAGAAACATAAGAGGGTACACATGCGACGGAGTATGCATATGGGTAGACAAGCGTGGATACAGAGAGCGTTACTGTTGAGTTTCCTCGCGGTGTTTGTGGCAGGGCTTTTTCTCTTTGGTAGAGCACAAGCGACGACCAGCAGCTCGTCGAGCTTGCCAAACTACCTCGAGCGAGCGTGGTATGTCAGCGGCAACTATGGTGGACTGACGGCTGATGGCGCCGGCAATGTATATGTCACCCGCGCGACGGACATCAGTATGTTTAGTGGCGACACACCAAGCACCACAGATCCGGATAATCCGACCCTGCTCAAGACCTGGACCGGTTTTACCGCGGCCGGGGATATTACCATCGATGAACAAGGCCTCCTCTACGTGACCGACGGTAACACCGTCAAGCAATTTGATAGCGATGAACCATCCGGCGAGCCAACCATTTTAAAAACCTGGACCGGGTTTAGTTCGCCGTGGGGCATAGATATTGACGACGACGGTGATATTGTCGTTGCCAACAATACCGGCGGGACGTACCGCATGTTCAATCGCTCGGCGGCAGCGGGGGCGGTGTCCACCAAGAACTGGACCGGGGTTAATGATGCCTGGGTTGTATCGCTTGACGACGAGGGCAACGTGTACGCTGGCGGTTACAGCGGCAATAACATCAAGAAATTCAGTAAAACGCAAGAAGCTGGCACGCCAAATATGACCAACTGGGTCAATGTCGGCGGGACGTTCCTGAACGGTATTCACTGGGCTGATGGCTATGCATACATTTCACCAGTTCAGGTTGGCGGCGCGGGGAGTATCCAGCGCTTCCCGAGCGATACCCTTGGCGGCGATCTTGACGGCATCCGAGAGCTGATTGGTACGGCAAGCACACCGTATAGTATTGGCACGGACGCCGAAGGTAATATCTATGCCAACATCTATGACACGTCTAGCGTGGTTAAATACATTCTGCCGCAAAATCTGGCCGAGCTCACCATACCAGGTACGACAGGTCTACTAAATATTACACTGCCAGAGGGCAACCACATCACCAGCCATTCGGTGGCAGCGCCAATCGTGGAAGATGAAGCGTATGAATATCCGTTTGGGCTGGTGAGTTTTACGTTCAACACCACGAGCGGGTCAACCGTGCCGGTAGAGGTAACCTTCCAAACCGAGCTTGCCCCGGAAGATGTTACGCCACGTAAGTATAACTCGATCACCGAAACCTACCAGGACATCCCGGACGCCGAAGTCACTGCCACAACCGTCGGCGGTCAACCGGCCTTGCTGCTGAGCTATGACATTACCGACGGCGGTGAGCTGGATGAAGACGGCGACGACAACGGCGTGATTGTTGATCCTGTTGCGCTCGGTGTCGCGATTAATAATACACCTGACGACGATTCGGATACCGAGAGCGACACCGATGATTCCTCTGGTTCGGGCACTGGAGCAGGTGGCAATACTGCAAGTGACCTGGCAGACACGGGTATTGACGGCGTGCTCATCACTTTTGTGTCCATGCTGCTTATTTGCTCAAGCCTTTCCACCCTCTACACGCTTGGCAAACGAGCCACGTCCTAGCAACAGGTCATATTTTCTGGTGTATTAAATCAAGACTTCCTGGATTGCCTGCTCAGCACCCATTTTTGTGAAGCACTTATTGGCTTGTCTTCGCGGTGGATGCAGCCTATCCAACAGCATGGGCGGCGTTTGCCTTCAGCAAGTTCTTTAACGGCTCGCTTGACGTGTTCGTCTCTGGTTTTTTGCTGCTTGACCGTGACCGTCCAACAGATCCATTCATTGCGCGCCAGGGGCGTAATATCCTCCCACGCCGCTAAGGCTTTCGGATGAGAAACGAGAGCTTTTTTCAGGTCGGCCGGCATTTTGTGCACCACACCTTCTGGGGGTTCATGACTAGTCATACCTATATTTTACATCAAATGACTTTTGGTATAATAAACATATGCAAAAAATCGCTACCCGAATATTTATCTACGCATCGATCACCTTTGGCTTTTTAGGAATCTTTATGGTGCTGACCGGCTCCGGGCCGGACGATAGCAACACGGGCTTCGCGCTGATTGTCAACAGACTGTTTATGGCCTCGATATTCGTCATTTTGTCGTCATTCGCGTTAAGTATTGCCGGCAAGTATCTAAACGGCAAGTCGTAACCTCTCAACCGCGCCGCAAAGACGCGACACTACCGCTGCGTGATATAATTAAAGTGTTAAAGGGGGAGTATTATGGCACAGAAAATTACACCAAATTTGTGGTTTAACGGGAATGCCAAGGAGGCGGTGGACTTCTACATCTCGGTGTTCCCGGATGGCAAGATACTTTCAACCGAATATTATCCCAAAACTGCCGAGGAGGGCTTGGCCGATTTCCAAAAAAATTTGGCCGGCAAAGTCTTGTCGGTAGAGTTCGAGATTGGAGGCATGCAGTTTGTGGCCATTAATGCTGGGCCGGAGTTCAAGTTTAGCGAAGCAATATCGTTCGCAGTTGCCTGCAAGGATCAAGCCGAGATTGACTACTTTTGGGAGAAACTATCAGCTAGTCCTGAAAATGAACAATGCGGCTGGTGCAAAGATAAATACGGCCTCAGCTGGCAAATCGTCCCAGAAAACATGAACGAACTCATGAAAAAACCGGGCGCGTTCAAAACCCTGATGAAACAACGCAAGATCGTCATTGAAGAGTTTTAAGTTAAACGTAACAAGGAGTGGAAATGAGCAAGCAAGTATATATCAATCTTCCGGTCAAAGACCTCAAAAAATCGATTGCGTTTTATGAAGCGCTCGGGTTTAGAAATAATCCGACGTTTACCGACGATAAAGGCGCTGGCATGGAGTGGTCGGACGAGATTGTCGTGATGCTCATAACCCGGGATTTTCATAAAAAGTTTTTGCGCGGCAAAGAAGTTGCTGATACCCAAAAAACCAATGCCGTTTTGCTAGCGCTTTCGATGGGTAGCAAAGAAGACGTCCAGAAATTTGCCGATACCGCCAAGGCCAACGGCGGTGACTACTTCAAAGGTGACTACGGCGCGCCAGAGGACATGATGTTTGGCTACGAAGTCCTCGACCCGGACGGCAACCAGTGGGAACCAGTCTGGATGAACCCAGATTTCAACCCGCAAGCAAGTTGATAGCATGACCTCAAAATACTTTCCTTATTTTTTATTGTGCAGCTACACAACAGGTGCTATTATCATATTAAGCGAAAGCGACATAACTTAGGTGAGGGTACAAATTTTGGCGAAGCGCCAGCATACAAACAAAAAGGGGAGTTTTATGTATTCTGCGTTCATGCTCAAAAAAGTGAATCTGGCGCTAGTATTGCTGGTGTTTGCATTGAGCAGTTTGTTGGTGCTCGTTCCGGTGGTTCGCGCCGACAACGAAACCTTCACCGGCGATACGGACAAAACGGGATACACTGACGACTACATTTCGCTGGGCAGTCTGCAAATCGTGGCCGACGAAAACCTGTTTTTGCCCGTGACAATATCGGTCGACTACGGCGAACTGTCTATGACGACAACGGACGGTTTGTCGTTTACCACTGATGAAACGGGTGATGAGATTTCCTTTACTGGTGAGCGAGACGATATTAACGCCGCGCTGGCCACCTTGCGGTTTAGAACTATCCGGGCTGGCCCTACCGAAGTAAGCGTCACAATGGGCGGTGAAATCGAAGGCGAAGTATTCTTTCCAGAAAACGGGCACATTTATGAAATAGTGCAAGCTGGGAGCGGTATGACGTGGGTCGAGGCCAAAGCAGCTGCCGCAGGCCGCACCAAATATGGCGCCCAAGGTTATCTGGCAACCGTCACCACACAAGAAGAAAACGACTATATTAGCCCGAGGCTCAGTGGCAGCGGCTGGTTTGGCGCCAGTGATGCCGAAAGTGAAGGCGCCGCCGAAGAGGGCGACTGGAAGTGGGTGACCGGCCCGGAGGCAGGCACATCATTTTGGAGCGGTCTGTCAGCTGACGACGGCGGAACGCCTGTGAATGAAATGTTCTCTAACTGGGCGCCGGGCGAGCCAAATGACTCCGGCAATGAAGACTGCGCGCAGTTTTATTCGGATGGCACCGGCTGGAACGACCTGCCGTGCAACAGTGCTACGCTGAATTATTACGTTGTTGAGTACGGTGACGACGAGGACATGCCCGAGTTTACTGTCATTGACGAAGTGACGACTGACTTCACTGTGACCACCAGCTATCCTGATGGCGACGAGATAGAGATCAGCGACTGCACCGAACTTATCGCTGCAATCACCGCATCAGATGTCGAGAATCGTTACGATACCATAACCTTTACGGACAATGTTGACTGTGATGGCGCGACCATTGAGCCGCTTTATAACGACTGGGATGATTATTTCGGCGAAATGGGCTTCCGCGGTGCAGTAAACGGGCAGGGGAATACCATCAGCGACTTTGTGATTAACGAAGACGACATTAACGTCGGCCTGTTTGCGGCCACCGACGGTGCAACCATTAGCAACCTGACGATTGCCGATGCCGAAGTAGCGGGTAACGAATGTGTTGGCGGGCTGGTTGGGCGAGCCGAGGGCACTACCATCACCAATGTCACGGTGAACACATCCGTCTGGGCGTACGAGAAAGTTGGCGGCATGGTCGGCTGTCTGCACGCGACACATCATGACGGAGGAATTACTGGCTCAAGCGCCAGCGGAGCAGTGGATGTTATAACTGAACAAGCGGGCGGATTGGTTGGCTACGCGCGCGCTCGAAACCAGAACGCCCTGACTATCTCTGAAAATCAAGTCAGTAATGACGTCGACTTCAATAATGAGTGGGCTGGTACGCTTGGCGGCTTGATCGGCTACGCGCGCGCCAGCGATGGTGGCACGTTTACCGTAACGCAAAACACCACAGCAGGTATTTCCGTGTATGGAGCCTACAATATCGGCGGTATCGTTGGCTATATTGAGGCAGATGACACCGACAGTTCGCTGCACATAGAGGCAAACCAGGTTACTGGCGATGTCGAGGG
>CAZRSX010000002.1:12622-170934 GCA_964602865.1 uncultured Candidatus Saccharibacteria bacterium
CAATCCATACTTAGGCATGTAGTCGGCGGCGATGGCGCGGGCTCTGTCGGCGGTATCGTTGGCTACAGTGAAGTCGGTTATGAAGGGCAGCTGACAATTACTAACAGCCAGTTTACTCACAGCGTGACGGGCAATGATGGATACATTGGCGGGCTGGTCGGAGATGTCTATGTCGAGGGCTCGAACAGTGACACAAAATTCCACATCACGAACAGCTCTGCGACCGGGGCGGTGCACGGTGACTATTATATCGGTGGTTTGGTGGGCTACATCGGCTACGATTATGGCGATGAAGACATTTTGATTGAAGATAGTTTTGCCATTGGTAACGTTACCACAGATTGGGGCAGTGCCGGCGGGTTGGTTGGGCAAGCCGGAAATACCAAGATCGTTGATTCCTACGCCACCGGCATCGTAACGACTAGTAGCGAAGAAGACGGCGATCTCGGCGGGTTGGTTGGCTCGGCGTTTGATTCACATATTCAAAAATCATATGCAACTGGTATGGTGACTGCTGGCGGCGACCGCGTTGGCGGGTTGGTCGGGCAAAACGGCGAAGGAACCATTATTGAGGAGAGTTACGCCACCGGGAACGTTACCGGCTACAGCCGTGTGGGCGGTCTGACTGGCGCCAACGGCGGCGAAATTGTAAACTCATACGCGCGCGGCAGTGTGACGGGCAACAACAATGTCGGCGGGCTGAGCGGCCGTTGCGGCGGCTCGATAGCAAACTCATATGCCACCGGGGCTGTTTCGGGTGGCAGCAATACCGGTGGTCTGCTTGGCAGTGATCAGGGCTGCGACACGGAAAATTCATTTTGGGATAATCAAACGAGCGGCCAGGCCAATTCCCCGGTCGGCACCGGCAAGAAAACTGCCCACATGCAAAAAGCCGCCACCTTTATCGACACTGCAACCGAAGGCCTCGACGAGGCGTGGGATTTCAGCACAATATGGGGCATCACACCAGCAGTTAATAACAATTATCCGTGCCTGGTATGGCAATCCGTGGGCTGCGTATTCGACGACGATGACAGTGATAGTATTCCATCTGCCATTGAAGACGCTGCACCAAATAACGGTGACGCCAATAATGACGACATACCCGATAGCGAACAAAGCAACGTGGCCTCGCTGATTGATCCGGTAACCGGTAATTACGCAGTGCTGGCTGTCTCTGAGGATTGCGACATCACTTCGGTATCCATCGCCGCCGAATCAGCCAACACCGCCCAGGACACCGACTATGAATATCCGGCCGGGCTGATGGATTTTACGCTCAGCTGCGAGGATGAGGGTTTTACCACCACCGTCACGCAATACTACTATGGCGTTTCTGGCGAGTTTATAGTTCGCAAATACAACCCCAACACCGATACGTACTTTACAATTGAGGATGCGGAAATATCAGGTCAGACTATTGGCGGGCAACAGGTTAAAGTTGCCAGCTATCAGATTACTGATGGTGGTGAACTCGATATGGACGGGGAAGAAAATGGAGAAATCGCTGACCCGGCTGGTCTGGCACAGGCAGCAACAGCGGGTCAAACCGATGCAGATCTTGCCGACAGCGGCCAACCCGCAGTAACACTGTATGTAGCAGCACTCCTCATGGTCATAGCTTCAGCAGGAAGCTTAGGGTATCTCACCAATAAAAAGCGTTCCTCGTAATTTTTATCGTATGAATGGCCGGGTAATCGATTCGCTCAACGAGTAAAGGCAGCCGACTACAAGTTACTAGCGGCGTTAGACTCGATGCTATACTTGGGGTATTATGCGTGAAATGAATGCGCCGAAGCCAAATCTGACAGTAATCCTGCGTCGTATACGTCAGTCACTCGTATTCGTGGCCGGATCGCCCAAAAAATTAGCGGTCATACTGATTATGCTTTGTACCGCCTGGTTTCTTGCTGGCGCGGTCATCATATACTACACATATACGACGAGTACGGAAAATGCGTTGGATCGTATTATCAAACGGGTGCAGGACGATATTGATATTACCGACGGATCATGGGATCTTGCGCGTTACAATGCTGATCCGGTTCTTCCCGGCCGGTTCAGAATCTATGTATTTTCATCAGATGGATTTGTCGTTGACAGATGGCGACCGATTGCAAGCTATCTCGATACCTCAGACTTCAAGAATCTGATCACATACCAAAAACCACAAACGGTTAGTACGATTGCCAATGAAACGTGGCGGATGTATGCACGACCTATAAAAGATGACTCGGGAGCGACAGTTGGGGTTATCACAACAGCTTATTCTCATCCCGATACCTCGCAATTAGCGAAGACCGATGCGGTACTCGCTGACGCAGCAGCAATGATTCATAAGGATATCACCGTCAAAGATGGACGAATTGACGTCAGCGAAGTTGACGGACGCAATGTGCCGCTTGAGGTGTCTTACCAAATAGTTGATCGATACAATGGCATCCTCGGCAAAAGCCGTAATACCAATCAATTGGATCGCACCCCGGATTTTATCGACCCGAGCTATATCAAGCAAGGACTGGGATCAACTACCTCAAAGCAGATCCGTTCTCAAGACGGCGACAGTCGATTCTTGGTTAAATCTGCGCCGCTCATCGACAATCATGGTGTCCAGTCTGGTGTTGTTGTTGTCGGTACGACCATTAGCCTGCTGTATGAGGTACTATTTGTCTATCTCCTGGTTGGCGGCCTGCTTGGTCTGATCGTGCTGGTCGTATTTCTGCATCTCCTGTCTCGATTCATAAGAACCTTAACCCCACCGGTTCATGATAAGCCATATCCTCTCAAAGAAATTACAACCATCAGCTTCTCTCCTAAAGAAGCGCTGCTGACCGTAAATGACCGTTCGCTCAAACTGACCTATGCGACGAATCAATATTGTATGTGCCGTGCTGTCTTTTCGGCTCCAAAAAAACGCTGGGAGAATGATGAGCTTATCGAAAAATTTGGCGAGGAGCTGGATAACAATTCCTGGCGCAAAGTGTACGATGCTCATGCGGCCATAAACAAAAAGACAGCCGCGCTCATGGTGCCGGACTTAATCAGTATCAATAACAAAACCTATCAGTTAAATCCAAAACTTGTGAAAAAGATCCGCTAAACAGGCTCCAGCGATACTTGGATCCAAGTGTGTTCAATGCACTTACGGCTATATTGGGTCTCATGAGCTTGAAGCAGCCCTTGTTTTATGGCTGGCTCTCATGTTTTTGTAGCAAAATAAAAGAAAGGGTAGAACTATCACCATGCGAAGATCTATAACTATAAATAAAAAAACAGCCCCGAAGCTGTTCGCCGCTGGATTGCTGGTATTTGCGGCGGTGCTGGTGAGCGTTACGCAGGTTCTTGCAGCTCGAAACTTTGAACAGGTGCGCCTAGATTACAACGGGACATGGGGTGCGCCATGGACAGGTTCGTCGCCTTCAACTAATGGTGATGTCGCTTGGGTACAACCGGAAGGAACTTTTGATATAGAAGCCCAGGTAGAGTTGTCTGAGGACAGCGGGAACACGTGGGGCTGCACCCAGGTAACAATAGATGGTGCTACGCAGAATCGCCCGCTTGAGGAGCAGCTTGAAAATGAGGACAGCCCGCAAGTCTTTACTGAAGTACTTGGCGGTATCGTGGCACCAGAAGAAGAGGGCGAATACGATATTTCAGTGATAGTCCGCTCTCAGGTTAGTTGTATGGGCGGCACGGAAACATTTGTACTGGAAGATGCCCTGTTGGTAGACGGTACCGATCCGGTAATCAACCTGACAGAGGGCAACCACATAAACGTTGCTCAGGATAGCGCCTTTGACCCGGAAGATTACGCCGACGTAATTGATACCATGGACGAAAGTGTAGAGCTCGTGGTGACATCCAATAACGTCAACACCGCTGAAGTCGGTACCTACACGGTTGAATATGATGCCACTGACATGGCCGGCAATGAGGCTGATACAGCTGTACTCACTGTGAATGTGCTCAGTGCCGAAGAAGAGGCCGGCCCGAACAATGGAGACGCAAACGATGATGGTACGCAGGATAGTTTGCAGGCTCATGTCACCAGTTTTGTGAATCCGGTAACCGGTAACTACGCGGTGCTTGTTGCTGATAACGAAGACTGTGTCGTTGATTCTGTGCTGATTGCACCGGAATCTGCCAATACTGTTGCTGATGACGACTATGACTATCCGGCTGGACTGATGGACTTTACCATTGATTGCGGCCAAGGCTTTGCCGGGGAGACGTTAACTGTTGAGCAATACTATTACGGTGATCTGGCGGCTGAAGATGTCGTGATTCGCAAGTACGACCCGACCACCGACACCTATCAGGTTATTGATGGAGCCAGCGTGATTAGTACCGAAATCGGTGATTTGCCGGTATTGGTAGCAACGTACAATATAACCGATGGCGGTTCCTTAGACTTAAACGGTGAAGAAGACGGTGTAATCATCGACCCATCTGGTCCGGGTATCAACTTGGCTAGCGGTGAAACTGGCGGTGAAAACAACAATGAAGCGTCGCTGAGTCAAGACGAACTTGCTGATTCCGGCATAAACATGTCCGTCACACTGCTGCTCAGTGCGATCTTGGCCAGTCTTGGAAGCCTTGCGCTTGTATTGAACTACCGCCGAGCGTAAAGCACAGTCGGCTTCGTTTGTCCCCAGACACCAAAGACTACTAGTCTTTGCCTACTTGCTGCCGGTCTGCTTCTGTTGAGTTCTTGTGCGGCATTCACCTATAGCAAGTGAGAACTATCGAACTCAAGTAGCGCAGCCCGGCTTTTCAGGCTTGTTGGTTTCACTCGGTTTTGTCGGGCAGCGGTAAGTTTGCAGCGACGATGGTCTGTGCCAACATCTCATTCTCGGCTCGCAACCGGGCAATGGTCTGGTCTGCTTCCTGCTTGATACCAAGTGCCGCACTACCTAAATGCTCCAGCCCGCGTTTTTGGGCTCGTTCAGCCCGGATCTCAGAAACCGTATTTACGACCAGCGGAATAACAAAATTGCCGAGGCCTTTTTTGTAATCCTGCAGGCCGGCTGTGGCAGCTTCCAAAATTGTTATGGATATACCCGTGGTTAGAGCCATCGCGGCGCTGAATAGTCGAGAAGATGTCCGCTCGGCTCTGACTCGAGCCCGGGCGTCGGCCACGAACGAGCCGTATGTTTCTACATCCTCTGAGGAAGGTTCTCGGTAAAATCTCGGCGTGTTTGACATGATAGCAACCATATTGACCCGTGGGCAATTCTTTTGCAAGCATAAGGGAACGCTTGGCGGTCGTGCCGACGGAAGCTTAAAAGCTCATAATGTCTCGTTTTAGCGTATATTTTATGCGATAATATAGACTAACGATGCCTGGTCACGAAACACTTGCTCGGCAGGGTGGACAAAGCGGCGATGATGCCGTTCTGCACGAAGCGCCCCCAACCGGGCCGACCACCACGCATGAAGCAATGCTGGCCTCTATTGCGCGAACTGGATTTTTAGGCATAAACTCACCGCGCATCCCTTTAGCCACCAGTGATCAATTGCAGGCCGGCAACCGTCACGTCCAAGCCAAGGTAGGCTCGGATACTATACGAGAGCTACTTATCATCGGCCCCGACGCAATTCGGCTTGGCCAAGGAGATATCGTGCGTCTTCATCATAAGCGTACAGTAGAACTTCTCGGTCTGATGGTTCTGGAACGTTCCATGACAAACCGAAGGCGCTATTTTGATATGGGATTCTTTAACGAATCCAAGTCTCTGACAAGCCGTGGCC
This sequence comes from uncultured Candidatus Saccharibacteria bacterium, assembly GCA_964602865.1. Lineage (GTDB taxonomy): Bacteria > Patescibacteriota > Saccharimonadia > Saccharimonadales > JAGQNJ01 > CAZRSX01. The sequence goes on from CAZRSX010000002.1 coordinate 18,374, forward strand.
TTGCATTTTCGCAGGCCACGAACGAGCTTGAAGATAAGGTAGCTGACGAACACGGTCTATCACTGATCACGCGAAAGGGTCGTCATGCGGGCAGTCGAATTGGCATTCCCGATGTTGTCGTGTCTGACCTGCGGCATACGAACGCCTATAACCAAGGTCGCCATCAGCAAATGGAAACACTTGTGACGCACTATGTTCTTGAAGGTGATCATCGTCCACACATTAGCGAACGCGGTGCTGTTCGCGGCGCACAAGCAGCGTTGAGAAGGTGCTGGAGTAACACACTAACGAGTGAGCAGCAAACACGCTTTAAGCTCATGAGTCGCGTAATCGCCGACCACTTGGAAATACGAACGAAATCGGAGTTAGCTGTAGACGAGCTAGCCATACCCGTCGACAGAGAAAAATATGTCGTGGATACGTTCGAACCCTCATGGCAAAGCCAGGCAGCCTGTCGAGGCCCGCAAGCCGTGCTTTTCTTTGAACGTTTGGGTGAGAGAAAGCACGAAAAACAAGAACGCGAAGCGCGAGCCAAAGCAATCTGCAGAACCTGCAGCGTACAACGTGAGTGCTTTGATGCCGGAAACGCCAACCAAGAACTGTTTGGCATCTGGGGCGGTTTATCCGAGAAAGAACGTCTCGGTTAGTAAAAGGCGTCGGATCACATACAGGGTCTAACCGATACGCACAAGAAATGAAGCTGTGAGTGCTACTATAGAAGCGATGATCTACGTGGCACTACTCAGAGGTATCAATGTCGGTGGCAATAATAAAATCGACATGAAGGAATTGAAAGCCGTCTTTGAGCAAGCTGGCATGCAGGCCGTGGCGACGTACATCAACTCCGGGAACGTCGTATTCACAAGTGATCTGAAGTCAAAAACGAAGCTCGCAGATACACTAGAGAAAGCAATCAAAACGAAATTTGGCATTAGCGTTCCGGTCTTAATTTATAGCAAAGCCGATATCTTATCCATCGCACAAGTACTGCCGGACAGCTGGGTTAACGACAATACCATGAAATGCGATGTGATGTTTTTGTGGAAGGCAATCGACAACCCGAAGATTGTGGAGCATGTAACCATCAAGCCAGGCATTGATACCGTCAGGTATGTGCCGGGCGCACTCCTGTGGTCGGTCGATCGTAAACATGTAACAAAAAGCGGGTTGATGAAGCTGGTCGGTACCGATACGTACAAGCAAATGACCATTCGCAACTGTAATACACTGCGCAAACTGGCTGAGCTGATGCACAGCTAGTCATTTACGACCCCAGTGGAATCTGGTAGTAATCAGATAATCCGTTCAGGAGCTTGGCGTAGTCAGGGTGAGCGGTCACATCATCGGCGTAGACCGCCCAAAAGGCTATGGGGCCATTGAATTGTGCATTCTGTTCGCCATTTTGTCCGATAATGACGTGTGTAATTGAATTCGTACCGGCATTACCGTAGGCAAGATCCGCTGCATCTACCACTACTCGTGATGCGCCGCCATTACCGACGCCGATCATCACATGTGGGTTGGTGTTCCCACTGTTTCCACCATCGAGCGAAGACCCAGCATTCACTGCATAGACATTGTTACTCGTTCGAGCGAATGCTAGCCAACATGGAGAACTGGCTCCTGGTCGGCCGACAATAGGGACTCGGCCATTAAATGACGTTAGGGATCCACGTGCCGCCACAACCACCATCGACCACGGCTGTGGTACCTCTGTGATATCAGCCAACAGATAGTCGTTTTCCCCATCAAACACCACTGCTGATTTGTTATTTAGTTCTGGTATGGAGGTGTGGTAGATAGGTCTGTTCGCTGCGGTAGCTTGAGCTGGATCTCCGCCGACTGAGCCTCGGTTGGGCCAGCTTGCAACTGCGTCATTGTTGTTGATGGTCCAGTTAGGGTCAGAAGCCCAACCAACGTGGAGGGGGTTGCAGAGGGTTAATGGGTTGAAAGGGGGAGGAGTAACTCGTTGGGAAGCCCAGTAGCCGATACTTTGCATATAGTTACAGTCTACCCCCCCCCCTGGTCGGTTTGGCAAGGGGGGCCAAAGACTAGTTTCCAAGGATTTTCCAAGGATACTCCTTGGAAACTAGGGAAATATGGTGTAGTTAATCGGTAGCAATCGTCAAATCTTGGAGTTCTTCGGGCAAGAAGCCTTTGGGGTGCTTGAAGCCGGCTTCCCATTTGGTGCCTTTTTGATACCCCAGATCTTTCATGAGTTTGGTCGGCGCGTTGCGCAGGTGCAGGGGAACGGCCGCATTTGGATAATCTTTGGCGGCCTGCTGCGCACGAACCATGCTATCGGCAACCGTACGGGATTTCTTGGTCTTGGCCAGCACCATTGTCAGGTGATAGAGGCTGTATTGGCACTCTGGCATGCCCAACCGCTCTACTGCCAAAAACGTACTGACTGCCAGATTCAGCGCTGCGCTCGCAGCCAAACCGACGTCTTCGGACGCAAAAATAACCAAGCGGCGGGCAACAAACTTCGGGTCTTCGCCAGCGTCAAGCATTCGTGCCAGATAATACAGTGAGGCGTCGACGTCACTACCGCGCATACTTTTTATGAAGGCGCTAATAAGGTTGTAGTGGTATTCGCCTTGTTTGTCATAGCCGGGCAATTTACGCTGGGCGGCGGCTTTGACAACCGCAACGGTGACTTTTTTGGGGCTGAGTTTAAGGGCAAGCTCCAGATTGCCAAGAGCCACGCGGGCATCGCCGCCGGAGACTTCGGCAAGATAATCAATGGCTTTTGGCTCAACTTTTGATTTACTTTTCAAGGCCTTGAGTGCTCGGTTGATAATAGCAATAACGTCGTCTTTTTGGTGCGGCTCGAGCACCAGCACCCGGCTGCGCGAAAGCAGGGGCGCAATAACTTCAAAGCTGGGATTTTCGGTGGTGGCGCCAATCAGCGTAATCAGCCCGTTTTCGACATGGGGCAGGAAGGCATCTTGCTGGGCTTTGTTAAAGCGGTGGATTTCATCGACAAACAGCACCGTGCGCATGCCGAGTCGTTGATTTTCCCCGGCGTGTTTGATGATGTTTTTAACGTCAGGAATACCGGAGGTCACAGCCGAGATTTCAATAAAATCGGCTTCGGTTTCACGGGCAATAATGCGCGCCAGCGTGGTTTTACCGCTGCCCGGCGGACCCCAGAGAATCAAACTGACCGGCTCTTTGCTGGCCACAATTTGCCGCAAGATTTCGCCATCACCCAATAAATGCGCTTGACCTATGACGTCATCAAGCGTTTTCGGGCGTAAACTTTCAGCCAGCGGCACTCCATCCATGCCACTATTGTAACGCATCAAGCTCTTGGCCAAGGGTTGCTTAGGTCACGATATCGCTGAGACGATGTTGGGCGACAGCTTCTTTGACTTCTCGGGCAATGCGACGACCGATGCTCATATTGTCACCATATAAGTAGCCAGAGTACGGGGTAAACATTGTGCCCGGGCTGCCAGGAATGCGCATACTGACATCAAACACGACAAACTCTTCAGTTGGCGGTCCAGCGGTTACTGCACCCTGCAGCGCAAAGGGACCAATCATGCCCGGTGGGTAGTGTTTTTTGACTGCTGCACTGAACTTTTCGCCGGCTTCAAAGGCCTTTTCTACCAGCGACTCTTTAATCGTCACCGCCTGGTGCCCGTTTTCTATATATTGTGGTCGCACATGTTTGAGTACCTCGATCTGTTCTGGTGCTGTCATGCGAAGCAGACCATCAATATTCGTTTGTCGACGTGTGTCGGTGCCAAGTAATTCGACCTCGCCAGTGAGCGGCGAGTAGAAAAGGTTCAGATTCAGCTGCGGGCCGACAACGAACTCCTCGATAACAGCCTTGTCGAGACCGTCTTTGGTAATGGTACCCTGTGTAAGCAGCGCCGTTGATTTTGCCTTATACTCGTTGTGACTGCTCACCAAAAAGAACGCCCGCTCGTAATCGCGATCCGCTTCACTGGCCTTGACGAGCACCAAACGGTCAATGTCCTGCGGCCTGTCAAACTGGCGGGGGATAGCGATACCAGCTTGCTGAAGCAAGAAGTATTGGTTTTTGGCTTCGTCACGTTCTTCTTTGCGGACCAATGCCCGATTACCAAAAATGGGGACCATAAACTCATTCTCTATTGTCGCAAAATCGCAATATACCCAAAAGTAGCGACTGTGCACAAAGACGACGTTCAGTTCCCGCAACTGTTTTTGAACTTCAGGCTTGGCTACGTCGGCAAAATCATCGACCACAATAACGTGATCGACGCAGCCTTTGCTGCCCCGTGTTTTGAAATGCTTTGCATAGGTTTGTTCGCGGCCTTTTTTTGCCACCACAACGGTCTCGAATCCTTCGGCTTTCGCACCGCGGCAAACGTCAAGTGCACTGTGACCGCCCAAGCTGCCGATCCGCACTTTTTTGAGGTCGTACCCCCCAAGGATCGTATCAATATCAGACTTGCTGACCATTGGATAACACTTCGCTTAGTTTGCCTGATTCAATAGCGTTCTTCACTTCACGTGCAACGCGGCGGCCGGTGCTCATTGGTTCGCCGTATTTTACATCCGTGTAAGGAGAACCGTTAATATACGGATTGCTACCAGCCACGATACGAGCCGAGATCTCAAATACATAGAAATCGAGATCCGGCGTGACGATTGTTTCCAGGCAAAACGGGCCAAACAAGCCGCGTGGATGCAGCTTTTTTGATGCGTCAACAACGCTTCGGCCCATGTTAAATAGGGTCGACAGTAGCGATTCGCGCACCACCAGCGGGATATTGCCCATGATATTGTAGGAGCTTTCGATATTAAGATCGAGTTGGTCTTTGGCGCCGATTCGGCCAATCGAATCAACATTAGTCTCATAGCGCTTGTCCATACTCATGATTTCCAGCTCGTCAGTAATGGGGGAGTAGAAATAGTGTACGTAAATCGGGGCACCAACGATGTATTCTTGGATAATGTAGTCCTTGCCCGGATGATCAGCAATTTTGCGGGCAAATTCTTTGGGACTCCGCGCCAGGAAGAATCCTTTGCCGCCGCCAGCCCCAAAAAATTTAATGATAACCGGACCGTCAATATCAGCTGGCTTTTTATAAATTTTTGGCAGAATTAAACCGGCTTGTTTGAGCCAGGTACGCTGTTTGGTTCTGTCTTCTTCCCAAGGCAAAATTTGTTTGTTGCCAAAATAGAGAAACTTCATTGTAGCCAGTTTATCCAGTCCATAAGCGCTAAAAAACGAGCCGTGCGGAATCATAATGACGTTATCTTTTATAAGCTGCTGCTCAAATTCAGCGGCATGAGTCAGTGATGGCATTTCGTAGACAGTATCGGCAACCCCAAATGAACGATACATAGCAGCGTCACTTTGTTTACATAATATGACCGTCTGAAACCCTTCGTCGTGCGCACCTTTGAGAATCTGGAGTGCCGAGTGACTCCCGAGCGTGCCAATTGTATAGTCAGTCATCTTCACCGTACAACCCTCCGATTCCGGCTCATGAATAATTATTGTACGAGTATACTCCGTCAAGCGCCTAGAACAAAATAAAAGTTCAACCGCTATGCAGCACTTCGTCAGTCCGCAAGGGTGCCGACCTGTAGTGCTGCAAGCTCACGGGCTGCATTTGCACTATGCGGCGAGCCGGAACCAACTGATTCGCCAGACGATGTCTCACGGCGCTCAAACAGGGAAGTGCCGTCGGTACCGCAAGCCCGCAGAATTTCATCACCGCCGGGGTGGCGGGGAATGTACGAGGTAATGTCGTACACCTTACCATCAATAATTGTCCAGCAATCGTCAGCGCTATTGTGCGTGGCAACTTGGGCCATGGTGTATGTTGTGGCTGCGTTGCTATTTGGTGTTTCTTCACTTTGCGGTTGCGCCGTATCTGACTGGTTGGCGGTAGTGTCTGCCGGGGCAGCCGCCTTGTCGCTAAACATGAGTTGCCAGGCAACGAAGCCAAGAAACAGAATTGCTACGACTGCCAGCAGGATCAGTCCAAGTTTTTTATTGCTCATTATGTCTATACTCCTTTTTATGTCGTGTTCGTATTGTAGCAAGAATTAACAAACGACTGTACACTATAGAGCATATGGTTACACGAACGTACGCCTGGTTGGCCTGGACACTGTTCGCAGTCGTAGTAACAATTCCGCTCCTGCAGTGGGCCATCACAATTGGCTGGAACCCGGGCAATATTGCGCTGACCAACATATTTCCGCTGATCGGTATTTGGGCTTGGAGCATTATGTGGACGCATTATGCCTATGGCACGTTTATTCTGGCTCAAGACGGAGCTGCCAGTAAAGATAAGACCTACCGAAAACTCACCCAATGGCTCGTGCTGGCGCTCATTCTGCTACACCCGGGGTTGTTGGCACTGAACCAGTGGCAGGTACGGAGCGTACGACCGCCAGAGGCCTTTTATGGCTATGTCGGGCAGTCGCTTCGAATATACATCGCCATCGCCTCTGTTGCGCTGTTGGCGTTTTTGGCTTTTGATGTGCTGGTGCGCTTTCGCCGCCACCGCCTGGTAAATAAGTATTGGTTTTACGTCAGTTTGTCACAAGCAGTGGCAATGGTGCTTATTTTTGTGCATGCACTCAAGATTGGCCACAGCATGCACGGCTGGTTTGAACTGTATTGGATAGCCCTTGGCCTGCTGCTTATTCCGTGTTTTGTCCTCATTCTGCGTCATGACTGGCGTCAGCAACGCAACTCTTTGCCTCGCAAGTAGCAGTCGTAATCGCTATGAGCGACGCCGTCTTTTCTGGACAGTCCGAACAACAATCAAAATAGCCAGACCGATCAAGACAGCAGCAATAATACGCAGCAGCCAGACGCTCAGGCCGGTGTCGGCAACATCACCGCCGGAACCGGGACCAGCTCCATCAACACAATCGCCTTCGTTGTAGGCACCGCCGCCATACGCACCACAGCTGTATTCCTGGGCGACAGCGCGAGCAGTTTGCACAAACACCGCCACCACGCCAGTCATCAGAGCAGTAATTACAAACAAAGCTTTTTTCATGCTTCCACCTTACTTTATTATCCTTATGCTGTATACTATACCATAAGTACTTTTTAAGGGTAACATTATGCATACGTCACGACAATTTATTGCCGATATTCGCCCGCGCGCACCACAAAAGCCGGTAGCGCGGACAACCACGCGCAGCCACGTATCAACGCAGCCGACGGTTCACGATGTAGTGACACGGCCGGCAGCGCCAACGCGGCAGTCCCTGGCACCACAGCCACGCGCCGCAACACCGCACACAACAGCGACAACCCATGCACCAACGCAGCCCGTTAGTCCAAAAGCAACCCGGCCCACGCCGCAGCTTACGATAGCCGAGCATTTGCAAGAGCTCCGCAGCCGGCTGTTGTGGTCGGTCATTGCCTTGTTTATTGGCGGCGCGTTCGGCTATTACTTTCACGAGCAAATTATCGCCATTCTCATTAAGCCGCTCGGGCAACAGCTCTACTACACCAGCCCGGCCGGCGGCTTTGATTTCCTCATCAAAACCTGTTTGTTTTTTGGCTTTATACTGGCCATTCCCGTGCTGGTCTACCAACTGCTAAAGTTCCTGGCGCCAGCTGTCCCTGGTCACGTGGTCTACAAAACCAGCCGCATCTTACTTGTGTCGGTACTGCTGGCGATTGCCGGTATGGCCTTTGCGTATTTTGTGAGTTTGCCAGCCGCGTTGCATTTTCTGAATAACTTCTCAACCGGCCCGGTGACGTCGCTGATTGGCGCCAACGAATATTTCAGTTTTGTCATGATCTATGTCGCCGGTTTTGCAGCGCTGTTCCAGATGCCGCTGATTATTGCGTTTATCAACAAAATTACGCCGTTGACACCGAAAATTATGATGCGGAAGCAACGCTTTGTAATACTGGGGAGCTTTATTATCGCCGCAATTCTAACGCCAACCCCGGACCCCATCAATCAAACCATTATGGCGGTGCCGATCATTGCCCTGTATCAGTCATCTATCTGCGTGGTATGGCAAAGCAATTACCGCTCACGCAAGAAACAGCCCTATAGTCAACTTCGGTCAGCCGCTACCTCTGGCGCAACAGCCTAGAAAAGAGTTGACCGCTGATATGCTTATGCTACAATAAGCCGTAAGCACATTTCATAAAAGAGGGTACAAGGAATGAATACAAATATGCTACAAAAACTATTGGAACAGCGTGTATCGAGACGCGAGTTCTTGGCTTACATCGGGGCCGGACTGATTGCCATGACCGGCATCCATGCGTTTATGAAATCTTTTATGCGCACCAACACGCAGCGCCAGACTTCGTCCGGTTATGGTGGTGGCGTGTACGGTGGGAAGAAACACTTGGGTTAGGCAAGGTAGAGCAAAACTATGGCACGATTACCAATTCCTGGCTCAGATGATGGTGATTGGGGAGATATCCTCAATGATTTTTTGTCTGTTGAGCATAATGATGATGGTACCCAGAAAACATTGGGTGTTAACAAAGGTGGCACGGGTGCCACGAATGCTGATGACGCCAGAAGCAATTTAGGGCTTGGTGACAGTGCCATCCTAAACGTGGGTACTGGGGCGGGGACGGTAGCGGCTGGTGATGATCCGCGACTGGCCGGAGGCTTACAGGCTAACAATAACCTGTCTGATGTTGATGATGCCGCCACCGCTCTTGGCAACCTCGGCGGTATTGCGGACAGCGCGCTTGACACTGACGGCACGCTGGCGGCCGACAGCGACACCAAGATTGCCAGCCAAAAGGCAACCAAAGCCTATGTGGACAGCAATGTCTCGGCGCTCGATGGCAATATAAGCCAGCTGGAAGCCCAGACCACTACCGAGCCGGGCTCTATGCCAGTTCGGTATCCGTCCATGAAGCCATTTTATGACGATTTGCTTTTGACGAGCGGAAGCGTTGACCTCGTTGTTATTGGTGATTCAATCTGCGACCTGCAGGGCTGGACAGGCCCTCTGTATGACTACTTAGCCACCAGATATAACAACAACTTCAATCCTTCCACACGGGTTATACCTGCTGGGGCTATGCAAGTCACCCAAAACGGTGCCTTTAGAAACTTGGGGACGACTCAGGGTACTGCAAACGATACCGGCTTTGCTGGCTATGGCACTAACTTGAGTAACGGTCAAATTATTCAACGAAACATAAACGCTGATGGCGTCATTATTCTCTGGGGCGAAGGTACTGGTACCTTGACTGTCCGCAATGGCGGCGCGAGCGGTAGTATCGTCGCGACCATTGACACCAGCACCGGTGATGGCACATCAAACATTACCTCAATCAACCTAGGCGCGTACGGCACAAAAGACCTGTACATTGAGTCCACCGGCAACACGCATGTGGAAGGGTTGCTGCCAACCGTCGGCAACCGAACGAATGGTATCCGCATGTGGAACGGTGGGCATTCAGGCTACAGTACACCATCATTCCTCAATACCCCTAGTAGATGGCGCGACTTTATACGCCATCTGAAAGCGTTTAGCGGCCGGGAGCCACACGTTATTATTGCGACCGGTATCAATGACGCTGGTGCCACCTATCTCGCTGACCTGACTGCCCTGGTACAAGCCGTCAAGGCTGAAACCGATGGAGCAGTTCTATTATGGGGGCCGTATGGGCACTTCGGAGGAGGCGCAGCACTGACGTCATTCAAAGCCCGCCAGATTGCCGAGGCAGAAAACATCGCACTCGTAGACTCAGGTAAAATGCTTGGCGAAGTAGGGAACGTAGCCGACTACTATAATTTATCCTCAGACCAAGTGCATCCAAACACTAACGGATTTATCTCTATTGCCAATCAGTTCTTATACGCACTGACAAATGATATCGTCGGTACATTAACAACGATGATGCAGGGTGCGACTGGCTTTGAGTATAGAGGCAACCTAACAGGAGACACTACTGGTATACACTCTGGTCAATTGGATCTCGATCTGACAACAAATGGACAGATGCATCTGGTAAACTTCTTTGGCTATCCTATCTTTGGGCTGAAGAACAATACCGCGGACGTAAACCACCAGATACTCATGGTTAACTCTGGCGCTGCGAGTACTCTGCTAGGAATCTCCAGCGCTATGTTAGCCTTCGGCGCAGGTGGTGCCTCAAGTACGGACACCATACTTACCCGCAGCGGTGCTGGTGAGCTGACTATTAGACAAGGCCCTTCGGTACTCGGTAATGTTGTAACTAACTTGATTCGCCATGGATCCGGTTCTCCGGAAGGCAGCGTCACTGCGCCGGTTGGTGCCACCTACAAAGACACCAGTACCGGCATCTTCTGGGTAAAAACTGTCGGCACTGGCAACACCGGCTGGTTGGCAGCCGGCGGCCCGGCGGTCATTAATACTCAGGCCACAACTGACTATACGCTGGCACTGGCCGATCAAGGCAAAACAATAGAGATGAACCACGCCGATCCCAACACAGTAGAAGTTCCGCCAAATGACGACGCAGCTTTCCCGATTGGCACCCGAATTGACGTAGTGCAGTACGGAGACGGACAGACCACATTGGTACCCGGCTCTGGCGTTACCATCAGATCCGATTCCGGCAACTTGGCGATTGCCGCTCAGTACAGCGGCGTGACGTTGTACAAGCGCGGCACCAACGAGTGGGTCGCCATCGGAGCTTTGACCGCATGAGCCCGATGAGGCTGGGTTACTTTGCCGCCCAAACTGCCGGCAAACAGAAATTTGATAGATCGGTATACGCCGGTATAACCTATGCAACCACAAATGACGGACCTTCAATCCAGACCGCCATCAACAGTGCGGCCGCGGTTGCTAGCTCGGGTGCCAGACAGCTGGTCGTTGTGCCGCCGGGCACGTATAGCGTTTCAGCTTCGATAGATGCAGCCGACTGGGTTGATGTCATTGGTGATACTGAAAACCCAGATGACGTAATTATAACCACCACCGCTAACGACGATGTTATGGATAACGGCGGGCATAATACCCTGTGGGCCTATATGACACTCATACATCGCGGTCTTAGTTCAAACACAGGCTACGCCGTTCATACTGACTCTTCTGGTGCTAACACTGAAATGACAATGCTCGACATGAAGCTCTGGTCACAAACCAAGTGCGGCATGGGGGTTGGTATTCGCGGAACCCAGTTCTTGTACTTATTTGGCTGCGAGATTGTCTCTGATAACTCAACCGGTGATTTTAGCGCTGCGTACTTTGTGCATAATCTTAGTGGCCAATCTTCAGGCACGCGTATGGTCGCCGTTGACTGTGTGGCGTACAGTACAAGCACCGCCGTTGGATTTCAGTACACAGAGCTCAACAGCGGACAGACCGACAGAATGTACTGGTTTAGAGGCCGAATTTACAGTGTTGGCGGCAATGACATTCTTATAAACGCCGACTTTAATAACACCGACTTCTACATAGACTCATCCGCATACGACACTATCACCGACAACACCACCGGACGTGTCTATGATACTGTTGGTGAAACAATCACTATGCCAACGTGGCAGCCATTTAGTAGTTGGCGGCCAACGCCAGAAGCCTATGTGCCGCCGACCGTAGATTACAACCCGCTTAGTGAGCCGTGGCAGTTGGCGTGGTGGGCGGGTGACCCGATGGCACATGATGACCCGCGCGTAGACCAGGTGGTTGACGGCGGCCAGGTTACAGCCTGGCCCGGCCATGGCAGCAACTCCATACTACCACTGGTGGGAACCGGTACATACCGGGCGAGCGCGGCTGTGCTTAACAATAAGCCGGCCTTCGAATTCAACGGATCCACTGACCAGCTAATTTCACCGGCGGTCAGCTACGCCGTACCGTACACCATCGTTATCATCTTCTATATACCGACCGTGGCCAACCAACGCGTATTGTCTGGTGCCGGCTCAACTCAGTGGTACATCAACACCAACGGTAGCCTGAAGTGGACAACTCGTTTCACGACCGCCCAAGCTTCGGCTGCTAATGCCACGGTTGGCGCACACTTAGGGGTTGTTCAAGCAGTAACGGGGAATGACACTGTGTCTATCGACGGCACAGATGTTATATCGGGCGTCGATGCTGGTGCGCAAACCCTGGCACGAATCAGCCTGGGGCGCGTTGTGTCCGCAGCCTACTCAGCATGTCATGTAGCATTTGTTGGCATATATGCTGGCGATCCAACCGGTGAAGCCTGGTGGCCAGATTTTGTGACTTTCGCCCAAAGCCACGGCGTGACTATGGCCTAGCCGGCACTTGTGCTGTCGATGGTTTGTATATATACTAAAGAGGTAATCAACGAGAGGGGATCAACTACATGTTTGGATTAGGCGTACCAGAACTATTAATCATTTTGCTTATTTTGCTGCTGCTGTTTGGCGCATCACGCTTGCCAAAGCTGTCAAAGAGCCTGGGCGAATCTGCCAAAGAACTCCGCAAAGGCTTTGAAGGCGACGTGAACAAAAAAGACGACAACAAGAAGTCATAAGCAAAAAACCAAGACATCAAACCAAAAAGACCCGGAGGTTTCTCCGGGTCTTTTATTCTAGCGACAATTTAGGCTTAATCAGCTAGCACGCCGATCTGTAAGCTTGCCAGCTGCGCGGCAGCACTGGAACTATGCGGCGTGCCGGATCCGACCGATTCGCCGGTTGCAGTTTCGCGGCGCTCAAATAGGGAAGTGCCATCAGCACCACAGGCTCGCAGTATCTCATCGCCGCCAGGATGCCGCGGAATATACGAGGTAATGTCATACACCTTACCATCAATAATGGTCCAGCAATCGTCAGCGCTATTGTGTGCGGCCACTTGACTGGCGGTGTAAGTGGCAGTTGTGCCGGGGTCAGCGGCCGCTTCGTTTGCTGACTGCGTTGTATTCTGCTCTGTTGTCGAGCTACCTGCTGGGGCGGCCGCTTCGTCACTGTTGATGAGTTGCCAGGCGATGAAGCCAGCAAACACAATGACTGCAACAGCCAGCAGGATAAGTCCAAGTTTTTTATTGCTCATAGTACGTTCTCCTTATGTATCGTTGATATTGTAGCAAGAATCGGCAAAGAGCTGTAGACTATACAGCATATGGTTACACGTACATATGCTCGGGTCGCATGGGGATTGTTTGCAGTGGTAGTCGCCGTGCCTACGCTCGTATGGGCAAATAAAATTAACTGGTCGCCGAGCAATATCGCGCTCACTAACGTATTTCCGCTTGTCGGTATTCTAGCCTGGAGTATTATGTGGACGCACTACGCTTACGGCGCGTTTATTTTGTCACAAGACAGCGCGGCTCGCAAAGACAGAACCTACCGTAGATTTACCCAGTGGTTGGTGCTGGCGCTCATCTTGCTGCACCCGGGGCTGCTGGCTCTCAACCAGTGGCAGGTCAGAAATATACTACCGCCAGAGGCCTTTTATGGCTATGTCGGGCAATCGCTCCGAATTTACGTCGCCCTCGGATCAGTTGCCTTTCTGGCTTTTTTGGCGTTTGAGGTGCTGGTGCGTCTGCGTCGCCACCGTCTGATCAATAAATACTGGTTTTATGTCAGCATCTCGCAGGCTGTGGCTATGGTGCTTATTTTTGTGCATGCGCTCAAAATCGGCCAAGATATGCACGGCTGGTTTGAACTGTATTGGATTGGCTTAGGCTGTTTGCTGATCCCATGCTTTGGCATTATCTTGCGTTATGACTGGCAACAGCATAGGCAGCAACGACAAAAATAGTAAGCCCGACATTTTGTTGTAGAAAATACTTTACATAGAATCTGCTTGTGTTTATAATCTTTTGTCATGAACAAACCTAACGATTGGAGAAGCTATGCACGCAACGACTGCCATAGTATACAAACGTAAACGGAGTAGCTACCGCAAGCAGCTAGCCGCAGCGACAGCTGCGATTTTTTTATGCCTTGTTTATCTGGCTTGGTGGGTTGGCATCGCACCAACTCAGGTATCGGCGGCCGAAACCGGATCAGTCCGCATTACTGAATTTATGGCTGACCCGACGGCGGTCGCAGACACAAATGGCGAATGGATCGAAATACAAAATGTTTCCGACGCGCCGATAAGTATCGCAAACTGGGACATCAACGGCAGCACGATTAGCGGCAACGTGACGCTTGCCGGCGGCAAGCGAGTAGTTATTTGCAAAAACAGTAACGCCGCGGCAAATGGCGGTGTTATCTGCAACGCCACCAGCGGCTTCAGCCTGGCGCAGACTGGATCAGAGACTCGAACCATCAACCTCAGAGACGAGACAAACACGGTTGTTCACGCCGTGAGTTATGTCGGCAGCGGTGACGTGGCGGCTGGGCGATCAACGCATGTCAAAAACGACCAATTATCGCAGGAAATGACGTACCGCTACAACGCGGTTGACTTTGGCACGCCGGCCAACAATACTGCGCACAATCAAGACCTGGCCTTTATCCGCATGCACGCCACGACCGACCTGAACAAAAACGGTCGTATGGACATGAACGGCGAACCAGGCATACACGAGCCCGGCTGGACCATGCGCCTGTATGACAGCGATTGGCAATCAGCAAATTATGGCGATGACGACAGTAACGAAATCGTGACGACCAGTCTGCCTTACCAGAGTTCAGCAATCTTCCGCGTGCTGCCAGGCGATTATTTTGTCTGTCAGGTTGGCCAAGCAGGGCACACGCAAAGTTTTGTTGCCACTATTACCTCGTGGGTGACCTGGGATGACAACGGCGTCGCCAATGAATCCGGAAGCACGGACGAGGGCGATACTTGTATTGCGGTGACCGGGCTGACTGCCGGCAAAAATACTTCGCACAAATTCGGCAATATAGTAGAAGACGCGCCAACCATGGGACAACTGATGATCGCCAAAATTTACGACATTGACGCAGATGGCGAACCGGACTGGAACGACGACGAAAAGCACCAGGCTGGCTGGACAATGCGGCTCTATGACGAGCAATGGAATTACGTTGACAGCGTAGTGACAAACAATCAGCCATACTTTGCGGCCAGCTTCACCGTCGCGCCCGGCCAGTACTATATTTGTGAAGTCATGCAAGCAGGTTACGCGCAAAGTTTCGCCCGCACCATTACGTCATGGGTTACCTGGCCAGAGTCCGGCACGGCTAATCAATCGGCGCAAGCTGACGAAGGCGAGCAGTGCATTGATGTCACCGTCTTGCCAAATGGGTTTAGCTCGCACGTTTTTGGTAATACGCCGGTCGAAAGCAGTCAGAATAGTGCACATCACGAATCCCAAACGCAATCTGTCACCGTACCATCGCCACAAGCTTCTATCAATACGCAGGAGAAGGGCAGTACCAAAAGTACCGTGAGTCAAAGCGCATCAACAACATCAGCGGATAATGAATCGTTACCTGTTCCACCGAAAGCGCCCAACGATACGCCACCGGTAACAGAGATCGAAAACACACCCGTGCCGAACGAGCCAATAGACACTCAATAAATAAAATAGTCAACAGGCCCAAGCTGACGTATCACCAGCAAAAGGACGTACCCACTTCGAGATAGTTTCTGTAGTAAAAATGACTGATTGACGCCATCAGATGAAGTGTGCACAATAAAGGCAGGAATAATTAAAAGGAGGTTCTTATATGGACGCAAAAGCCATGAAGCCGATGTGGGAAGCATTGGTTGTACGCGGTGTTGCCGGTATTTTGTTCGGTATCGCAGCAGTATTTTGGCCAGGACTCACGTTAGTGACCTTGGTCTACATTTTTAGTATTTATGTACTCTTGAGCGGAGTGATTGGCATCGTTCAATCAATTCTCGATATGGGTCGTGGACGCACTTGGTTCATGGAGCTTATCATCGGTATTATCGAGCTTGGAATCGGTTTGTACCTGGTTCGTCATCCACAAGTCACCTTTGCAACGTTCATCCTGCTTGCAGGACTGTTGTTCATTGCACGCGGTGTGTTTGAGATCGTGCTGGCACTTACCGACGAGTCAATGGCAACCAACAAAGTATTGCTCGTCTTTGGCGGTATACTTTCAGCATTGCTTGGTATTATTTTGCTCATGCAACCAGTCGGCGGTGGCGTCGCATTTGTTTGGGTCATGGGACTGTACGCACTTATCACCGGTCCGATCTTGATCGCGCTTGGTATTGACGCGAAACATGCTGCCGAAGGTAAGAAACGCTAAGGAGACAAAATCCATGAAGAATGCCGACATCATCATAAACTCTGGCGTTATGCTTGCGTTCGGCATTCTTCTGGTTTTGGCCGGTCAGGCCATCATCGAAAGTGTTGGAAGTCAAAGTTACGAGACTGTGCTTAACTTTTCTGCCAGTGCATATTTTTTGCTGTATGCAGGGTATATGCTGATAGGGCTTTCAATCTTAGGTTTCTTCGTTGGTCTGTTAAAGAAATAGCTAGAACCCGTTGCGCAGGGCTGTAATCGGGTCTTTGCGTGCCGCTTTGACGGCCGGAAGCACGCCAAACAGCACACCGATAATGAGCGCGGCAGCAATTGCTATGAGCACCACAGGAAGCGTTATAACAGGCGTCAGGTCTGTAAAAAGCCTGATGAAAATGTTCGCCACACCGGCCACCATCAGCCCAATAATACTACCCACTACAGTGAGCATACCGGCTTCTACCAAAAATTGCGTCAAGATCTGCCGGTTCGTTGCGCCGACTGCTTTTCGTACCCCGATTTCGTGTGTCCGTTCAGTCACCGAGACCAACATAACATTCATGATGCCCACGCCGCCGACAATCAGCGCGACGGCTGCGACCGCACCGATGAGGGTGGTCAACAACAACACGACATTGGTCGTCAAACCAAGCATTTCTTCTTGCTTGAGCACGGTGAAATCCTGTTGGCCGCCCCGAGTTTCGCGCAGCCCTGTTTCGATAGCTTGCTTTGTGTTGTCAACCGCGTCAGCGTCATCCGCCACGGCAAAAATCTGGAAGACCGAGGCGCGGTCTTGCGACAATGCCTGGCCAGTTGCGTAAGGGATAAAGACGGTATTGTTGAGGTCAAGTCCCGGTGATAACGATGAACTACTGAACGTGTCGAACACGCCCTTGATGAGGAATTGTTGGTCGCGGAAGGTAATCGAGCGGCCGATCGGGGCGTTGTTTTTAAATAATGCATCGGCTACGCTGCTACCAAGGACTGCAAAGTTGCGGCCGTTGTCACTGTCTGCTAAAAAGCCGCCGACCAAAAATTCCTGCTGCATGATATCGGCAAAGTTACTGGTTGTGGCGGCAACTGTTGCATGAGGCGCTGTCGTATCTTCGTAGGCAACCTGGCCATTGATGACAGACAGTGGCGTGACTTGCTTGACCCCGACTGCGTTTTGGACCGAGGCGACGTCTTCTTGTGTCAGGATACTAGCATTAAAATTACCGAGGATATTGTAGCCAGTCACCGTGCCCTGGGCATCGCGGGTCACAACATTACCCGGCCATATCGTGATAAGGCTCTCGCCGTAAGCATCAACTTGCGACCGGACTTCGCGCCGAACGCCTTCGCCCAAACTAACTGTCGTGACAACCGATGCCACGCCGATAATGATGCCGAGCATGGTCAGCAAACTACGAAAACGAGCCGTTTTTATAGAGGCCCACGCCAGACGAATATTGTTGAGTATCATTTTTTGGCTACCTTTCGCGTGGTTTTCCGCGCCCGGCGTTTGCGCGGTTTTTTGGCGGGCTTCTTTTTGTCGTCAAGATCGCCTGGAATGTTTTTCATCAGCGCCGACACACCCGCGAGGTCATCGTGCTCCGATTTTTTACTGACAAAGTACATGCTCTTTTGCAAAATGCCAGGGATTTCGCCAAGCCGGCTTTGCTCATCGTGAATAATCGCGCCATCGTGGACATAGATAACCCGATTGGCAAAGCGCGTCAGGGACGGATTGTGTGTCACCATCAACACGGTATTGCCGCTTTTGTGCACCTCGCTCAAAAGTTCCATGATAACGCGTGACGAGGCACTGTCCAGGTTGCCGGTCGGCTCATCAGCAATAATCAAGTTTGGGTCATTGACCAGTGCCCGCGCAATAGCTACTCGCTGCACCTCGCCGCCACTGAGTTGCCGCGGATAAAAATATTCTCTGTCCGAAAGCCCGACTCGTTCCAGCATTTCACTGGCTCGGCGCGCCCGCCGAACTGGCGTCATGCCCTTGTAGGCAAGCGGCAGGGCAACATTGTCCAGTACGGTGAGACGGGGCAGGAGATTGAAATTCTGAAAGACAAAACCGATGGTATCGCGACGGATTTTAGCCCGCTGGTTGGTACGGAGTTTAGCAACAAACCGATCGTTCAATTTATACAAGCCGTGCGTTGGCTGATCGAGCAAACCGATGATATTCATCAGCGTCGATTTCCCAGAGCCGCTCGGACCCATGATGGCGATAAATTCGTTTTTCTCGACGCGCAAACTGACTTCGTCTAGCGCCACAGTGGTGGCATCGCCAAAGCCGTACAGTTTACTGACGTCTCGAATTTCGATCAAAGGCATTCTCGCATTACGCCTTTCCATAAAAGCTGTTGGTTAGATAATAAAAAGGACGTGCATCGCGCACGACCCTCACGCCACCTACTATACGCTTCTTTACAAGCAGATAAAAGATGTGTTTGTATTTTTACTCCACATTGCTATGCGCCAACCCAACTATCAGCACACTTTGAGAAACCGACAATAATCGCTACTATTAAAAGTGCCGCGGAGGGGTCGCATAGTTGGTCTAGTGCGCTCGCTTGGAAAGCGAGTTGAGTCGCAAGGCTCTCGCAGGTTCGAATCCTGTCCCCTCCGCCATACAAATAGTCAGGTCTCTGACCTGGCTGTTTGTATGATTGAGCAGTATTTGAACCTGATAGCCCGCAGGGCAGGTTCGTACAGGACTGAGCGTGCAGGTGCTTGCACCGAAAAGTGAAGTCCGTGCAAGCCGAAGGCGCATCCCTCCCTCTCCGCCATCCTTCGTCGTCGAATATTGAGTATAGAAATTTAACTTATTATGTAATCTACTTTACTAGTAATGTACTTGGTGCTATGATAGCTTGTATTACAAGGAGTTAGTATGATTGTCTATAAAATTGATAAACAATCCCACGGGAAAATAAGCTCACAAGTCAAAGATATGGAAGCAGTGCTCAAAGAGATTGCTCCGACATTACAAATGCTGTCGCAAATGCTAGCCGAACAGCAGGGTACCATCAGCTCACCAAGTATCGATGCCTACCGCGCCGACCTCCACCGCCGCGTCAACGAAGCAGTCAACGCCACCAGTCGCATTGCTGACGACACACAACGCCTGATTGCCGTTAGCGAACAGGCTGGCAAGCACCTTGCAGCTATCGAAGAACACTTCGCATCGTCACTGCGTACCGCGCCGCAAGTCCGTAACGACATGCAACTCGTACCATAAGTAGGGAAGGTAGCTATGTTATTGTCCGATTTTGAAAAAATAGAAGCAATCGACAATCAGATAATGGCGTTGCAAGACCACCTGGTTGCACTCTACCGCCAGCGTTCAGGCCTGGTCAAACCTGACTCGGACCCCAAAACCACAGACCAAACCAGCGAAGATGTGCCTGAAAATACAAGCTCAACGAACTATTGGTACGACCGCCTAGCTCGTGAATGGCAAGAGCGCGGTGTTCGCATTCCAACCCAGAAAGTCCTAACTGCAAAACTCAAGACCGCCGTTGCCACCATCAATACCCTCAGCGAAGAACTCCATGTCGATCAGGCGTTTTTCACGCTGGTACTCATACCGCCCAAAAGTGCTTTTGCTGCACAAGATGTAGCAACAGCAAGGCAACAGCAGTCAGGCGTATATTATCCCGATCAATGCACTGCGGTACGCGACTTTTATAAGCCGCCGACAAACTGGCGCTTACTGGTTGTCTATAACGGCAAACAAGGCATGTTGTGGGGCAGCGCTGAATCAATCATGAGCGACAAAAAATACCTCATTGGCGGGCTTGATACTCGCGCACTGGGCGTCTACGAATACGCTATCTACAGCCTGCAGTCGGCATCAGCCCGCGAGAAAGACGGCTGGACGTGGCTGCTCAAACACGGAGCTGAACAACCTGCATCAGTCGCATTTATCAGCGGCGCGTACCATTTCAGCACCGACGACCCGAAAGGGTATCTACAAAGCGAGCGGTTCCGCCCGGCCGTGGAGGTAAAATAGGTCATGCACAAACGCTACACCACAAAATCTGATTCACTCCAAGGGCTGATCGCTTTCAAAGCACCTGCAAATACAGTGCAAACGAAACGATCGCTCTTCCGCAACACGTCTTCGACCCTACAAAAACGCTATCGCCGTGCAGTTTTGCAGCTGCGCACTAAACAGCCGCGCGCCAGCCAACCGCATGGCAGCCTCAAGAACGCTGACGTCGATAGTCTCATACAGCGGCTCAAAATCGACTGATAAGCACCTTGAGTGCTGTCATTTTTTGCTATAATAAAAGTGTGAAAATCACCAAATACGAGCATGCGTGTCTAGACATTCGGGAAGGGAACGACCGGCTGATTGTTTGCCCGGGAGAATTTACGACTTCATTGACCGACTTTTCTGATGTAACCGCCGTCGTGATAACCCATGTTCACGGCGACCATTTTAACTCCAAAAAAATCGAGGCCATCCTTGCTGCTAACCCAAATGTCCAGATATTCACAACGCAGGAAACTGCTGAAAAGATAGCTTCGAACACCCAAGTGCCAACTCCTGGTCAACAATACTCCGTTGGTAGTTTCGTGCTGGAATTTTTTGGCGAAAAACACGCCGAAATTGATCCAAAAACACCAATAGCTCAAAACATTGGTGTGCTCGTTAACGACAAACTGTACTATCCGGGCGATTCACTCACCACATGTCCCAAACCATTTACAGTACTGGCCGTGCCATCGTCCGCTCCGTGGTTAAAAATTGGCGATACCATTCCGCTTATCGAGCAAAGCCAGTGCAAACTGATTTTTCCAACCCACAATGCACTGTTATCGGAGATTGGTCATAACGCTACCAATAACTGGGTTCAAAAGTTTGCCGAGCGCTCCGGTAAAGAATTCAAGTTCCTGCAACCCGGCGAATCAATCGAGATCTAAAAGGTAAACTCCGCTGCGGCACGTACGGGTCACAAAATGTGCTTTTGTTTGTAGCACATTTTGCGCTTCCGAGGTGCCTTGGCTGAGGTTTAACGTCATACTAAGTTCAAAGTATCTAGGCGATGGTTGTGCCGATATTTTTGCCTTCGGCAGCGGCCAATATATTGCCGTCCTTGAGTGCATCAAAAACTACAATCGACATGCCGTGCTCCATTGCCAGCCCCATGGCAGCCTTGTCCATGATACGGATTTCCGCGTTTTCGACGGCGTGCTGAAAGGCAATATGTTCGTGTTTTTTGGCGTCAGCATGTTTAGCTGGGTCTTTATCGTAGACGCCATCAACTTTGGTGGCCTTAAATACCGCTTCACAATCTAGCTCTAGACCAAGTACAACTGCAGCCGTATCGGTCGTAACGTAGGGACGGCCGCTGCCGCCGGCCAGAATCACTACGCGGCCGTTTTCTAGGTGCTTGTTGGCCAATCTATGTACAAACGGCTCTGCGACTTGTTCGGCAAAAATGTTGCTCAGACAACGGGTCGGTAGGCCCTTGGCTTCGAATATATCAGTTAACGCCAGTGCGTTAATCATCGTAGCCAGCATACCCATGTGGTCGCCGGTAACCCGATGAATACCATGCCCGGCTACCTGAGCACCGCGCACAAAGTTGCCGCCGCCAACCATGATAACTATCTGAGCGCCTTGGTCTGCGACGGCTTTAATTTCTTTGGCTAGCCAACTGGCAATTTTGGGGTCAATACCAGATTCGTATTCGCCAGCGAGTTGCTCGCCGGAAAGTTTTAGGAGTATTCGCTGGTATTTGACACTCATTTCTAGAAGTCAAGTCTAGCACACAATCACCGTTTTTGTTACACTCTTTCTACAATCAACAAAGCGGGGGCAGGGTATGAGCAGCAATGACACGCAGGTGATTCTAGAACACTTTGATGACAAGTTTGCACAACTTATTGAGAGTCTGGATATAATGATTGAGAACAAAGTGCGGCCTATTGTGCAGGAAGAATTAGAACCAATCAAGCAAGATATGAAAATAATCAAGAAAGCTGTTACGGAAACAACCAAAGACGTGCAGCGACTGGACACACGCGTCACGACTCTTGAAGCCGCCGCTTAAGACTTCGTGCCTATGTCCAGAAGCCAAGTCTGGCAGAGCTACCTTTGAAGCGCTATACTGACAGCATGAAGGTTGCTGTTGGAACTAAAAATCCCGCAAAACTCCGTGCCATCCATGCGGCGTTGGTAACGGTTTTTAAGCAACAGCATGTTGAGATTATAGGCATAGAGGTGTCTTCCGGTGTAGCAGACCAGCCCATGAATGATAGCGAGTCTATGCAGGGCGCTTTCACACGGGCAAATAATGCCTTGCGGGAAGTAAAAGGGGCAGATTTGGGGATTGGACTCGAGGGTGGACTACAGCAGATTGATGACGTATGGTTTGCTGGTAACATCGCTTGTGCAATCACAAAACAACTGCAAGTTGGTTATGGCATAAGCCAGAAGGTAAGCGTACCAAAAGAAATTATTATAGAGATAGAGAAAGGCAAAGACCTGTCGGAAGCCACACATGCAATCACCGGCATAGCTGACATTGGTAAAAAACAAGGTCTGCTAGGCTACGTGACGGATAATCTCATAACCAGAGAAAGTGCTTCAGAGCAAGCTATTATTGCAGCTATCACTAGCGTGCTTAAGAAGTTTTAGGAATCTAAGCCGAGGTGTTCTTGGAGGCGTCCCTCGTCCGCTATGTTGACGCTTGAAGTAGCGAGACACAGACCACGAACACAAACTGCTACTTCTTCGTCTGGGGTTATGCTCGGTATAAGTAGATTCGCTTTTCTGCTTGCGTAGCCTTTGCGGAATGCTTCAAGACTAACCCAGCTATTGCGTCTGTAAGCCTCTGTTGTTTCAGGGATGATGCTTGGATCTTCAAGCCTGACAGCTGCACCAAGCATTATCAATGGCTCAAACAAAGGCTCTCCACTTGCATCATCGGCAGCGTAGCTGAAGCCGCCTATTAACGTCTCGAGCGATACACTGCCCAGTGGATTTGCCGCAGATGCGGATTCTAGTGCAGTTGCACAGCCAAGTTTGCCGGCCATCAGGCTAGCAGCAACATACGACAAAGGAGCTTCTGAGTCAGGAATTGCCTCATGATTACCGCTCAATTGCATTATAGTCTGGGGTTGCTGTGGATTGACTTCATTGAGATGCAGAGTCTTGTCGCCCTCTATAAGGTAATCATATTTTGAACGCAATAGCTGGTGTGCGAATCTACGAGGTAAACGGGCAGTCGGAGTGCTTACTACTCCTGGATGGGTCATGTTGGTATCTTCTCTGCGAATACTGTTGAGAATCTTCAGCCCCCCCCCATCAACCTCCGAGAGAATAGTCAAAGAAAGAACCGTCTGCCAATCGGTTTCCTGAAATAGACATTCCTGTAGCGTCGCGGCCCCATGGAAACCAGGTAGATTTGCCTGATCAAGTTGTTCTAAAGAATAAAGTTGAGCCATAAATATAATTATGGCATTTTTGCTTATTTATTACAATAGGCTCCGTCTGATATACTGTCCTGTATGAAACTGTACTCTTGGAATGTAAATGGGATTCGGGCAGTGGTCAGAAAGGGCGAACTGCAGAAGTTCGTCGCCGAGCATGACCCGGACATCTTGTGCTTGCAAGAAACCAAGGCTATGCAAGGACAGTCCGAGGTCGATCTGCCTGAGTATGAGGAATACTGGAACTCTGCCAAAAAGAAAGGCTACTCTGGCACGGCAATCTTTACCAAAATCAAACCACTCGCTGTCATCAACGGATTTCCGGAAGACATTATCAAAAAATTCAAAGTTACCGGCGACACCTACGGCAATCCGAACGACGAAGGCCGGGTAGTCACGGCCGAGTTTGAAAAATTTTATGTGGTAACCGTCTACACACCCAATTCAAAAAGCGACCTCAGCCGCCTCCAACTGCGTTACCAGCACTGGGATCCAGCCTTTTTAACCTATATCAAACAGCTGGAAACAAAAAAGCCAGTACTGTTTTGCGGCGATCTCAATGTGGCGCACCAGGAAATCGACCTTGCGCGGCCTAAAGAAAATGTCGGCAAACACGGCTTCACTAACGAAGAAAGAGCGGGCTTTGAAAACTTTATAAAAGCCGGTTTTATAGATACATTTCGTCACAAATATCCAAACCAAGCGGAAGCCTACACGTGGTGGACGCACTGGGCCAACGCTCGCGCCCGCAACGTCGGTTGGCGGATCGACTACTGGCTGGTTTCTGAATCTATCAAAAATAGGGTGAAAGGGGCCGAAATCCACCCCGCGCAAATGGGCTCCGACCACTGTCCGATCAGCATCGACCTCGCCACATAATTATTTTGTGAAGAAGCAAGCCGAGTGTAGACTACAGGCATGAATGAAGACGCGATTGCCGATCTTAAGCAGTTTATAACAAGCACTGTCTCGCAGCAGCTGGCACTGCAAACCAGTGAAATACGAGACGAAATCAAAAAATTGGACGAGAAAATCGATAAAGTAGACCTCAAGCTATCCAAAAAGATAGATGACCTGTCAGAAGCCGTCGGCGACGCCATGCATGCCGGTGACGAAGCCACGAGTGCGCAGCTCAAAGATCACGAGACGCGCATCACTAGACTCGAAACCAAAGCAGCGTAGACTTTTCATCAAGAGGCACGTGTTACACTTAGATGTGTAAGGAACACCATGGCAAATAGCATTGAGCGACGAGAAATAGACAGTGTGTGGGACATACCATTTGGTGAGCCGGAATTAGGCAAGCCAGACCTGAGCAGAGTACTTGGTCGCTATGTGACAGGCCCAAATGAAGTTACGAGCAGAGTGCAACAAGCTGACGGAACGGTAATTGATTATGTAACTCGAGGTGGCACACCTCATCCGGAGATTGAGGAGTATTTTTGGGATGAGATGGAGCGAGATATTGACCCGAACCCGCTACCTGACGATCCTTTCCTAGAATAACTATGAAAACCCAGACTTGCACGGTAGTTTTTCTAGTAAAAGAGCAACAACTGCTACTGGCGATGAAAAAACGAGGGTTTGGAATGGGCCGCTGGAATGGGGCAGGCGGCAAGGTTGAGCCAGGCGAAAATGATGAAACTGCTATGATTCGTGAGTGCCAGGAGGAGATCGGTGTCACGCCTCAGTCTTTTGAAAAAGCAGCCCACCTTACCTTCATCAACAAAAATGAGAAGAACCAGCCTTACACCATTATTGTACATGCCTACCTATGCAAAAAATGGAAGGGCGAGCCAAAAGAGACCGAAGAAATGGCGCCCAAATGGTTTAATATTAGCAAGGTGCCGTACCACCACATGTGGGAAGATGATGAATTCTGGTTACCGCAAGTTTTGCAAGGTAAAAAGATCATTGGTAGCTTTGAATTTGACACCAACGACCATATCATAAACAAGGCCGTAACCATTGTGGAGAAGTTATGAAAAAATTTGCGGTGTTTGATATTGATGGGACGCTGATTCGCTGGCAACTGTACCACGCAGTGGTTGACAAGCTGGCCCAGAAGGGACTGCTTGGCGAGCAAGCCCACACAACACTCCGCGACGCCCGCATGCGCTGGAAACGGCGCGAACATTCCGAGGCGTTCCATGCTTACGAAATTCAACTGATAAAAATCTACGAGCAAGCTTTGCCACACCTGACACCAGAACAATTCGACCAAGCAGTTGATGAAGTTGCCGAGGAGTACAAAACCCAGGTCTATACCTACACTCGTGACTTACTCAAAGCACTCAAGAAAGACGGGTATATACTTATTGCCATTTCTGGCTCGCACCGCGAGCTCGTAAAACACATTGCCGAGCAGTTTGGCTTTGGCTACTGGACAGGGACAGACTATGAGCGAGCCGATGGGCGCTTCACGGGGAGGGTTACCGTGGGCAGCCATGACAAAAAAACAAGGCTGCAAAACTTTGTCAACGAACACAACCTTTCGCTGAAGGGAAGCTACGCCGTGGGCGACAGCAAAAGCGATGCGCCAATGCTAGAGCTTGTCGAAAACCCGATTGCATTCAACCCCGACCGAGAGTTATTCGAGATAGCCAAACGACATGGTTGGCCTATTGTTGTCGAGCGAAAAAATGTCGTCTATCATCTGGTTGACAGGGGCGGGCAGTATCATCTTGAGTAGTCTATCTCTATATTATACCATATTTGTCAAGAGTATGCTAGTATAGGCCCCGTGGACTACTGGCAAAAACAAACCAAAGACCAACCGCTGTTTCCGGATATGCTATGGAGCAAGCCGGAAAACAAACAGCTGGCCGGCAAGTTGCTCATTATTGGCGGCAACACCCATGAGTTTGCTGCGCCAGGCGAAGCATACGATGAGGCAGTAAAAAGCGGTGTTGGTGTCGCCAAGGTGTTACTGCCAAGCGCACTGCAAAAAACCGTCGGTGCGATTTTAGAGAACGGCGAATTCGCAAGCAGCACCAAAACCGGCGCGTTTGACCGCAAAGCCCTGGCCGAGTGGCTGGACTGGAGCCGATGGGCCGACGGCGTGCTGATTGCCGGTGACTTGGGTCGCAACAGCGAAACGGCCATTGTGCTGGAGTCATTCGCCGAAAAATATCCAGGGCTGCTCACCATAACCAAAGACGCCGTGGACTACTTTGCGCACCAACCGCTCAAAGTACTAGAGCGGCAGCATACCACCCTGGTACTGTCGCTGGCACAGCTACAAAAGCTCTGCACCCACGCCAAGTGGCCACAGGCCATCGTGTTTTCAATGACGTTGCAGCAGCTGGTCGAGACACTCCATAAACTAACCGAAACCTACGCCGGCAATATTGTGACTGAACATAACGGGGTTATTTTTGTGGCCAGCCGCGGAAAGGTCAGCACCACACCAACAAAATCCGCTGACAGCTGGCGAGTCGTTACCGCCGCGCATGCTAGCGTCTGGTGGCTGCAAAACCCGGCCAAGCCGTTTGAAGCAATCACAACGTCACTCTTAGATACATAGCAACAAAAAGCAAATACAGTCTGTTTCAATCTGATGGGCGAGGAGGGAATCGAACCCTCAATCTGTAAGGAACACGATTGTGCCCGTCCCGTACAGATGGTGCCGCAGGTCGGAATCGAACCGACACGCTATTGCTAGCACGGGATTTTGAGTCCCGCATGTCTACCAGTTCCATCACTGCGGCTCCATCTAGACGGGATAAATATACCCATTCCGCCACTCGCCCTCGGTCGCACTCGATTGATGGAGCACTAGGAGAACAGGGGAGATTATAGTACAATTTACTCTGTTAGGCTAGCATAAGTAGAATTTATAGAGAGCATGGCAGATACGAATCACAAATCATCCCAAGACAATACCGCTGATCCCGCGGTCAATGTTATTCGCGCCAAAATTAGCGCCTTGTATCAAGACGAACCGAATGCTGCCGAAGAAATCGTCCAAACAGGAACGATCACAAAGCCCCAGTCAAAGCACCAAGCATATATGCACAAACTGAGCACTAGCGGCAAATCATTGGCCGAAATCCAAACCGAATGGCACAACTACTACGTTGGCTTATCGGACAAGGAAAAGCACGAGGTCTGGCAAGAGTTCTATTCCGAGCACGGCAAGCAGAAAAAAACGGCCCCAACACACGAAACGCCACCCGAGCAGGCCGGGTCCGCCCACAAGCCGGTTGAGAGTCCAGGCCAGAAAACAGGTGACGCACGCAATGTTGCCCAGGTCAAAAAACAAATCGTCCGCCGGGCCCTCAAAGACTCCAAGCTGGCCAAAAATCACCATGTTCGCTCAATTGTTTTTGGGCTCGGCATGGGTTCGATTGTCATGCTGCTGTTTCTGTTTAGCTTTTTTAATGAACGCTTTATCGCGCCGTTTATTACACCGAGCCGCAGCGTCAGTTCGACACCGATTATCATCGACCCCGCCTCATCGGCGGTCAGCAAAGACCCGAAAATTATTATTCCCAAAATTAACGTTGAGATACCAGTGGTGTATGGCGGCGGTATCGCCGAGGCTGACATACAAAAAGACCTGGAAAACGGCGTCGTGCATATGTCTAACACGCCGCGACCCGGTCAGCTCGGCAACAGTGCCATTGTCGGACACTCCAGTAACAATATCTTTAACCAGGGCAAGTACAAATTTGCGTTCGTACTGCTGAGCAAGCTCGAAAAGGGCGACACGTTTTATATAAATTACAATGGGGTGCGCTATGTGTACAAAATATACGAGAAAAAAATCGTACCGCCAACCGACGTTTCAGTACTTGGATCGAACGACAAGACGGCTACGGTAACACTGATCACCTGTGACCCGCCTGGCACGTCTCTCAATCGTCTGATTATCGTTGGCGAGCAAATCTCTCCGAACCCAACAAAAAACAGCGCCAGCACGGCAGAAGCGATAGACGAAACAACCGATATTGTGCCGGGTAACGCCCCGAGCTTATGGCAGCGTATTACTGATAGTGTTTTCTAGCAGGCCAATCTAGTCGGTTTCAGCCCGCAACGGTGTTTGTACCAATCCGGTGCGTTTGGGGTTTTGTGTTGACGGCGCAATAGCGTAGAGACTGGTGTAGTCTCTATCGAGCATCGGTATCGTACCGACTGTTATTGCTGTCAACATTTGATAGTTGCTGCCATCAAAGTCAAATACGGTAATTTTCCCGGCAGTTGTAGTCAGGAGTCGATGACCGTCCATCCAGACGGCTTTACCGCTGCCCTTATCGAACGAGGTGTCAATGGTGTAGTGGTACTGGCGGTCGTCGAGCGCATCATAGACATTGAACGTCTGGCCGGCTTGGACAGCAATAAATTGCGTGTTGGCTGAAAATGAAATGTGTTGGGGGTTTTCGATACGCATGGTACGAATGCTAAACTGTGGCGCGTCAGGATTAGCCCGCAGTGCAGTGACCGGATTGCGATAAACGTAGACGCGGTTATCGGTAGCAGCACCAGCAGCAACGAGCCAGTTCCCGTTAAACTGAGCCAGATCAAGCAAATAGCGCGATGACTTCGGTAATTCGCGAATTTTATATGCTTCGTTATCCGTTAGAATGTAGACGCCGACTGTGCTGGCAGTCGTGTTGTCGCTAGGCGCCATGTACAGCAGCGTATCGTTGCCGTGCGGTTGAAAGGCGAGCGCATTTTTTACGACCGAACTGGTTCGCCGTTCGCTGACATCGGCACTCAGTAATTCATTATTGTTCTGGTGGATATAGAGTTGATCGGGATTTTTATCGCGCATGACGACTGTCTTGGGATTCAGACGAAAAACCGTGTTGAGGTTGGTTGAGGCCGCCGGATTTTCACGGTCGATCATGAGATATTCTGTTCCGCCTGTATAGCTGTGCTTGACAAGAAAGTGGCGATTATTGGTCGACCACTCCACGAGTTCAAGCCCGTGCTTCTGGCCCTGCGTAAACAGATTACTTGGTACAGTAAAGGCTGTTTTGGCCTGTTCGGGATTGTTGGCATCAAAAACCTCGAACTCTGCGAGCGTGTCAGGTCTTTGAACGAGGATCGTGCTTCGATCAGGCGTCACCGTTGCCATTGGCGGTACAGTTGCGTAAGTTGCCACGTCTTCGCGCTGCAAGTTTTCAGGGAACAGGAATGGATACACCAGGCGCTGGACGCCACCACCGCGAAGTTCAACCGTGCGTTGCCACGGTTTATAGCCTTGTTTGAGAAATTCAAAATCATACCGACCGGCCGGTAAAATCAGCCGCTCACTGGTGATGGCAGTCTGGGTACGACTCTTGTCTTCGCTGGTGATTTTTACCTCGGCGGCATCAGGCGTTGAAGCCAGAAAAACCAGACCGTTCTGAAAGACGTTGCCCTGGCGATCGACGCCGTACCCGTAGGCTACGTACAGCAAAATAACAGCGCCCAGTCCAATGGCTATCGCCATGAGCGCGTAGCCAATGTACAGCTTAATTGTGTGTGCACGTTTTTTGTTTGGGTCGAGAAAATCCATAATACTACCGCCATTAGTTATAGCACGTGGGCTTGCGGTAGTCTATGGTTATAGAGTACTATGATGATGCATAAGTTCGTTGACGTAAATAAGGGGTACAAGAACGTGGGCACACATGCAGGCGTCATCCATCTAAACGGCCAGTCATACGATGCAAAAACTGGCCGACCTATCACACCGCACAAAACCGCACAAAAACCAACCGCTCGCTCAGCACAGAGCGTGGATGGTTTTTTCGTCGCGGGTGCAGCGCATCCCCGACAACACACCGCTACTGTCAAAGCACCAAAGACGACGCAGCACACAGCAAAACAACCACCTCGTTCCGGTGCAAAACATACTGTCCGCCACAAACAACAACGATCTAAGACACTCATGCGAGGCGTTGTATCGCGGCCAAGTTTTCCTGTTGTAGCCGAGGAAACTCCGGCGCAACCCGTGGCAACCAAAGCACCAGTTGCTCATACTGAGCGTATGAAACGTGCCCTGGCCGTCAAAAAGAGCACGCATATCTCGAAATTCGGTGGAGCACACCACAGATCACACATAGAAAAAAAGGTTGTCGCACTACCCGTACAGCCAGCGCCGCAGAAACAGCCAGCCAACCATCATAAGACCATTGTCAAAACTACAACAACTCATGCCACCAGCCCTCGCCAATCTGCTGCTGAGACTCATTTTAGCAAGGCAATGAGTAAAGCTGATGCTCACACGCACCATGCCCGCAAGACCAAAAAACATCGAGTAGCACGTCACCTAGGCATGAGCGCGCGGGTGCTCAATGCTGCTGCCGGCGCGCTTGCTATCATCATGCTTGCCGGCTTTTTTGCTTACCAGAATATCCCCAATATCAGTATGCGTATTGCCGCCTCCCGTGCCGGCTTCTCGGCTCAGCTACCAGAATATCAGCCAAGCGGTTTTGCCCTCGGCGGGCCCATCACCTACGGACCTGGTATGATTACGGTCAGTTTTAGCTCAAATAGTGACGATCGTCACTTCAATATCAAACAACAAGTCTCAAACTGGAACAGTGAAGCCCTTGCTGATAACTTTTTGGCAAGTAGCGGTAAGACATACCAGGCGTACCAGGATAAGGGACGGACTATCTACCTCTACGACAACGCAAATGCAACATGGGTTAACGGCGGAATCTGGTACCAAGTTGATGGCAACGGTGTTCTCAGTAACGAGCAGCTCATTCGCGTGGCCAACAGTTTCTAATCTGTGCTTTACACTGGTAGCATTCTGTAGTATCATTTTGCTTCTATGATTGAGATTATGACTTTTGAAGTGGACGCAACAGGTGAACTGGCGCTGCAAGGAGAAGCAGCACAGCAAACAGTGGCGCATGAAGCACCAGCCAGCACCAACACTATAGATAATGCAAGTCTATACGATATGGCGATGCTTGGTGGTATTACTGCCATGCTGCTAGCGGTATCTGTCTATGGCATCATACCGAGGAGTCCTGTTCGTCAAACAACCGCAAGCTCCTCAGAACGACCATCTTAGGCTACAATAGGAAAGTATGAAAAACACAGCTCTCCACTCAGGGCGCGTACGGACGCGGTTTGCGCCAAGCCCGACGGGCTATTTGCATGTCGGCGGCATCCGCACCGCCTTGTTTGCCTGGCTGGTGGCGCGACAGGCAAACGGGCAATTTATTTTGCGGCTTGAAGATACTGACAAAAATCGGGAAGTGGCCGGTTCGGCAGATCACCTAATTGCCAGCCTGCAAGCTCTCGGACTGGATTATGACGAAGGTCCGGATATTGGGGGTACATTTGGCCCCTACAAGCAATCAGAGCGGCTCGACATTTACAAAAAGTGGGCACAAAAATTGATCGACAGCGGACGGGCCTACGCTGATCCGTATTCGCCAGAAGAAGTGCAAGGCTTTCGCGAAGCAGCACAAAAAAACAAGCAACCATTTTTGTACCGCAATCATCGGCCGGCAAATCCGCCAGCGTGGGATGGCAGCAAGCCGCTGAGATTTAAGTCCGAACCAAAAAATTACCAGTGGCACGATGAAGTCATGGGCGATCTCTCGACCGGCCCGGAAGTTATCGACGATTTTATTCTGATAAAATCCGACGGCTTCCCAACCTACAACTTCGCCCATATTGTTGATGATGCCGAAATGCAAATCAGCCACGTTACCCGTACCCAAGAATTCATAGCCAGTATTCCAAACTACCTAAATCTCTACGAAGCACTTGAGATTGAACGACCAATTCTCGCAACACTGCCATTTATCCTTGGCCCTGACGGCAAAAAGAAGCTGAGCAAACGCGACGGCGCCAAAGATGTACTTGACTACATCAACGACGGCTACCTGCCCGAGGCGCTCATCAGTTTTATCGCCACACTCGGCTGGAACGACGGTACTGAGCAGGAAATATTCACCCGAGACGAGTTAATCGAGAAATTCAGCCTGGAGAGAGTAGGCAAGAGCGGTGCCCACTTTGACGAGCGCCGCCTGCTGTGGACCAACGGCCATTTCATTCGCGAGACGCCACTCGATGAATTATATGAAAAAGTAGCGGATTTTTGGCCTAAGGAAGCCGGAAAGTTTGACGAGGCGTACAAAAAGAAAGTACTCGGCTTAGTGCAAGAACGCCTGAAATATTTTGCCGAGCTGCCTGAACTAACGTGCTTTTTCTTTGTTGACCTGCCAGTTGATATGAATCTTATCGACAACCACAAACAGCTCAAAAAAGTTGAAAAGAGCAAGCTCAAAGCATTTCTGGAAGCGGCCGAGCACAGCCTACAACAAAGCGATTTCACACCAGATGACATCCAAAACCGCCTCAACCAATTACTCGAACAAACCGACCAAAAGCCAGCAGTACTGTTTAGTATCATCCGTATTGCCAGCACCTGGTCGCCGGCCAGCCCGGGCCTAGCTGACACCATGCATGTCTTGGGCAAGGAACGTACTCTGTCGCGCATCCGTCACACTTATGGTATACTCTAACGAGAAACACCGGCTATGAACAACGAAACAAAAACAACAGACAATGATAGTACTGATGGCGAACGCTTTAGCCATGTCACACCTGAACACCTTGCGCAAAGCGCCTTTCAGCGAGACACGGTCGCACCGGATTTTGCCGCAATTGTTGGACACGACCGCCTGACAAAATCGCACAAAAAACACCGGAAGTTTTCGTTGGCGTGGTTTAAGCGCCTGTCCAAAAAGCAAAAGATTTTGGTTTCTGTTGGCCTAGCGCTGCTGCTCGCCCTACTCGGTTTCATGGTGTGGTGGTTTTTATTGCGTCCGCAGCCACAGCAACTTCCGGCTGCTCAAATCGTTGAGCCGGCACCAACTACAGAGCCGTCACGGCTCACCGGACTCCAAGTTGACCCTGAAGTCAATAAACGGCACGTTACCGGCGTCATGATAGAAAACAGTCCGGACGCTCGTCCACAATCCGGACTTCGCGAGGCCGATATTGTCTACGAGGCTATTGCTGAAGCAGGGATTACCAGATTCTTGGCACTCTACCAAGACACCGAACCAAAATATATTGGTCCGATCCGCAGTGCCCGACCGTATTATTTAGACTTCTTACTGCCGTTTGATGCTGGCTATGCGCACGTGGGCGGTAGCCCTGACGCGTTGAAGCAAATTAAACAGCTTAAAGTAAAGGATCTGGATCAATTTGGTAACCCGGGTGCATATGAACGGGTCTCGTCACGGTATGCGCCGCACAATGTCTATTCCAGTATTCCAAAATTAGACGCGGTTGAAGCGGCCAAAGGCTATAAGTCGAGCAATACGGTCGGTTTTGCCCGAAAAGCCGATGAAACACCGGCTGAAGAAATTACCGCTAAAACTATTAACTTCGCCATTTCCAGCACGCTATACAACGTTGAGTTCAGTTACGAGAAAGAAGGTAATCGGTACCTACGAAATATGGGCGGCAAAAAACATGTCGATGAAAAAAGCGGCAAGCAAATTGCTTCAAAAGTTGTTGTTGCCCTGGTCATGAAAAAAGGTTTTATGCCGAACGGTTACCATACCAAGTACGAAACAACCGGCAGCGGAAAGATGTTTGTGTTTCAAGATGGTGCTGTTATGAAAGGCACCTGGAAAAAAACCGCTCGCGATAAGCAGTTCACCTTTACGGATGCCGACGGTAAAGCGATCGAGCTCAACCCGGGCAAGACCTGGATTACTATCGTCTCCGACGCAAGTAGTGTAAGCTATAAACCATAAGAGGTAACATGTAGGGTGGACTACTTCGAAAAACTGGTTGGACAGGTACGAGTACTGCTATTCATTGGTATGGCTCTTGTGAGCGTAGTGGTTGGCTTGTCTCTGTGGGTTGGGTTGAGTTTGTTGCCTGAACTGCCGGTTCTACTCATTATTACCGGTGCCGTACTCCTTGGCATGGCCGCTTCTGTACTCTGCGTTCGTATACTAGCGCGGATTGTGATGGAGCCGGTGCACGTCTTATGGAAGGCTATTCTGCACGTCACCCCCGAACAACGTGAAATGGCACCGCCAAATCTGGACAAGATTGGTATCGGCAAGGATCTCATAAAAAGCCTGGCGCTACAGGTCTATCAAATAGCCAGTTCGAGTGCAATGGCGCCAGCCGGCGCCAAACAGCCAACCGCTCAAGCCAGCTCTGGGACCGACGCTGTGCTCACGAATTTTCCGCTACCGGTTTTTATCACTAATAAAGACCAGCTCGTTGTCTACGCCAACACTGCGGCAGCGCACTATATCGGCAAACAGCCAAATGAGATTACCAATAACAATATCTACTCCGTGCTCGATTTGTCATTTAGTGAAGAAGAGACGCTAGATGCTTGGCTGGCGACTAGTCGCAATGACAAAGTAACGGCAAGTCGGTTCTGGGAGCGCGTGCGGCTGACGTTGTCAGATCAAAGCCGCAAGCAATGCGATATCGCTGCGTACTACAACAAAAACAATCCGCATGGTATTGAAACCGTTATTACGCTGTTTGACAAATCGAAATCATACGGGCAAGGCGATGACGCCATTAGCTTTATCGCGCTGGCTGTGCACGAACTCCGGACACCGTTGACCATGCTTCGTGGCTACATTGAGGTTTTTGAAGAAGAGCTCAGCGGTAAACTCACTCCTGAACTGGATGGCTTTATGAAAAAAATGCAAGCATCGGCGCAGCAACTGACTGCTTTTGTGAGCAATATTTTAAATGTCGCCCGCGTCGAAGAAGACCAGCTCTTCCTGCAGCTACATGAGGAAAACTGGAGCGAAACGCTTAAGGGTATCGTCAATGATATGGCACTCCGAGCACACGTTCATGGCAAAAAAATTGAATATAACATCGCCGAAAACCTGCCAACGGCGGCTGTTGATAAAGTCAGTATGTACGAAGTGGTTGGCAATCTCATTGATAATGCCGTCAAGTATGGCGGCCAAAGCCAGCGGATTGTGGTGCGCAGTTATTTACGCGACGACGGTTTTATCGAAACAACCGTGCAAGACTTTGGCATCGGTATTGACGCCAGCATTTTAGGCAATCTGTTTGAAAAATTTTACCGCAATCACCGCTCGCGAGCCCAGGTTGGCGGCACCGGTCTTGGTCTGTATTTGAGCAAGGCCATTGTTAAGGCGCACGGCGGACAAATCTGGGTACAATCAAAAGAAGGTCAGGGAAGTATATTCGGATTTACCTTACAGCAATATTCTCAGCTTGCCGAAACACAAAAAACAACCGATAATCAAGATATCCGCCGTGTCGCGCACGGCTGGATTAAAAACCATTCATTCTATAAAAGGTAGGCTATGGAACCAGCAAACCCGACACCGAATAATGACATCCGTCCATCGCACGAACCTATCGCTGCCGGCCAACCCAAATACCGGAATATTCTCTGTATTGAGGATGAACATTTTATTGGTGAATTGTATGGCCGAGCATTGGAAAAAGCCGGCTACAACGTTACTCTTATTATCGATGGAGCCGAGGGACTGAAAGCCGCCAAAACAGATCAGTATGACATTATTTTGCTGGATATTATGGTGCCGTCGCTCACCGGGATCGATCTGCTCAAGCAGTTGCGCCATGATGTGCCAAACCTCAAAGCAAAAGTCATCGTCACGACAAACCTAGAGCAAAGCGAAGAAGACCGAGCCGCCGTCGAGAAACAAGCTGATGGCTATGTCATCAAAGCCAACATGACACCCAAAGAGCTGGTTGGATTCCTGCAATCGCTTGAAACATAGCGTATACTACAAATAGTTATGTATGGGCTGGACGTGTCCTTCCTCCATACAAACTGATTCATAGATTAGAACTCATCCGGAAATACCCTTTCTGCTGCAAATGACATCCAGGGCATCGTCCAGCCGTTTGTCTTCGCAGCGTACCGATAGGTACGCTTTGTCAACAGAACGACTGGCCGTTACTCCTGGAGTGTTATTTTCGCACTTGAAAAGTATTTCCGGATGAGTTCTAGAACACTCGTCGTGATGAAGATGTAGTCCGAGCGACACCACACTTTTTATCAGTCCTTAACCTGCGAGGATCTAACTATGGATTTGCCTTATGAAAACGCTGCCCAAAGCGTCACTGAGCATGCCGGGTTTCCCAACCCTGCAACCGACACAAACATTATTTCACTTTCTTTAGAAAAACTACTCATCAAACACCCTAGCAGCACGTTCTTTATGCAGCTCAGCGGAAATACTTGGGAAGCCATTGGTATTTTTGACGGAGATATCGCCATCGTCGACAAGTCGCTGGAACCTCAAAAAACGGATACTGTTGTCTGGTGGGACGTTGATGAATTCCGCGTCTCAAAATATGGTCGCTTGCCCGAAAAGATGGCCCCCTGGGGTGTGGTGACCAGTATTATTCATAGGTATCGGATATGAAGCAGCCAATCCTCGCATTGGTTGATTCAAATAATTTCTTCGTAAGTTGCGTGCGAGTTTTCCGTCCCGACCTAGAAGGCACGCCCGTGGTGTCGCTCTCGAGCAATGACGGTTGTGTTGTCGCGCGCAGTAATGAGGCCAAGGCGCTGGGTATCCCGATGGGTGCGCCAGCTTTTAAGTGGCGACAATTTTTCAAAGACAACAACGTGGTGCAGGTAAGCGGTAACTTCGAACTCTACGGCGACATGTCCCGGCGCATCACCAGCATTTTATCGGCTATCACGCCACGGATTGAAATCTACTCCGTTGATGAATCATTCCTTGATCTATCAGAACTCGACATACCTGACTACACACAGTGGGGCAGACTAGTTCGTGCTCAAATCCTGCAGTGGACGGGCATTCCGGTATCAATCGGCATTGCGCCGAGCAAAACCATGGCCAAGCTAGCGTCTGACCGCGCCAAAAAGGAGCCGAGCTTAGCCGGTGTATTAGATATGGCTTCATTGAAGCAAGCCAAGCGTCGGCCATACCTTGAACATGCACCAATCGAAAGTGTGTGGGGCATCGGTTGGCGGCTGGCGCCGAAACTCAAGGCCGAAGGTATCGCGAACGCCTGGCACCTGGCCAATACGCGCGAGCAACTGGCCCAAGCCCGAATGGGCGTGCGTGGCCGCCAACTGGTGCGGGAACTCAACGGACAATCCTGTTTTGCACTCTCACGCCAAGACAAACCGGCCAAAAGCATCGCTAACACGCGCACCTTCGGACAAGACACGAGCGAGTTGCATGTGCTTGAGGCTGCCATTGCTGCATTCACGGCTAACGTGACACGCCGTCTGCGACTCAGTAGACAGCTGACCCGGCGTGCTGGATTTTTCATCGCCACCAACCGCCATAAACCCGGCTACCGCATGACTTCGCGTGAAATCGTGCTACCGTTTCCGTCTAGCGACACGGGTCTGATTACTGAGCTGCTCGTCAACAAAATGGCCAAAGTGTTTAATCCGCACTGCGCGTATCACCGCGCCGGAGTCTGGCTCGAAGACTTTGTACCAGAAAATAGTCTGCAAATTGACATGCTCGGCACTGTTGATCCCCGGCAGCACGACCGTTCAGTGCGTCGCATGCAAGCCGTCGATACTCTCAACAAGCGATACGGCAAACATAGCGTCTATTACGCCGCTGAAGATTTGGGGAGCAGCTGGCAGCCCATTCGCCACATCCAAATGCCTCGCTGGACCACCCGCTGGGATGAGTTGCCCATTGCAAAAATTAAGTAGCTTTTGCTCCAACTTCGTAAACGTGCCCGAGGATGAGCTGTACTCTGTTTGGGACACTGGCTGCAGGGACACGAATTGGCTCCATGCCTGCATCAGCATACGTCCTAAATAACAAACCATTCAGAGTGGCTATTTGTTCGGCACTTTCCGTTCGAGCGTAATCTTGTTCGTAGTCAGCCAGCGGTTCCAGCCAAAATATTTTTCGGTATTGAGCCGCCCGGATAGCGGTAACCACCCATTCCTCCATGTCAAAATTATGCAAATTCATATACGCCTCGGTGTCATGCATGCCACGATCCAGAAATGTAATATTCCTTGGCTCAAGGCTCGTCTCGATTGCAATCTTCCTCCGCATAATCGTATTCTGAAAATCAAGCTCATCTTCACGGATCTCTTCAATTGTTCTGCCTTCCGCAATGCCTTCGTCAATAACTAACCGAGCCGCCTCAGGAACAGTATGGTACCCAAGCCTCTCAAACTCGCCCACAAGTGTTGTTTTTCCGCAAGAAGGTCCACCTGTCAAAACATACCAACTATTCGTCATCTTTAGCTCTCCTGACCATTACCAAAAAGCATACCATCTCTATCAGATAAAAAATAATGCTTATGCTTGTGTTTTTGTAGTGTGCTTGCCACAATAGTTCTCATTAAGGAGAGGTAATGGCAGAGCATATCCCAAATACAGCAATATGGGCGGATGGCAGTGGCACGACATTTCAAGCAACCGCAGAAGCGATTGCCGAGGGGATTGTTGACTTCGAGATTGGCGCACTAATAACTGTTGATCCTGAGGCAGAAGTGCTTGAGAGAGTAGCTACCGTAAACAAGCAATATGGACTAGATATAAAACCATACGTGGTAGACGGGCAGCCGCACAAACGCCAGACCGACAAAAGTGTTGATGAAGTGCTTGAGATTATGGATCGTGATGGAATATATAATCTAAGCCTCATGGGTGGCATGGTACTACTAGGCAACCGTCTCATTGATGAGCTGAACGGTGACGTGCCAGAGCAGAACCTGCCGCAGACAATTGATGAGGCGCGAAAGTTGCTTATTGAAGATCCGGCAGGCGAGGGGTTTCACTTGCCATATAGTTTTTGGCTGGACCCAGGGATAGATACCCCACTTTATAGAATTCGCAACACACACCCTGCACCAACAATAGTTACCGCTAACACTCACGGCGAAGGAGCTTATCGTCGGGTTATAGACCTTAGATTGCTGAAGAGCGCTCAGACACTACATATAGTAGGCAAGGGCATTGACTCTGGGGTCGTGGTTGCAGCTCACGCAGTAACCGTAGATTTGCCGCCAAAGGGTGCCCCATATGCTGTGAGAGAGGCTGCGGTTGAGAAGCTAAAGAAACGAGTCATGAGGATTGAAAAAGCACATTTACCGCTTGATCTGAACGAGGAGTTTGCACTTCAAGCATTAATGATTGCTTATGAAAAAGAGCATCAAAATGAAGAACAAGAAGGGGATACTTAGGTAATGGCTGATATACATGAGATCCGGGTGACACATAACGACCTCCCTCCGGGCAAAAGAATTTCCGCCGAAATGTCTGGTGAGCTGGTTGAGCTAGAACCCCCAGTAATAGCTGACGTGTATTACGTTAGTGGTACTACAGAAGAACAAGCTTCGCAATTAGCCGTAACTTTGTTAACAAACCCTGTAACTCAAACATTTGCAGTTGGCCCGCGTGACGATTGGGACGATCCGCACACCGTAGAAATCACCGCTCGAGACGGACTACTTAACCCAAGCGTGTGGCCAATAATAAAAACTGCTAACCAACTTGGCATTCCAGTTGCCGAGATGGCTCGTGGGCAAGAAACTAGCTTTGACCAGTCTACAATTCCTGATGAGGTAGCCTCAACTATCGGCCAGATTATGAACAGAGAAACTCAGAAAGTCCGTGAGTCAGCTCCGACGGTACTCACACCAGAGGGCAACCCTCAACCAACAAGACAGATAGAAATAGGTTCAATGAGTGATGCTGAACTTGAAGCTCTCAGTAACCAACAACGCTACGGATTGTCGCTAGCCAAAATGAAAGCAGCGCAGGGCGAGGCTACTAAGAGCTTCGGCGGAAAAATTCCTGAGGGGAACTTACGAGTTCTTGGCCCGTATTGGAGTGACCACTGTCGTCACGAAACCACTAATGCTGACGCGCTCGTTGATGGAAAAGTAGAGCGATCAGTTTTCGGACGCATACGAGACCACGCTAAAAACTTTTTTGAACATCAGAATGTTGACAGAGCATTCGATGGCAATGCCGCAATTTTCCACCACAAAACGCCCGATGGTCGTACGGTCTACTACTACATCAAAGGTGAAACGCATAATCACCCAACTATGTTGGAAGCTTATAGTGG
This sequence comes from uncultured Candidatus Saccharibacteria bacterium, assembly GCA_964602865.1. Classification (GTDB taxonomy): domain Bacteria; phylum Patescibacteriota; class Saccharimonadia; order Saccharimonadales; family JAGQNJ01; genus CAZRSX01. The sequence goes on from CAZRSX010000002.1 coordinate 58,987, forward strand.
AGTTGCAACTGGGGCTGGAGGCTTGTTGCGTGACATCGTAGCCAACCTAAAGCGTGGAGCAAGACCTATTGTTCAGCACGTCGTCCTGTCTACCGGCAACCTAGACAAAGCCATTGATAAATTACCAGCCAAGCTTCAAACGCCACTTCAAATTATCAAACGTGGCGTCAAAGCAATCAGCGATTACGGCAACCGAGTTGGCGTACCAACTACGAGCACTCAGTTTGTTGGACAGCCTGGCTACGAAGGCAAATCTTCATACCTAGGCGCAGCAGCCGGCAGGATGGAAGGACTGACACCGGAAGACTTTGGAGCCACTGCTCAGCCAGGTAATTTATTGTTTGCGGTTGGAGGCAAAACTGGCCTAGATGGTATTGGTGGCGCCACCGGTTCCTCTGAAGCTGGCGATGTCGAGACCTTGGCAAAAACTAGTGAAGTACAGACTCCAGATGCATACGAGGAAGTTAAACTGTTCGAAGCAGTGCTAGAAGCAGGCCAAGCTGGACTAATAGAAGACATGACTGATTGTGGGGCGGGTGGTTATGGATTGGCAGCGGGTGAACTAGGTGAAAAGGTCGGAGTTATCTGGGATACTTCGTTACTTCCACTAAAGGCAGCCGATTTTGACGCCCAACTAAAAGCTATTAGCGAATCACAAGAACGTATGGTTTTAGCAGTTGATCCAGTTAACGCCGAGACGGTACAAGGAATCTTTGACAAGCACGGCTGCGGTGCCGTCGTTATTGGTAAGTTTGGTCACGGCGGAGATAACCCACGCTACACTATCATGAACGGTACCGAAGTGGTATCCGACTGGGAATACAGTTTCCTCAATGAGGGTATGCCGCCAATACAACTAGAAGCAAACTACATTCCACCCAAAATCGAAGAACGCGTACCAGAAATAACCGACCTGGGCGAAGCCATGAGAAAAGTTCTTGAGCATCACGAAGTCGCTTCAACCGAAGCTGCCGTGCGTCAATACGACTATGAAGTGCAGCTGGGTTGTGTGTTAAAACCATTCACCGGTGTGAACCAAGACTGCCGCAACTACGCCTCAGTTACTGCTACTGATATCAGATACAACGACGGACTAGTAAGTACTATGTCGGCCAATCCCAGTGTTACCGACTTAGATCCAGAGCGCGGGACCGAATGGGTGGTCGATAACATGATGGCTCAAATTGTTGCAGTTGGTGGTGATCCATCACAGGTAAAAGTAAATAACAACTATATTATGCCAAGGCCATCGGATCCTCACGAGTTTGGCAAAATGCATCTATCGGTAAATCGACTACTTGATAAACTAGGCCGGTTCAAGACTTCGGTTTTCACCGGCAAAGACTCGTGCTCCGGTGAATACACTGATGAAAACGGCAGGGTCATCAAAAACCCCTATAACCTAAGTCTGACTGGTTTTGTGCCAATCGACGACATCCGTCAAACAATTAGCGCTGACATCAAAAGCACCGACTCAACGTTAGTTCTTGTTGGTAATCTAGATACGGCCGGGATGGGCGGATCAGTTCTTTATGACATCTACAAAGGTACCAATACGCATGTGCCATTAAACGATCACGGTATGAATGACCTGGAATATTTCCAACGAGTACATGCTATAAATAGCCCTGACAATGTACTGTCTTGCGGGGTCGTAGGCAAGGGTGGAATTGCCGCCACTCTTAGCAATATGTTGTTTGGCGGAGACTGCGGAGCTGACATAACGCTGACCCAAGATAGTAGTCTGGAAAACATACTTTTTAGCGAAACAGCCGGTTGTTTTGTCATGGAAGTTCCGACTGGCATCGACGTGGAAACTCTGTTTAGCGGATTACCGCATCAAGTTATCGGGAGCACTAAACAAGACAGGGAGCTTACTATCAGAAACACGTCGGGCCAAAGCTTTTCGCAGCAGCTAGATGAACTCCGTAATGCATGGAAACAACGCTACGAGGAGGTTTTTGCATGAGCCTAAACCCAGAGATCTGCATTATGTACGAGTCTGGTTCAAACTGTAAGGGCGATATAGTTCAGGCTCTGGAGCGTAACCCAGATGTCACTGCTACACCAGTACATGTCAATACATTTTTGGCTGGCGAGGCAAACCTAGATGATTTCCAAGGTTTAATTTTCCCGGGCGGCTTCAGTTACGGCGACATTATTCGAGCTGGTGCACTGTTTGCTGCCAACATCCGAAGCAACCCTAGTTTAGTGGACCAGCTCAATCGTTTTGTGAAAGCCCGCAAACCAATCGGGGGCAACTGTAACGGCTTTCAAGTTCTAGCGGAGCTTGGGCTATTACCCGACAGTCATGTACTCGAACCGGGTGAGCAGCAAATGACGCTAGCACCAAATAAAAATAGGAAGTTCGAATGCCGCTGGGCAAAAATGGTAGTCGAAGATTCTAAATGCTTGTTTATTCCAAAAGAGCTTGTTGGTCAGGTAGTAGAGTTTCCGGTAGCACACGCCGAAGGTCGGCTCGTAGCACGTGACCCTGGGCTTTTCGTCCAACTTCGTCAGGCAGGACAAGTTGCCCTTAGTTATTGCGACGCTCAGGGCAACCCTACTGAAGAATCTCCAGCTAACCCCAACGGTTCACCCGGTGGTATAACCGGTGTCTGTACTGAAACAATCTTTGGCATGATGCCACACGACGAGCGTTTTTCACGCCGGGAACATCACCCAAACTGGAGACGGTCGGAAACGATTTTTAGTGAAGAATTTTTAACCAGAATTACATCTGGTATGGTAGATTACGCCAAAGAAATCTAAGGAGGGTATATGGCAGCAGAACAAAGACCGGTAGAACCTGAACAGCAAGTAGGTCAAGGTTCGGGAGCTATGGATTACACAACCATGGTTGACCACGAAAAGATGGATCCCTACAAAGTACGCGCGACCACCGCGGCTACGACAACTTCAGGAAATGCTGCCTTACATGGATTTACAGTCTATGAAGAGAGTCGTGGTGAATCAGCATTTGTATGGGATGAAGGAGATAGGTTGCGCGCTGGAGTAATTGAAGGGCTAGGCACTAAAAACCTTGTGGCCGACGAAGTTGATGCCGCTCACCCAGGAGAACCTTCGAAGTACTACGCTATAGCTCAAGACAGTATGGCCATGATTGCTAATGACCTGGTTGCTTCAGGTGCCTTGCCACAGTTCTTTTGGGTTCACACATCTGCAGGTAGTTCAGATTGGTTTACTGATGAGCGTACCACCGGAGCTTTCATAGACGGCTGTAGGGATGTGTGCGATGACGTAGGTGCTACATGGGGCGGGGGAGAGTCTCCAACCTTAAAAGGTATCCTGCTTCCAGACGCTGCCGAGATCTCCGGCTTTATGCTTGGCGAAATCAGACCCAGGGAGAACTATGTGCAGGACGGTAATTTAGAAGAAGGCGATCGAATAATCGTTGTTCCAAGTAGTGGCATCCATGCCAATGGCCTCACAGCTGCACGAGAAATAGCCGACCAATTACCAGAGCGTTACGATACACTCTTAGAAGACGGTACTAGTTATGGGGAAGCCTTGTTGCAACCAACAGTCTTGTACGTAGATGCTGTTCGGGCTATTCAGGAGGCAGGAATTCGCGTTAAAAGGTTTGAAAACATCACAGGCCATGGATGGCGTAAATTTATGCGATCTACTCAGGAATTCACTTACAGGATGCATACCGTTCCGGAAGGAAATGCCTCTATTCAAATTTATGCGAGAGCAGATGCAGGCTGATGATACAGAAATGTTTAAGCACTACAATAATGGAGCTGGTTTTGCTATATATGCCGCCGCTCATCTTGTTGATGATGTTCTGTCAACTGTACCTGGATCATTTGAGACAGGACAAGTGGAGAGGGGGCCAAAACAAGTGATCATTGAGCCCAAAAAGATTATATTTGAGGGCCATACTCTGGGCGTTCGCTAGTCTAAATAATATTGAGCTAATTCTTCTGTTAGGTGCCTGGATTAAGCACCGGCTTGATATACCAAATCGTCTGGATTGGGAACATGCAAAATATCAGGTCGTACACCTATATATGCAAGGCGAGGCACTACAAGGGCGTCGGCGCCAAAATGCTCTCTGGTATGCGCGCCAGTTTCCACACCAATAAATTGCCAGCCTGCGTCAGTTGCAGCTGCCTGGTCTTTTATGTCATCGCCGATATAAACTGTGTCATCTGGATGAATACCGAGACGCCCAAGCTCACGTTTAGCATGGTCAAATACTCTACCATCGGGTTTATGGAAAGGAGCCGTCTCTTCAGACCCGTGTATAAATAGGAAACCGTCAGGATCAATACCGGCAGTAATTAGTTCAGAGCGTGTTAAGCCTGCGTTGTGAGAAGTGACTTTAGCATAGGGAATACCCGCTATATCGAGTCTATGAAGAAAATCACTATAGTCATCCTGAGCAATCTTAGGATAGTCGGGTTCTAGTCGCCTAAATGTTGCCTTAAAGCCCTCTACGCTATCCGCATCGCCATAAAGCATAGTCAACTGTATTTCAAATGAGGTGCCCCAGCTCTCGTCAAGCTGTTCTGTGGTTATTTCAAGCCCGTACTCTTGTCCTAGGGCAATCATGTGTGGATATTTTGTTTTTCTGGTGACCATGCCTGTGTCGTCGTGATCAAAAACAACAGCCGCACATTCTATGTTTCTTCCCTCAAAATCCAGCATTTCTATATTTTTGCACAATGTCAGCCACAAAGCAAATAATGGCTCAATTTGTAATATGCTTATGTATGAGCTCCAGCCGATTATTCACTGTATCTTTTGGCACAAAAATAATCTCGTATCCAGCCTCTTCATACACTCTACGAAAGATATCCTGCATCTTTTTTGCTGTTTCTTCAGTTTCAATGCGAACTCCGTCATCTTCGTATTCAAGCAACTCCAACAGAAATACTTTCCCATAAGAGGCTTGTTGGCACCATTTTTTTATCTTCGGCGTAATTGACCAGCCGTAATATTTAAAGTAGGCGAGTGTATCTAAAACACCCCTGTCAAAAATAATTGTTTGTTCATTATCCAGGGTAGATTCTCTTTGCGTCTGCATCTTCACCCAAGCTTCTTCAAATTCAATAGAATCAACGTTGATATCGTCTAAAGTTTTGCCTTTAGCCATTTCTTGATCAATAAGCTTGCGGCCCATTTCTTCGATAGTATGATAACCAAGTTTTGCAAGCTCATCTATAATCGTACTTTTACCAGCGCTGGGCGCACCCGTAATAACATGCCAGTTCGCTTTGCTCGACTTATTTTTCATGGTTTTTTCAGGAATTTTTTCCAATTACCAGCCTTGGCTACTGCGTCTTTCTCAAGTACTGCATTGGCCATTTCTTCTCGTGATTGTATGTAACGAGCCTGCAGCTCTGGATCGTTTAGGCTTAGAATCCGTATTGCAAGCTGGGCGGCCTGCATCGCACCGTTTTCTGGCATTGTTGCCAGTGGTACGCCTTTTGGCATATCGATCATCGAGCCGAGGGCGTTAGGAGCATGATCAGGGCGTTTGACTGGTACGCCAATGACGGGTAGGTGAGTATAGGCAGCCAACATACCCGGCAAATGGGCAGAGCCGCCAGCACCAGCGATAATGACTTGTAACCCGCGCTTTGCAGCTGTTTTTCCATACTCAGCCATTGCATCGGGCGTTCTGTGGGCAGAGATAAATCTCACCTCAAAAGGCACGCCAAAATCTTCAAAAACAGAAGCAGCCGGACTCATGACATCTAAGTCTGAGTCTGACCCCATTGCAATTCCGACGACTGGTTGTTTCTCTGGCATAAACCCTCCTATCTAAGCTTCATTATATACGTATTTTGCGCAGTGCGCGCTTTGCTCGTGATCGAACTTCCTTTGTGTTATCACCAACCACCGTGATATGGCCCATTTTGCGAGCTTTTTTGGTTGGCGACTTGCCATACAGATGTATACTTGTCCGCTCGTTTGACAGTACTCCGGCGCGCCCGCTGACATCGACTGCACCGTCACGCTCGCCAAGGATATTCACCATCGCTGCAGCCGGCACCTTCAGCCCCGTATTACCAAGCGGGAGGCCAGTCACTGATCGAATGTGCTGTTCAAATTGTGATGTGTAGCAGGCTTCAATCGTCAAGTGCCCGGAGTTGTGCACCCGCGGGGCGATCTCGTTAACCAGCACACGGCCGTCACGGGTTAAGAACATTTCTATCGCAAACACACCAGCACCACGCAACAGCTCGGCGGTCTGGTGCGCAATTTTATAGGCACCAGCGGCCTGCTTTTTATCAATCGCCGCGGGAGCTATGACCTCTGTACATATGTTGTCTTTGTGGACTGTTTCAACTACCGGATAGACCTCTACATCGCCACTGGTACTGCGTGCGACAATAGCGGCCAGCTCCTTCTTAAACGGCACAAATCTCTCTGCGTAGAGCTGCGCGTTGCCAAACTTAGCGAAGGCTTCTGGTATATCTTTTTCGTTTTTTATCAGCATATTGCCACGGCCATCATAGGCACCGTGCCGTGTTTTGAGTAATATCTTGCCGCCAAACTGCTTCAGTGCGTTTCGCGCGTCGGCCTGGGTGGCAATTTCAACAAAGTCGGCAATCGGCACGCTACCCAGTTGCAGCAGCTGCTTTTGATGTAATTTATCCTGGATAATCCTGGTTGTGGCTGGGGCGGGGTGGACAGGCGTCCCATTCGCCTCGATCTCGGCCAGTGCCGCTGTATCCATATGTTCAATTTCGATGGTCACCACATCCGATTGCTCGGCAAGCAACCGCAGAGCTGACTCGTCATACAGGTCAGCTACAATTTGCTTGGCACCAACCTGCGCGGCGGGGCAGTCAGCTCCAGGGTCAACCACAATAACATCAAATCCGAGCGGCTTTGCTGCAAGCGTCAACATCCGTCCAAGTTGCCCACCACCGACGATACCGATGGTCTTCCCGTTCATTGCATATATCATAACTCATTTTGCAGTTTTCTATCACCCAGTTACAATAGTTTTTATGAGTGATCCGGTTATTAAGGAGACGAGCTTCGCGTTACCTGGGCAAACAGACTTTCAAAAGGGAAGTGTGCGGGATATTTACACGGTGCGGGATGCATATCTTGCAATGGTTGTGACTGACCGCATCTCAGCTTTTGACGTACTCCTGCCAAAAGCGATTCCGTACAAAGGCCAGGTTCTCAGCCAAATTGCTACACATTTTTTAACCGCCACAAAAGACATTGTACCGAACTGGCTTATAGAATCGCCCGACCCCAATGTAGTGATCGGTCATAAGTGCGAGCCATACAAAATTGAAATGGTTATCCGCGGCTATCTCGTAGGCCATGCCTGGCGGGAATACAAGGCCGGTAAACGCACGCTTTGTGGCGCGACCATGCCAGACGGGTTGCGTGAAAATGATAAATTTCCAGAACCAATTATCACGCCAGCAACACATGCTGAGACAGGACATGACGAAGATATTTCGCCAGAAGAAATTGTTAGACAAGGCATCATTCCGGCAAACGACTACGCAAAGATTGAAGAGTATACCCGAAAACTATACCAGCGCGGCAGTGAACTCGCAGCCAAACAGGGCCTCATGCTAGTAGACACGAAATACGAATTTGGCAAGAAGGACGGCCAGCTTTACCTGATTGATGAAATCCATACTCCTGATTCTTCTCGGTATTTCTATGCAGACGGCTACGAAGCGGGGCAACAGACAGGCGAGCGTCCCCATCAACTCTCTAAGGAGTTTGTGCGAGAGTGGCTCATAGACCACGGATTTCAAGGACAAGCGGGGCAACAAGTACCAGATATACCCAAGGAGTTTGTGCATGAAATCTCTGAACGCTATATTGAACTTTACGAAAAGCTGACCGGTAAAAAATTCCAGAAGCCAAGCCAGCACGAGAACCTGCTGGAACGAATCGAAACAAATATTAACGGTGCACTGGCACGGCTCGCATGAATCGGCCGCTCAAACCTCTCACGATAAAACAACAGCGTGGGCAACTTTCTTACGACGGCATCGACCCGATGGACGGCCGCTATTTTGATAGCGAGACGGCTCAGTATTTATCGGAGCGCAGCCGCGTCGCGTACCAAGCCTACGTCGAAGCAGCCTTAGCACACACCTTGGCAGACTTTGACATTTGCGGCCGCTCGGTTGCCAACGAGATAGAGCAGTCCGCCCGCAACGTGACCATTGAGGCTGTGTATAAAGAAGAGAAAACCACCAAGCACGACATCAAGGCGCTGGCAAACTGCATCAAGGCCGGGCTGAGCACCGAAGCAAAGCCGTATGTACACTTTGGAGCAACATCGTATGACATTATTGTGACCGCTCAAGCCCTCCAGTTCCGTGACGCAGCCCAACGGCTGGTGGTTCCACGCCTCAAACACCTTATCAAGACATTGATTGCCATCAGCGAAAATTACGCCGAGACAATTCAGATTGGGCGGACACATGGACAACATGCCTTGCCTATAACGTTTGGCTTTGCTATCGCCGAGTACGTCCAGCGGCTCAGCGATAGTACGAAGGCGCTCGAAGCCCTGAGCAGGGAATTGTATGGTAAGTTTTCGGGTGCCGTTGGTGCATACAACGCGCTGAGTGTATTTGTCGATAATCCTGTGTCGTTCGAGAAATCGCTACTGGCAAAAGTGGGTCTTAAGCCTGCGCCATACTCGACCCAAATCGCACCACCTGAAGCTGTTATTCGCTTGATTGATGAGCTCGTTATTGTTGGTGGCATCATGGCCAACCTGTCCCATGACATGCGCCACTTGCAACGCAGCGAAATCGCCGAAGTCCGTGAGAAGTTCGAGAAAGGGCAGACCGGTTCGTCTACCATGGCGCACAAGCGTAACCCCTGGAACTTCGAAAATGTCATTAGCATGCACAAGCAAGTACTCGCCCAGAGTGTCAACGCCAACCTTAATATAGCCAGCGAACACCAGCGCGACTTGACCGACTCTGCCTCGTCGCGTTTTTATCCGCTCGCATTTGCAAGCGTCGCCTCAATGGCCAAGCGACTAGACTCAGTCATGCAAAAACTGGAAGTCGATGAAGACAACATGCGTCGCAATTTGTTACTGACCAGCGGCGCAATCGCTGCTGAGCCACTCTATTTGTTGCTGGCAAAACACGGCCATGTCCGAGCACATGAAAAAGCCAAAGAACTTGCCCATCAGGCACTGGAAGCTGGTGTCAGTTTGGTCGAGATAATCGAGCAAGACAAGGAAGCACACGGCTACTGGCAACAGCTCAGCAGGCAAGAACAGCGGGTCATTGTTGAGCCAGAGAAATATTACACCGGCCAGGCCGCTAAAAAAGCCCGAGCCATCTGCAAAACTTGGAAGCGCTGGCTGTAGCCAAACCACTCATGCTTGCATTGCAGCTAAAGCCATAAGATACTCGTTATAACTATTTAAGTAGAGGAGTCCGTAATGGCAGAGCGCAGCCCAGAATTCACAGCAGAAGCAGCACACTATAATATGGACCTGCTCGCTGGTAACTCTTACCCGGGTAGAGGTCTTGTACTGGGCCAAAGCGCGGATGGACAGTCACTTGTACAGGTCTATTGGATTACTGGGCGTAGCGACCCGTCAAAAAATCGCACCATCCTGGAAAAAGATGGCGAGATCTGGACCGAGCCGTATGACAAAAGTAAAGTAATTGATCCGCTCACCGTCTACCAACTCATGGGTCAGGCCGGTGTGTGGCATGTTGTGTCTAATGGCGCCCAGACAGCGGATGTCGTACAAGCCATGGGGCGCACTGGTGAAGAGTCTGGTTTCAGAAGAGCCCTAGACAAACATACCTACGAGCCAGATTCACTTGCCACACCGCGTATTACCGGCATGTCGAGTGCGCAGAGCGGAACTGTTGAACATCGTTTCTCGATTATTCGCCGCGGTGATGACGGCAAGCCGATAAGAGACTCCTACTCTACCTGCGATTGGAATAGTGCGAATGGACGATCGTATGGACTTGGTCGTGCCATACAAACCTATGAACATAATGGCGACCCAGTACCTTCATTTGAAGGAGGACCCTATACACTACCACTCGGCAACGGTGCGGAAGATAGTGCAGGCCTGTATTGGGACACGCTCGATCCAACGAAGAAAGTGTCGTTAGTCGCTAAACAGATAAACAAAGCAACGGGCGACATAACACTCAGCATCAAAAACGCCATTGAAAGCTAAGTGACCCCGGCGGGATGACGCTGCACCCTTCGGGCTGGCTATTCCGTCGCTCCAGTGCTCGAAACTAAGAGGTAGTTTCTGCGCGCTTCACTCCTTACGAACCCATGCTTCGCATGACGGGTTCGAATACACAAGAATAAACATGAAAAAAGACCATCAAAATGATGATCTTGTTTCATGGTGACCCCGGCGGGATTCGAACCCGCGATCTTCTGGATGAGAACCAGATATCCTAAACCGCTAGACGACGGGGCCTTGCTTGAACTACGCTATCCTAGCACATTTTTCCTCTGTTATCCACTCATTAATCAGTTTGTTAGCGCTTCTTATCTCTTTGCCCTTAACCCTGAGCCCTAGTATAATAAACCGTAAGCATGTTTCAGTTTTTAATCATTGGTGGGGTACTTGTTGGCGGATTACTGTTGGTGCTCGCTATTGTCACGCTTGTCAGCGGCCGCAGCAAGCAGCCCGCACAACCCAAACCGACCGCCGCCAAGAAAGAGAAGCATAAGCCAAACAAAAACCAGAGTCAGTTTGAATCCGACATTATTCTCGATGCCATAGAAGACGGCGTCATTATGGTTGATGCCAACAAGACCATCCATACTTTTAATCCGGGTGCAAGCAAGATTACCGGCTGGCCCGTCGAAGAAGCCATCGGCCTCGATTATCATCTTGTACTGAAACTCATTGATGATAAAGGGGCAGAGTACAAAGAAGAACAGCAGCCAATCAGCCGTGTATTGAGCCTGCAAACCACAACTCGCGATAATCAGGCGACACTGGTGTCACGGTCTGGCAAGCGGGTCGCGTTGCACATCAGCGCCTCGCCGCTACTCGACGATCAAGGTGCTATAACGGGCGCTGTTGCTGTGTTTCGCGATGTCAGCGAAGAACGCGGCGAAGAACGTCAGCGTGCCGAATTCATCAGCACTGCCTCGCATGAAATGCGCACACCGGTTGCTGCAATTGAAGGCTATCTGGCGCTGGCGATGAACGAACGAGTCAGTAACATTGATGCTAAAGCGCGCGGCTATCTGGAAAAAGCCCACGCCTCAACACAACATCTCGGTCAATTATTTCAGGACCTGCTCACCTCAGCTAAAGCCGAGGATGGCCGTCTATCCAGCCACCCGGGCGTTGTTGAATTGGGCGAATTTCTCGAACAATTAACCGAAGATTTGCGCTTTAGTGCCCAGAAAAAAGGGCTCGGCATTGAGTACGTCATCGGCACAACCGGCGACACCATCGACGCCAGTGCCGACAACAACAAGGCCGTCCGGCCGCTGTACTATGCGTATGTTGACCCCGATCGGATTCGCGAAGTTATCACCAATCTGTTTGATAACGCCGTCAAATACACTGATACAGGTAAGATCTCTATCGGCCTGACTGGCGACAACAGTGTTGTGCAGTTTTATATCCGCGACACTGGAGCCGGCATCCCACCGGAAGACGTTTCGCACTTGTTTCAAAAATTCTACCGCGTTGACAATTCGGCCACCCGGACAGTCGGCGGCACCGGCCTTGGCCTGTTTATTTGCCGCAAGATTGTCGAGCTGTACAATGGTCGCATTTGGGTAGAAAGCGAAGTAGGCAAGGGTAGTACGTTCTTTGTCAATCTGCCGAGACTTGATGGACAGAAAGCTCACCAACTGCAACTTCAGAATAGTCAGACCGCAACCGGACTGCCGCAGGTGCCCACACCCGGAGACACAACAACTTGAAACGACAAATGTATGCTACAATAAATGAAAACATAAGCATGTTAAAAGGACGGGTATAAATTATGGCAAAAATCATGCTTGTCGAAGACGACAACAACCTGCGGCAGATCTATGAGGATCGACTGATTGCAGAAGGGTATACGGTCGTGTCAGCTGCAGACGGAGAGGCAGCGCTGGCGCTCGCAGTCAAAGAACGGCCAGATTTGATTATTGCCGATGTTATGATGCCAAAAGTCAGTGGGTTTGATATGCTTGATATCTTGCGCTCCACGCCCGAAACACGCGATGCCAAGATTATTATGATGACCGCATTGAGCCAGGCCGAAGATAAAACCCGCGCTGAGAAACTTGGTGCCGACAAATATTTAGTCAAGTCACAGGTAACTCTCGAGGATGTGGTTGAAGTCGCCAATCAAATGCTCAACGACCAACAAGCAGGTGCAAGTATCGCCGCGACCGGCGCGGTAACTTCTGAACCAAGCCAGCCAGCACCAACAACCCTAGCTCCAGCGCCAGCACCACAGACAGCGAGCATTCCGGTTAGCGCCCCGCCTGAGCCGACAGCGCCGCCTACGCAAGACGACCAAGCAGCGCAACCGGTGACGACACCAACGCCATCAGCGCCGGACGATACGAGCGGAACACCAATCCCTGTGAATATTTCGTCTGACAGCACAGCAGCTACAGATTCGCAGCAAGCCGTAGTCCCTGATTCAACTCCGGCCAGTGATCTGAAAGAATCAGATATGAAAGAAACCATTGACGACTTTATCGCCTCTAATCCGACTCTGAGCTCTTCAGCCGAACCAAGCCAGATGGCTACACCGACACCAGTCCAGCCAGCTGCAGAAGTAACGTCAGCTCCCACCGAAGAACCCGCTGTCCCGGCAGTCGAAACGCCTCAGCCACAGTCCGAACCAAAAACTATCCCTGTAACAACGCCTGAGCCCGTAGAAACTGCTCAGGAAACAGCAGCAGCTACACCAGTAGCTCCCGACCAAAGTGAGCAAGCTATGGCTGCGGTTGACGGACTGCTTGGTAAAACATCAGCCCAGGTCAACACGCCAGAAGCTGCAGAAGCGGCTCCGGACAAACCGTCTAACGAGTACGTATCTGAGAACGCTGGCGAGCCCGAACAATCGATGGCACACACCAAGCGTATTGAGCCTTTAAGCGACGGTGTCGCTGACCAGACTCCGAGTATTAACGAGTTATTAGCTCAAGAAGCCGACCATCCGGACCCCACGCCTCCAGCCGTGAACTCGGTTATTACACCAGGTGGCGGTTCAATTAGTCCATTACCAGGCTCAAGCGTGCAAGACGCCATCGCGGGTGGCAACGCGCCAGACGCCCAGAATGAGACAACGCCAGACGCTAACAATATCACGCTGTAACGTGCTAAGCTGACGTCATGAGAGTCAACAAGTATGTGGCCCTTGCCACCGGTTTGTCGAGACGGGCTGCAGATGCCATCATCGTCAGCCAAGAGATCACCGTCAATGGCATGGTGGTCACGGCGGGCTATGATGTTCAACCAAACGACATCGTCAAGCGTGGCAAGCATACTCTAAAACCAAAGGTTCATTCGACTACTATTCTGCTACACAAACCGGTAGGTTATGTTTGTTCACGGAACGGACAGGGAAGTAAAACGATTTATGAACTACTACCCAAAGAGCTGCATCATCTCAAACCAGTCGGCCGCCTCGACAAAGATTCTTCGGGATTATTGCTCATGACCGACGACGGCGACCTGGCGCACCAGCTCACGCATCCGTCGTTCCAAAAAGAAAAAGTCTACGAGATTGAGCTTGATAAACCGCTGCCAGCGGAGGATTTCAGCAGCATAACCAGCAGTGGCGTCGATATTGGCGACGACCGTCCAAGCCGGTTTTTACTACAAAAAGCAACTTCGAAATTCCAAAATCGTAATTCGAAATTCTGGCAGGCTACGCTTGCCGAAGGTCGCAACCGTCAGATCCGCCGCACCTTCGAAGCCCTGGACTACAACGTCACAAGTCTCCACCGTATCGCCTTTGGTTCGTACAAACTCGGCAATCTACCCGAAGGTAAATTACAACACAAATAAATTAGAACCCATCTCAAAACCTCTCTGGAGTTCGAAAAGAGTAATTGACGAGTAAGATGGTCATTTTGTTGTGACAAAATGCACCTGTCGGTACGTTGCGAAACAAAAAATGAGCAGCTTGCCGTCAATTCTCTTTGTAGATCAGATGGGATTTTGAGATGGGTTCTAGGGTAGTTGGCGTCTTTGCGGTTCAACAGGCTGCCAGCCAGTTAAACTGTCCTGGAGGGCGTGCACCCAGTCAAGACGATCTTCGTTCCGATCTTTTGTTTCTTCCAAGTGCTGCTTGTGATAATTTAGGGACCATGTCGCCGCTTCGACACGATCCAATCTGTACTGCTCACCAGACTGGCGCACTGGATGTTCCCGCTCTCTTGTGCCAGACGGCAATGATACTTCAAGCTGCTCTCTCATGAAGTTTTTTAGTCCAGCATGATCTTCGGTGGGCGGCTGCCATGATTCAACCTGCAGCAGCATTACACCATAACGCCTTGCGTGCTCTCTGTCTTCCCTTATTGATAGCAAGTAGTTTTTGACCTGTCGTTGGTAACTCTTTTCGGCTTCAGCTTCGGCCTGTTCGGCAGACCACGAATTCACATCCGCCAACTCTAAGACTGCCTTGGTGAAACCTTCCCTGTGATAATTGTCGTCAGTAACGACCAGTTCATCTGTTATCGGGGTCTCCAGAGCATGGTCTCGCATATTGACCAATGCACCGAAGCCTCGAGCACAAGTCATAGCAAATTCTGGAAATGATTCTATGGTGCCGCTTTCTACGCCAGCCGTATACCCAGTAGGCATTATGACCTCCTCACTGAAACTTAACTTAATAGAGCAAAGAATACTCTCTCTCTCTGAATCTGTCAAGCAAAGGAATAAAATATGCTTGTTGTCAATCTTATCTACCTCTGTTATAATAGTTCTCAATGAGTAATGTTAAGGTTCCTATCGTGGCCATCGTCGGGCGTGCCAATGTCGGCAAGTCCAGCTTGTTCAACGCGGTCTTAAAACGACGCGAAGCTATTGTTGCTAATGAACCAGGTACTACCCGAGACGCCATCTCTGCCAAAGCCAGCTGGCAGGGCAGGGATTTTTGGCTCGTCGACACGGCCGGCATGAAAGACCCTGAGGATGACTTTGAGTTCACGATTCAGGAGCAAATCCAGCAGGCCACCGAAAGCGCCGATGTTATCTGGGTAGTGATTGAAGCTGATGCTGGCATCAGCGAAGAAGACCGACGCGTCGCCACGCTGGCACTTAAAAGCAAGAAGCCTGTCTTTTTGCTGGTCAATAAAGCTGATAAGACCCCGAAAGCCAGCGCCAGTGACTACCAACGCCTCGGCATTAAGTCCATTTTTCTGACTTCAGCCACACAGAACAGAGGTGTTGACGCGGCACTGGACGAACTTATTGACATCATTCCAAAGGCCAGCATCAAGACCGATCCGAATCGCATCGGCATCGCACTGCTGGGGCGACCCAATGTTGGCAAGTCAGCGTTGTTTAATGCACTAGCCAAAAAACAGCAGGCCATCGTCGCCGATCGTGCCGGTACGACCCGCGATATCAACCGCGCTACCGTCCGGTTCAATCAAAAGGACATCGAGCTGATGGACACCGCCGGTATTCGCCGGAGTGGCAAAATAGAACGGGGTATTGAGAAGTTCAGCGTTATCCGCTCTATCAGTGCTATCGAGCAAGCCGACATCTGCTTTGTACTGATGGACGCGAACGAGCTCGGTACAGCCTTGGACCAAAAAATCGTCGGCATGGTCAAAGAAGCCGGTAAGGGTCTGGTGCTCGTCATCAGCAAGTGGGACAGCGTCGATAAGGATGCTTACACTCATGATTCACTGTTGCCGCGCATCCGACACGAGTTTGATTTTGTACCCTGGGCCCCTGTAATCTTCACTAGTTCAATAACCGGGCAAAACGTCGCCAAGTTATTTGAACTGGCACAAGACATCAAGGTAGAGCGTTCAAAAACCATCAAAACCCCTGAGCTCAACCGCTGGCTACGTATGACGACCGACAAGCATCAACCAGCCGGGCTCAAAAACAGTACGCCAAAGCTCAACTACATCGTGCAAGAAAACGACAATCCAACGCCAACCTTTCAGGTCTATGGCTCGCAAACCCGCCTATTGCACTGGAGCTACAAACGCTTTATGGAGCGCAAACTGCGCGAGACTTTTGGCTATGAGGGCACACCCATTAAATTCTGGTTCTTTGATAAACGAAAATAGAATTCTGGCTTCTCTAATCTAACTTCTGTATTCTAGCTGTATGGGTTTATTTTATCGGCGCGAGACCACCAGCGACAAGCTGCCGCTCTATACTATTGGCAATCAAAAAACGGTGCTGATTGTAGGCCTCGGTAACATCGGCAAGGAATACAATGACACCCGGCACAACGTCGGCTTTGCGTGCGTTGATGATTTTGCAGCAGCACAAGATTTTCCAGCGTGGGTTGAAAAAAAAGACCTCAAGTGTCATCTGACGCGCCAGGTCATTGGCGATACCAGTGTGGTACTCATCAAGCCAACGACTTATATGAATGAAAGCGGCCAGGCAATGTTTGCTGTGCAGAATTTTTATAAAATACCGTGTTCGGCGACCCTAGTTGTGCACGACGAGTTGGACCTAAACTTTGGTGAAATTCGCACCAAACAGGGCGGGGGACATGCTGGCAACAACGGCGTTAAATCAGTCATTCAGCACTGCGGCGAAGACTTCGCCCGCATTCGAGTAGGTATCAAAAACGACCACGCCGAGAAGATGGATAGCGCCAACTTTGTGCTCGCTAAGTTTAGCAGCGATGAAAAGCGACAGATGCCAAAGATTACACAAGAGGTTAGTTCAATGCTCAGCGAATATATCGCCACCGGCCAACTTCCGACTGACACTCGTATGCCGCCTATACGGTAACACCCGGGAGTGTTATATCGGCCACAATAAAATCAACTATCTGTAGCTCTCTCGACGTGCCGCTCATACCACAGTGAATAATCGGTTCTTTTTCGAGCCACCGGCCATTTACAGAAGCAAGTGCTTGGCGCAAAAATATTACATCCCCAACGCCATACTCCCAAATCAGGCTTGGAGCCGCACTTTCATCTCGTCCGAATAGAACAAAGTCGTCTTCATCGGCACCAAAGAAAGCCGGTGCTCCACTGATGGGCAAGAGCATCGAGAGACCACAGCCCGCAATGCCCCCGTCAACATGTCCGTATTCATGATCTTCGACTCCCTTAGCAGGGTGGCTATTTGAAGAACAATTGACAACCATCTCGCCGTACGTGTTGGCGTCAGTTATATAGGAAACTATGCTCCTTACTTCGGGAACCCTTGAGGTCAGCACCCCTAGATCCTGAGTGCCGCCCTTCTCTTGAACTCGGGCGATTGAGTCCTTGGATAGCAATCCTGTCACTTTTGCAGCGCCATCATCAATACAGGCCTTAAGTGCTTCAGGGCCAAATTCGGTGAACTCTGGTGAATAGTTGATGCTAATCATAATTTATACAATCTAAAAGACCTCAAGAGGGGGTGGGCACCACTTGAGGTCTATTACACCCTTCAACCCACCCCAGCGAAACAACAGAATAACTCCACGTAAAATCCTGTGTCTACCAAATGGTAACCGTTTAGGCTCACTTTGAAAACGGGGTACCCCGCTGAAGTAATCCCACAGGAAACTTCAACAGGTTACTAGTTAAAGGGATTAGTCTGTTTTAGAGCGCCCGCCGAGGCGGATGCAAGATAAGTGGAGGGTAACAACTTAGGCTCGCCGCTCTAAAACAACCTAACGTAATATCCATCCCCGAAGGAAATAGATAATGTTAGAATGGGGGTATAAGGTACGTAAGAAACCGCTAATGCGGACTTACGAATTGCAATTTTAGCAAAAACCTTTCATTGTGTCAATACTAAAATATACTTTTGTATAAAAAACAAAAATCATGCACAAAAAAGAAAACCATAAGCTACTTGACCAAGCCATACCACAACGGCTCCAGACAATACGAAGTGCCCCAAAACAACTATTCTATAGTGGTGATTTTCTAGCACTGCTCGAGCAGCCACTATTGGCAATTGTCGGCAGCCGCAAGATGAGCACCTATGGACGGCAGGTGACAGAAAAGCTGGCCGGCGAAGCTGCTGCGAGAGGAATCGTGATAATCAGCGGCCTAGCCATCGGCGTTGACGCCTGTGCACACCGGGCGGCTCTGGAAGCGAAGGGCCATACCATAGCCGTCCTGCCGACAAGCTTGGACAACATTCAGCCGCAAATGAATGTAAAGCTGGCCAGGCAGATTATCGAGCAGGGCGGGGCACTGGTGAGCGAATACGAAGATGGCAGCCCGGTACATCGGACGAACTTTGTGGCACGCAACCGGCTGGTGTCTGGGTTGGCTGATGCCGTGCTCATCACTGAAGCGACCGAACAGAGCGGGACCATGCACACCGCTGCCTACGCCAGACAACAGGGGAGGCCGTTGCTTGCCGTACCTGGTGCGATCACCAGCCCTTTGAGCGCAGGACCAAACACGCTGCTCAAAGCCGGAGCTATCCCCGTTACAAGTATTGACGATATTCTGGCAAGCCTGGGGCTGGACAGGGAAAAACAGCAGCTGCAGATCATCGCCGCAACAGAGGAAGAAAAAGCGATTATAGAGCTTCTGCAATCAGGCGTAACCGATGGGCACCAGTTGCAAAAGCAGAGTAATATGCCCGCCGACATGTTCAACCAAACCCTGACCATGCTAGAACTGGCCGGCACCATCAAAAGCCTCGGCAACAACCAGTGGACAATATAATAAAAAAGTGTTAGAATATACGAGTTATGTCAGTCGATTTTTTGCAGAACGTGACACCAGAAACCATTGAGACGACTCTCGTGGATATTCATAATACTGTTGTTCCTGACGCGCCAGCTACAGAATATAACGGCGGCAAAAACGGCGTAAGCGGACCAGACAGCGTGGAGGTTTTCGCGCCGCACCCGAACGATAAAGCAGATTTACTCAAGTTGGCTGTTGAACTTGCTGATCACGAAAAAGATACACGTGAACTAGCTGCTATGCGCCTTGGGGCGGCAGTGCTGGTCGTCCACCCGTTTCATGATGGCAACGGACGTACCTCGCGCTTTGTCCACGCCGCAATACTTGGACACGGCAACGAAAAAATTGAAGCAATGGGTATAGCAACACCGCATGCAGCGTTTGGCGAAGATCTTATTTCCTGGCAGGCACGTGAGATGATTGACCTAAAGCCACCATACCCATTTACAAACTTTCTTTACTTCTCTGTGTATGATGTCAGTGGATTAGAGCACGGTAGTTTTAATACCACGCTCGATGACAGCGATGAAGATAGAAGAATATACGACGAAGTGAAAGCACGCGTTAGTAAAGATAGAGCAGAAGATTTGGACATGGCATACTGCATCAAGCCAAAGACGTATAAGGGGGTCAATCCTGTTGACCGTGACAGCAACGCCGTTGAGTACGCACTTAACAAGCTACGAGCTGAAGGTGTAGAAATAAAAGGCAAGGAGTATACCAAGACTTCAGATGCACCATGGACAGTTGTTGACATACCGCGCTTACTAAGAGATTTTGAAGACGACCTGCTACATGGATTTATTGACGCTACATGGGAATATCGCAGAAAATACGCAGATGTGGCCATCAGATGCGTCTCAGGTGATGACCTAGGACAGCAAGTTGATACACTGCACGGCATAACAAGCACGGTCGCTGAACACTACATTCGTCTATCCAATAATCTGGTTCAACGAGCAACACCTCTCACGTCATAATAGAAATACGTTTGCATTTATTTTTGGTTTGCTTTAGGATTACGGGTTGCGCCGCACAGCATGCGGCCAGAAAGACTTGTATTTATAAACCAGAAGGATAAACTAAAGCGTAAGTATTTATGGCAAAAAATTTAGTAATCGTCGAAAGTCCGGCCAAAGCAAAAACTCTTGAGAAATACTTAGGCAAAGACTTCAAGGTACTCTCCAGCGTCGGGCATATTCGCTCTATACCCAAAAAGGTCAAGGGCGGCAAAGAGCCAATTGATATTCCGGCTGGCTATAAAACCCAGTACGAGATTGACCCGGACAAGAGAAAAATCATCGCTGAGCTTAAAAAAGCCGTTAAATCCGCCGGTACCGTGTGGCTGGCAACTGATGAAGACCGCGAAGGCGAGGCTATTGCCTGGCATTTGTGCGAAGTGCTGAAGCTGGACCCGAAAAAAACCAAGCGCATCGTCTTTCACGAAATTACTAAAGATGCCATTGACGAAGCGGTTAAAAATCCGCGCACCGTTGACATGAACCTGGTGCAAGCCCAGCAGGCCCGTCAGATCCTGGACCGCATTGTTGGTTTTGAATTATCTCCCGTTGTCTGGCAAAAAGTACCGGGCGGCAAATCTGCCGGCCGCGTGCAATCACCGGCCGTACGCCTGCTCGTGGAGCGCGAGCGCGAGATAGAAGGCTTCGAAGGCTCAGCTGAGTTTAAAGTAACTGCCGAGTTCAAAATTGGTAGTGCAGTCTTAAAAGCAGAGCTGCCGAAACGTTTCAAACAAGAAGCCAGCGCCAAAAAGTTCTTAGAGAGCCTCATCAGCGCTACATTTACCGTCAGTGATGTTACCACCAGCCCGGGCACACGCAACCCGAGCGCTCCATTTACTACCAGCACGCTGCAGCAGGACGCCAACAGTCGCTTGGGCTTTAGCGCCAAAGCCACCATGGCTGCGGCCCAAAAACTGTATCAAGAGGGAAAAATCACCTACATGCGTACTGATTCGGTAAACCTCAGCAACCAGGCGCTCGGCCAAATGACCAGCTACATCAAAAAAACCTACGGCGAGCAGTACCATCAGTTCCGCACCTACAAGACCAAGTCCAGCGGTGCACAGGAAGCGCACGAAGCCATCCGCCCGACCAATGTCAGCCTGGAAAAAGCCAGCTCAGATACCTACAACCAAAAGCTGTACGATCTCATTCGCCGTCGCACCTTGGCCACTCAGATGGCACCGGCCAAACTCGAAAAAACCGTGGTCACTATTACTATTTCAAGCAGCAACGACATGTTTGAAGCCAAAGGCGAGGTGATCATCTTTGACGGCTTCTTAAAAGTCTACGGGGTCAACAAAAAAGAAGACGATATCGTGCCGCCCGTGAACAGCGGCGATTCGCTGGCATTGCAAGCCGCCGGTGCCAAGCAAGTGTTTGCCCGGCCACCAGCCCGTTACACCGAAGGGAGCCTGGTCAAAAAACTTGAAGACCTCGGCATTGGCCGCCCCAGCACCTACGCCACGATTATCAACACGATTCAGGTACGCGGCTACGCCGAGAAAGGCGAATCCGAGGGCGAACCGCGCGATGTTATTCAGTTGACCCTTGATAAAAACAAGGTGGCGCGAGCAGTCGTCCAAGAAAATACCGGTGCCACTAAGGGCAAGCTGGTGCCAACTTCGAGCGGACTCGTCGTGAGTGACTTCTTGACAGGCCATTTTGATCAAATCGTTGATTACGGCTTTACGGCCGATGTCGAAGAAGAGTTTGACGATATCGCTGAGGGCAAACTAGAGCGCAACAACATGCTGGACAAGTTCTATGGGCCATTTCACAAATTGATTGAAGGCTCAGGTAAAATCGAGCGTAGCGAAGTTGCTCAGGCTCGTGAGGTCGGCACCGACCCCAAGACCGGCAAGCCGATTCTGGCGCGTTTTGGCCGCTACGGACCGATGTTACAACTTGGCGCTACCGAAGACGAGGGCGAAAAGCCGCGCTTCGCGCCATTGCCGCAGGGTGCCAAAATTGAAACCGTCACCCTCAAACAAGCCCTCGAGGCCTTCACGCTGCCGCGGCTGGTCGGGCAAACTGATGATGGCCAGGATATTGAGGCTAACATTGGTAGATTTGGTCCGTACATAAAAGTAGGCAAACTATTTGTCAGCATCAAACCGCTCGATCCGCATGACATAACAGAGAAGCAGGGGAGGGAGCTGTACGCTGCCAAGCTGAAAAGCGAGGCTGCAAAGCATATCGCTGACTTTGGCGACATCAAGGTGTTAAACGGCCGGTTTGGGCCGTATGTGACCGATGGCAAAAAGAATGCCAAAATCCCCAAAGACCAAGATCCTAAGAAGTTAACCGAAGACGAAGCCAAAAAACTCCTCGCTGCAGCTCCCAAAAAAGGTAAAGGCCGCCGCTTCCCCCGCAAGAAGTAATTTGCATTATTTTTTTACTGTTGTATAATTGTATTATTAAATGCTTTTATTGGAGAATTTTATGGATGCGGAGAAATTACTAGAATCATTCAACGGGCACGAACTGATAGAAATCGCTGAGACACTGCCTGATGTTCTAGAAAAACGTGGTCTTACGCTGCCAGACTATATGGGTTCTGTCGCCATAGAAACCGGCGCTCTGGACATGCCTCGCGCGACTTCAGAGACAACCCCTCCTGCAGAAACCACCCTCTCTCCCGAAACCGAAGCCTTTAAGGCAGAGCAGATTGACCATCTGGCTCAGTCTGGCTGGAACACAGCACCTTCTATACGCGAGGGCCTGGAAAAAGTGGGCCTTGCTGTGCCAACAGCTGAGTTTTTAGAGACCTTTTCGGCAGGAACCTGGGAGCAACTCAGACAAGATGCCGCAGGTTTACGCAAACAATTCGAAGATGCCAAATTCTTTAATCCCAAGGACGTCGGTGTACTCCTGATACCAAATCTTGGCAAACTTGATACTCGTGCAGCGATTGG
Organism: uncultured Candidatus Saccharibacteria bacterium; assembly: GCA_964602865.1. Taxonomy (GTDB): domain Bacteria; phylum Patescibacteriota; class Saccharimonadia; order Saccharimonadales; family JAGQNJ01; genus CAZRSX01. Next base: position 81,770 of record CAZRSX010000002.1, read on the forward strand.
CCCAGCTATCCGCCGCAACCAGTCGGGTCATTACAAAAAGGGCGGAAGTGACTACGTCAACCCAAGTCTGCCTGCCGGTGCAGCTGTAACTGCTGGCAACCACGACTGGCTACCAGTTGCTACCTTCACCGGTCCTTCTGGTATCTATTTGGGCAGTTACAACAAGGTTCGTGATGATAAAGACGCAGCAGCCTACACCGTAGATGGTATTGATACCCGTGAGTTTATGATTCGCCAGATCTGGGGTGCCACTGTATTACAAGCCGGTACCGAACTACCTGACAGCAACACTCGAACCCCTTGGACATGGACTGTCTTCCCAGGCGAAGACAAGGCCGCTGGCGACGCGCCGGCTGGCAACGTCAGTGTCGGTCAGGTCGGCTTCTTCCTGTATCCTCCTGGCTACCGCGACGGCGGCATTGTCCGGGTCCGCCCCGCAGTGGTAAGACCGGATATTCTTGCGCTTTAGAATCGCGAGCCTCTCGTGATACATACGTGAAATCTGCGATGTTCGGAGTTTTTGTATACTTTTGTTGGCACAAAAGTATGGGAGGAGTTTCCACAGGTTGACCTCTAAAAGAGAAGGTTGTGGGGCAATATTACAACACAATAAACCAATCAAACGCGTCGACTTTATGCTAAAATAGTCCGTAGATTGCACATAGCTGGGGGTAATCAAAGAAAACTATTGACTTTTACATTACATAGTTTTATAATTACATCAAATTGAGATAAATTGTGTGAGAAAAGGGAAGTAACTATATGAGTGACCAAGCAACAAAACCAAACGTCGAAAAGATTGTTCTATCTGTTCTTGATACCATTGAGAAGGAACGGGAACGAGAGATAGTCTCGCGTCGTTTTGGTTTGTTTGATCGCCGTGAAACATTGGAGCAAATCGGCGAACTGCTTGGTATTACCCGCGAACGAGTGCGTCAGCTTGAAAAAGCGGCTGTTATTCGCCTGAAAACCCAAGCAGAGCAGGGAAAATTGCCAAACATGGCAGTGATTGCATCGGCTTTTGATGAACTACTTGCTGCACATGGCAAAGCTGCCCGCGTCAGCGACCTGAGCGCGCAACTGACGGCCGAAAATAGCCGTGTTGATCAGGCCCGCGTGACGTTTTTGACCAAGCTATGCCCCAGCCTGACCACTATCGACGAAAACGATTACTTTTATCAATCAGCTGCTTTGAATACGTCATACGACGAGAAAAAGCTTAAAAAAGCTGTCGAGGACACCATTGCCGCGATCAAGAAGATTGGCGAACCAACCGGCATCGACAAAATTGCCGCCGAGCTCAAGCTCGATGACGCACAAGCTGCAGCACTCGCGAGTCTGAGCAAACAACTCGCGCACCTCAACGGGCGCTGGGGACTTATCAAGTGGCCAATGGTCAACCCTAAGAACATTCGCGACAAAATCTACGTTATTCTGTTCGAGAATGGCAAGCAAATGCACTTTTCCGAAATCTCTGCCGCTATCAAGAAATCTGACTTCAAACGCAAAGACGTGACCACGCAAGCCATTCATAACGAACTTATCAAAGACAGCCGTTTCGTGCTCGTTGGTCGCGGTATCTACGCGCTGAAAGAGTGGGGCTACAAAAAGGGAACTGTCGCCGATGTTATAACAGATGTGCTCAAAAAAGCAGGCGAACCGTTGCACCGTGACGAAATCGTCAAGCGCGTGCTCAAGAGCCGCTATGTCAAAGAAACGACCATTCTGTTGAACTTGCAAGGCAAGAAGCAGTTCAAACGCGTCGCCAAAGCCACCTACACCCTAGCCGAGGAGTAAGTTATCATAGCTGAAAAGCAAGAACTTAGGCAGATTAACTTTCGCGTTTCTCCGGAAGGATACGAGGCTATTACAATTATTGCGAAAGCAAACAATCAGAGTATAGCAGAATTTTGCAGAGAAGCCGTTTTGAGCGCAACATCATTTGAGCAAGCCGCTAACTTAATGCGCTCTGAAGCCCTGCGACTTGCTACAATGGCAGACCAACTCGATCAAGTGCAGCCGGAATAAGCCATTAATTCATAGAACATTTTGCGAACATGATTATAGACATAGTTGAACGAGAAACAGTACGCCACTAATAACTACAAAGTAGTGAGTGCAGGGACAGAGAGGGAGCAAAAAATAAAACAAAAAAATGAAAACGAAATCCAATGAAAATACAGTGATATAGAGGCGATAGAGTACCCATGTTTGGATATAGATGTTGTGTCGCACAATGTATATTTTACGACGTGCCATTAACTTCAGAGCATGATCACTGATACCTCTCCTAACAGGGGAGATTCGTTAGAATCTAGAAAATAGATTATAGAAATTAGAATAGCAACCTCGCCTAACACACATAAGTTGCCGCGCGTGTTTGCTATATGCAACCCCGCACCTATTGTGCTTTGTCACATAAATTACCACACAGCAACTTATCCACATGTGATGTCGTGAAATGCTTGACTTTTCACGACTTTCCTAGTGTTTGATATCTATTCCCTACACTAGGGCGATAGCGGGATAAATTTGACTTTTTCTTTGTGAAATAGTTTTGTATAGTTTTTACCAGCTAGAAGATAATATACTCAACTGAACATTTTGCGAACATTCAGGGGAGAGCGAGGGCACTACCGCACAAACACGCGCTCTTCAACCCGGACATCAATGTACGAATTGGCAGGTGCCTTATCACGTGCAAGTTGTTGTCTGGTCGCCAGATACTTCCCTGTTTGCTCTCGTGCGTCAAGCAACAGGTTATATTTCACGAAGTACTTCTCCCCTTTTGGATAGACGTGTAGCTCATTGGGTACTGTTGGTAAGACCATTTTTGCTACCGCGACTCCCTTTCCGGCAAGCAGCCGTTGTACCGACGTGATAAACTCGACCTGTTCTTTCGGTATAGCCTGCTGCCCCATCGTAACTGCTAGCCCACTTTCATCATTCACGACCAATAAGGTCTCTAGAAAGTCCTGGTCATGCATGTCGTGAGTCGGCACAACCGCCCTGCCCCGCTCATCTACGACAAATGATTCCGTACCAGTTGTCATCACAAACACCGGCTCTGCAATACGCAAATATATCACCGGGTTGCGGCCAATGATAGGCAACGTGATACTAACATCAGTTGCTTCGGGTATGTGTGCTTGGAGGGCCTCCGCTGTTGTTTCGGTGTTAAAGGTGAGTTTTGTTCGATTCATAGGAGAACTTGCTAACACCGTCTCTGAGAGTGCCTGATATGTTTCTTTTGACCGCAAAAACGGTTGGACAGCCGTGTCTTGATCGTTGACAATGACGATTTTTGGCTTTGTGTGCAGCAGCAACGAGTAGAGCAAGCAGCATACGATAACGACACCGGCAATGTACATCGGTACATTACTCCAGCGCCCAGGACGACGCTGATCGGCCGAAGCGGCGACGTTATTCGACCCACCATCATTGTGACGATAGTAGTACGTGCGTGCACGATCAACGCTCTGAGTGCGACGGACCTGATTATCGTCTTTTTTTTTGCTGAAGAACATCAGTCTTATTGTACCGTACCGGCCCCTATTTCGACGATAAGCCTGGCTATCTCATCGGCGGCATCAGGTTTGGCAAGTTTCTGTATGTTTTTGGCAAGGTTTTGTTGCTTGCCACTACTTGCTAGTAGGTCCGCAATGATTGTTGTGGCTTTTGCGGTCATAGCTAGTTCTTGCTCGGCTAGCACCAGAATCGCCCCTTGTGCGGCCAAATGCTCAGCATTTTTTGTCTGGTGACCACCAGTCAACTGCGGGTTCGGCACCAGTACAACCGCTTTCTGCTGAATAGCAAGCTCGGCAATAGTAGTGGCCCCAGCGCGAGCGATGACAACATCTGCTGCGCCGGTATACACTTCAAGGTTATCGACAAACGGCACTTCCACGATCCGCCGGCGTGCTTCAGCAGATAGGCCACCGTAGAGCTCTTCGTCTTGCTCTCCCGTCTGGTGAAACACATGTAATGTACTGAATTGATCGAGCAGTTCGGGCACAATCTTCATAACTGCGTGATTAAGGCGCACCGCCCCGAGGCTCCCGCCAGTGATGCACAACACTTTGTCTGTTTTGCTCACGCCTAAGTCATGGCGGTAGGCTGCTTTTTGCTTTGCGGTCACCGTCTGGTACTCATCACCCACCGGTATGCCGACATAACGCGTTTTGTCTTTTGGATACGAATAAAACTCTGGTGGCATGCCAACGGCATGCATCGCGGCTTGGGCGCCAATCAATCTGTTGGCAAGTCCTGGTATAGTGTCGGAGTCATGGGTAATATACGGGATGTTGAGGAGCCGGCAACCCAGGCCAACCGGTACGCCAACAAACCCGCCCTTGATAAAAACAACATCTGGACGGAGGCGGCGCAGCAGTAAAACTGCCTGTACGGTACCGATGAGGAATTTAAAAAAGTCTGCACAATTTTTGAGATTTGTTTCAATGTCACCAAGCCGGCTCAACCAGGACTGGCTGTGATAGCGCCGGAATTTTCCTGCCGAAATCTGATACACCGCGTCAATATCAGAAGCATCGTCAACAAGCTCACGAAATCTACTGCCCCTTTCTAGAACGTAGTCTAGGTGGATATTCGGATGGTGCTGTTTCAGTTTACGGGCGACGGCTAACGGTGGCGTTATGTGGCCGCCGGTCCCCCCTCCGACTAGGAGTGCTTTCATTGCTGGGTCCTTTACTGCCTATGTTATGCGTACTGTAACTAGTATACCGTGAAACACTGAAGACAACACCAATTGCTGCCATTACAAAGATAAGGCTCGTACCGCCGTAGCTGATGAACGGAAGCGTAATACCTTTCAGTGGCAGCAATCCGACCATGGCGCCAATGTTGATGATGGTTTGCGTGCTCAACCAGGCTAGAATACCAGCAACGAGCAACTTGCTGTATTCGTCAGACGTGTGTTCGAGTATTTTCATAATACGGGCGAATAATGCGCCGAAGAGCGCGATCAGCAAGGCGCTGCCAATAAAGCCGAACTTTTCCGCATAAATCGCAAAAATCGAGTCGTTGCCAGCCTCTGGCAAGTAGCCATAGGCCTGCACACTTTGCCCCAGACCAAGCCCAAAAATACCGCCCGAACCAACGGCAATCAGCGCCTGGCAGGACTGGTAGCCCGCCCCCTGGCAATCGCTGGTTGGGTTGAGAAACGTCTGCAGACGGTCGCGGCGATACGGCGTGAGGCTAATAGCAAGCGTCGCCCCAATCAGTACGATCATAAGCGCCAGCAGCACCCTTTTGAGCGGCAACCCAGCCACAAACGCCATGAGGCTAATAATCGCCACCATGACTGCACCAGAGCCGAAATCACTCTGTAAAAACACAACCACCACACCGATAACAGCAAGCGCAATGAGGAGCGTTTTTTGGGTTGCACGCTCAGCCAGTAAACCGCGTTGCTTCTTGTCGGCCAAAAACCCGGCCAGCCAAACAATGAGGGCAAACTTGATGAGCTCGGCCGCCTGGAACGATAAGCCGCCAATCTGTATCCAGCGGTAGGCGCCATTCACTTCCTCGCCCACCAAGCGCACTGCAATCGAAGCAAGCGCCGCAGTAATCAATAACGGCATTTCAAACAGGCGCCAGGCTTTAGGCGGGATAGCGCTGACCGCACTAAATGCGATAATCCCCAAGACAATGGCAATAAGCTGCTTATTAACAAAATAATTTTCGGCAACATTTTTTTGGGCACCAAGCGCCGGGCTTATAGAGTACACCAGTACCAGTCCGACAACTAACAGCAGTGCGCTAATAACCAACAGTGTGTAGTCAGGACGATGCCGTCGCTGTAAACCGTCGCTCGATTGGGTAATAGCCGGTCGTCGTCTTCCCTGTGCATACAAACTGCTCATCCTAGCCTACCCTTCGCACTTATACATAGCGTCCGAGCACAAAAACCATCAGCCCGACGACACTAGCAACTTGGCCGAGTACCCAAAAACGCATGGTGACTTTTGCTTCAGGCCAACCGCTTGCCTCAAAATGATGATGGAGCGGCGAAACTTTGAATATTTTTTTGCCACCGCGCAGTTTTTTGGAAGCAATCTGCAGAATGACTGATCCTGTCTCGGCTACGAACACAATGCCGATGATTGGCAGTAGTAGCACGGTATCGGTAATCATGGCCACCACGCCGAGCGCCGTCCCGAGTGCAAATGACCCGACGTCACCCATAAAAAAACGCGCTGGGAAAATGTTAAACCAAGTGTACGATAACAACGCTCCGACTACTGTCAAACAAAAGCCTGCTACTCCGTAGCGCTGTTCAATAAAGGCTATAACGGCGTAGGTTGCGAATGCGATTGCTGCCAACCCGCCGGCAAGGCCATCGAGCCCGTCAGTAATATTGACTGCGTTAGCGGTCGCTACAACCACAAATATAAACAGTGGGATAATCAACCAGCCAATCGAAAGCTGTCCGTACAGCGGGATGTGTATGCTGGTAACATCAAGTTTGGCAAAAAAGTACCAGCCGCCGACAGTGGCGACTGCGAGCATGAGTAGTAGCTTGAGCTTCGATGGCAGGCCGGCCACGCCTTTGCCCACACCACGTATGTTGATAATATCATCGATAAGCCCCACGCTTGCGGCACCAACAAAGGCTGCCAAGGGCAACCACGTCTGCGAACGATCTAGATTCATCAGCACGGTAATCAGCGTCACCGACAGAACGAATATCAGTCCGGCCATCGTCGGTATATGCCGCTCGTGCTTCTTAGCGTGCAGGCTCGTAAAAACTTTTGCCGTTTCGCCCGTCAGCGCTGTGGTGCGCGGTTTTTTCCACCACTGCCCTTTGTAGGCCAGCGAGGTATAAATCGGCGTCACCAGCATACTGAGCAAAAACCCTAAAAACCCTAACAGCAATATTCTGGTCAATGTGTCGCCCTGGATTGTCAGTTGCAGTGTTTGTGTTATCATTTGGTTTTCTCTTTAATATAGTATAGCTTACTTTGTCTTTGGAAGCACATTAAAATTATCCAACAGCATGTTGGTCAGATCGGCAAAAATCGGTCCAGCCGCTCGAGAGCCTGCATAACCAGGCACCTTTGGCTCATCGGTACGAACCACAATCACATAGTGCGGCCTGTCGCCGCCGACAAAGCCAGTGAACGTACCGTCGAATTTGTCGGCGTAATAGCCGCCGGCTGGGTTAGCAATTTGGGCCGTGCCACTTTTGCCGCCGATGCTGTAATTGGGACGCAAACTCGTAAAACTGTAAGCGCGGTAGTTGCGCGTCACAACACCTTCCATCATAACTCTCACGTCGTGGCTGACAGAATCTTTGACCACGTTATCTGAAAGAATGTCTGGTTGGACCGTTGTCTCATTACCATCAGCGTCAATATATTTATCAACCAACCGTGGCCGATAGTACGTGCCGCCATTGATAACCGCTGCGTCAGCCGCTGCCATCTGGATCGGTGTCGTCAGCATACCCTGACCGAAAGCTGTGTTTGCAAAGGTTATGTTCAGACCATAGCCCTCTTTTGGATCTGGCACTGTTCCATTGGACTCAAAACCCTGCTCGATGCCAGTTTGCTTACCAAACCGATAGCGGTTCACCATGTAGTCATGCCAGCGCGTGCGAGCCTGTTCGTTGATAGTACCCCCACCCATTTGCATGAGCAGCCATGTTGCACCGGTGTTGAGCGACTGCTCTAAAATATCAGGCACCCTTCGCGTGCCGCTGCCGGCAACTTCCTCGACATTGCTCACCGTCGCATCATCGACCTTAAAAAAGCCTGGGTCAAAGTAGCTGGTATTTTTTGTAACAGCACCTTGATCAAGCGCGGCTGCTACCGTGAGCGGCTTCATGACAGAACCGACTTCTAAGGGATCGGTGACGTTGGTATTATTAAAGACACGTGCATCTTTTTGCTTGAAAAACTCCCCAGGATTGTATGTCGGATAGCTGGCCATGGCTTTGATAGCACCGGTGTTGGCCTCCATAATAAGTGCGCTGCCGGATTTTGCCTGGGCACGCGCCAGACCTTTTTTGAGTATGTCTTCCAGTTGACGCTGCATCCCAATATCAACCGTCAACACGACCCGCTGGCCCTCTTCGGGCTCGGTCATAACATTGTCCTCGTTGGCAACCAAGGGTACGCCTTTGGCGTCAGTTATCGCTTTGAGCTGACCCGGCTTGCCCTTCAACTGTTCATTGAGCGCCTGTTCTAATCCGTAGGTTCCGACGCCTTCGTCATTCACAAACCCCAAAATGTGCGCCGCAAGCGAGCCTTGCGGATAAGTCCGATACTGTATTGCTCGTGTACCGATGCCTTTCAGCTCAAGAGCGTCGATCTGTGCTGCTTGCTCTTTTGATAACTTCTTCGCCAGTACGGCATAGCGAGTCTCTTCACGCATCGCCGCCTCGTAATCGCTCGCGTTGCCGCCGATTATCTGCTGGACTTGTTGGCTGGCTTTGGCAACATCCTCAACATATACCGGATCGGCAAATACTGTATATTTTGGCTCGTTCAATACAATCGGTACGATAGAGTCTCCGTTATGCGCCTCAATAATGCCGCGCGTCGGCGGTATTTCGTACTCTTTGAATTGGCCTTGCAGCGCGGCTGATTTGTAGTGCCCGTGCTGGATAACCTGGAGATAGAAAAGCCGCACCAGAAATAAGCCGCAAATAATTACTAGCGCGATATACCAAAATTTGGTACGCGCCTGAACATTTGGTGCGGGTGGAGCTTGTGGAAGCATAAGGATATTGTTTGGTGTAAGCTGTCTTTGATTAGTTTGCTATCGTTGCAGCTGGTGCAACAGTGACAAGGCTTTTTGCTGGCTCGCTATTCTTAACACGGTCGAGTGCCTGCAGGCGCGCCGAAGCCACTTCCAGCTCGCTGTGCTCCGCCTTCAGCTCGCTCTGGCGTTGCGTCAGTTCATTGATAGCGTAGCCGTGTGCGTTCGTTTTTGTCACTTGCGCCAGATAAAACAACCCGAGCAAGCACGCTAACACGATCAACACAATGGTATTGCTAATCGGGCCGATCCCCTTCTTTTCGGAGCGGAAGCTGGTGGTGTTTTGGTTGCGAGTACCGAATCTTGATCGACTCAGACTCATCGAACTTGAGTATGTCATATGTGTTTTTGTTTCCTGTCGTTTTTCTGTTTTTATTTTTGTTTTGATGCGGGCAAGTTGCCCTGCCCGCATCAGCTCGCTCGCCGGTCTATCTGACTCGGACGCGAACCTTATATGTTCGGGAGCTGCTCTGTACCTTGATAGGCATATTCAGACGCTCCTTTCTTTGTTGTTTATTTTGGCTGCGACCCGAAGTTTTGCACTTCGAGACCGCGGATTGAAAACTATTTCTTGCGCCTCGGGACCAACTGCTTTTTTGGTCACCAGTTTCAGTTCGGCATCATAGTGATCGCCAGCGTGTTCTTTAAAGAACGCTTTGACGATACGATCTTCCAGACTATGGAACGTTATGATACCGAGCCTTCCACCAGGATTGAGTAGCCTCACCCATAACGGCAACGCTGTACGCAGCACGTCAAGCTCACCATTCACAGCGATACGGATCGCCTGAAATGTCTTGGTCGCCGGATGTACTTTGCCGTGCTTACCAGGGTTCGCTCGAGCGACAACTGCCGCCAGTTGATCGGTGGCTTCTATCGGGCGGTGCTCGATGATAGCATCGACAATCTTCGGAGCTTTATACTCGTCGCCGTACTCACGGAGTATTCTGACAAGATCTTCCCTGCTCCACGTGTTCACCACGTCCGCAGCAGTCAGCTCAGCCGATTGATCCATCCGCATATCAAGCGGTCCCGGATTCTTGATAGAAAATCCTCGGGTAGCATTGTCAAGGTGCATGGACGAAACGCCCAAGTCCGCCAAGATAATGTCAAATCTGCTGCCTCGCCGGATGAGTTCTTGAGCAGCGTCGGCAAAATTATTGTGCATAATTTCAACCGCGCGGCCACCGAAGACATCTTTCAGTGCAGCAATAGCTTGCTCGTCTTGGTCGACCAGCACGCTGCCACTATCTTGTGAGGTGCGTTCCAGTATTGCGCCCGCGTGCCCTCCGTAACCTGCGGTCGCGTCCAGATAGGTATTACCTTTCTGAGGCGTCAGGTGTGCAAGGACTGCGTCAAGCAAAACCGGAATGTGCGTTGGGGTTTGTCCCATAATGTTTTTGTTTCTTGCCCCTCATCATTTCTGCTTTCTCGTAGTTTGCAATCAGATTACGAGAAAGAATGAAATGGTGTGCGGGTGGTGATCTTTGTTTTTTGTTTGTTCTGAGGTCACCTAATTAGCAGCCAACTTTTTGTTTTTTGGTGTTTTTGTTTTTGTTTATCCTCCATAGCTTTTTACGCAACGGAGGGTTTGGTTTTAAATAGTCGATATGCAGGAAGTATAAGAGATTTTGTAAGTAAAATCTTGCCCTATTGTACTTCTCGCTGACTATTCAAAATTGAGAGACTTTGTGTGAGGTGGAGTTTTGGGAGGTGTTTTCCTATAAGGTGCGAGGGTTTTTCAAGTGGTTGATACCCCATAGCCACATGTTGACTGCCAAATAACTGACCCTAAATTATGTACCGCGTCCGAACTGCTTTCTAGCGAAGCCAGAAACCCTTCGACGCTCTCGGCATATTTGCTCGAGTACAAAATTTAGCTGTTGTTTTGGCAAAATACCAAGTTGTTAATGTGCCAATTGCCGCTCTAGGCGGCGCTCAGACGCCAATACTTCCCTGCCCGGACTGCAACGACATCGCGTGTGATGCCAGCGTAATCCAGCAGATGCTGCTCGAGAGTAAACCGCCCCTGCTTCTGATCCAGCGCAGCTTCGGTCTTCCCCATGCGGAACTGAACGTTCAGATCAGCCGTTGCTTCGTCGAGAATATTCCCTGCAAGCTTCGGCTCAACGATCTCGTTCCATACCGACGCCGGGTATACGTGCAGATATTGTTTGAATCCGCGCGTGACGACTACTCCGCTTGCAAACTCAGCGCGAAGCTCGGTTGGTATTGTCAACCGTCGCTTATCATCAAGTTTTCGCTGAAAGTAGTCCACCGTGCCGTAGGGCCTCGTTAGTTGTTATTGGTTCTTGTGGTTTTTGTTTTCCTTGCAAAGGATTTTGTTTTGAAATCATTTGCTTGGTGTTATGGGTGGGTTACCCACAGCTACCCACTGACATCAGTCTACTACCCACAGCTACCCACATGCAAGCGTTTTTATCGGTATTTTTCTTACTTTTCCACAGTTTTGACAAAAATAAAAACACCGACTCTACATGTAGTGTGTCGGTGCTTGTGGATAACGCTAGACAAGTTATTCTTGGTCTGCTTGGTCAAGAGGACCCGGGATTGTGACTGTTGCGCCTGGCCGCATGCCCTCTTCGCCAACTTGCCGCTGAATATCATCGACAAGTGGACGCATATCCCCTGTTTGCGAAGAGCTTCTCGCTACATCCCAGGCCGTATCGCCCGGTTGGATTTTATATGGCACGGTATCTTCGCTATCAACACCTCCGGTATTGCCAGCTATAGTAAGTGTCAGTGCCGAAGCAGCGACCGCCGCCAAAAACCTTTTCTGCCCACGGGTCAGTGACCTGCGATGCTCGCCAGCGCTTAGACTTCGACCGACCGCCTCATGATCTTGAGCTTGTTTGGCAAGTTTCTTGACTGTGTGACCAGGATCAAGTAAGTCGGTGCTGCCGATTGGTCCGTGTTTATCTTCTGCAAAAAAATTGTTTGGTGTTGTTGTGATCATGCTTTCATATTAGCATAAGTTTAATAATAAGTCAACTATATTGCTTGGGTTTAACATCCACGCCTCTGTTATAGAAATAGTTTTTCTTAGCTGTGGTGTTTTTCTTTTATTGCCCGAGCGAACCATTTCGCACTGGGGCGGATCGTCCGTTTCATGCCGTTTTTACGGTCCACCGCAACCAGCCCGAACTTCGGCCACCACCCATAGGCCCATTCAAAATTATCCAGTAAGCTCCAGTGGAAATAACCAATCAACTTGACGCCTTCGCTCAGGGCCTTTTCCATCGCCACCATGGTTTCCTCGAGCCACCATTGCCGATACTGGTCATCGGCGTCAGCCACGCCGTTTTCGGTGACGATAATCGGTTTTTTGTAATGTGCCCAGGTCCGCAGCAACAGCGGATACAGCCCCTCTGGCTCCATGTACCAGCCCAGGTCATTCACCGGTACGCGCGGGTTATCACGGCGGAAATTATGGTAATAATCGGTAAAGTAATAGTTAAAGCCGACGAAGTCTTGTTTGCGTCGAATGCGATTGAGGAACCACCAGTTCCAGCCATAGCGCATAATTTTTGTCGTTAGCTGGTCGATGAAGCTATGGGGGCGCTTGGCTTGGATATTGGCAAGTTGCGCTGCAACCCCGATCATCAGGCTTGGTTTTTTCTTTTTGAGTATTTTGTAGGCTCGTCGGTGCGCAATTGCCAAATGCCAGTACTGGAACAGCGCATTGAACCAGTTTTTTTCCTGCGGCGGCCACTGGCCGATGATGTAGCTGTTCGACACAAAGACGTTCGGTTCGTTGAGCGTGATGATGTAATTAAGATCTTCGGTAAACTCGTCGGCGATTTTTTGCACAAAACGTAAGAAATATTTGATGTTCTCGCGTTTTTTGAAACCGCCTTTTTCATCAAACCATACCGGTACGGTCCAGTGCCAAATATTCAAGATCGGCTCAATGCCACGACTGCGCATGGCACTCATATAGTTACGGTAGTGTTCAATTTCTTTTTCGTCCCACTTCCCTTCAACTGGCTCAATGCGCGACCACTCGACGCCAAAACGCAGCGCATTGAGGTTAATTTTTTTGGCAGTATCAAAATCTTCCTCGTAGCGCTTGTAGTGTTCGACGCCTCGGCCTGAGACATAGTTGTCTGGTTTTTCGGCCTGTGATTTTATGTTGTCCCAGCCGGGCAACCAGCTCAGTCGTTGGTGGGCAGTCTGGGCTTGTTCTTTGGCAACGGTCAGCTCCCACACCGACCACTGGTTATGCGTGCCGCCTTCAACCTGGTGCGACGCCGTGCTGGCACCCCAAAAAAAGTTCGGCGGAAATTCGCTTTTGTATTTATCCATCCCGTTAGAATTCTCCCATTGAGATGGTGTTGTGGTTATATGATATGTTCATTGAGGTGTCCTTCATATGAATTCGTACGGGATCCATAGTATTACTGTACTACATTCTGCTTGCGTTTACTCTTGGCATGTTCATGTAATGCGTCTTGTCGCCGGGATGCAAGCGCTCCAAACTATATCGCAGCATGGTTCGCGGCATAGTCCCGGCGTGCCTGTCCAGAAAACGTTTCAGCCCGGCTTCGTCCTTTTTGCCGGCTTCGCGCAGCATCCAACCAACCGCTTTATGAATCAGGTCATGAGTATCATTCAGCAGCATCTCGGCGATTTTCCAGGTTTCAGTAACCTGCCCTTCCCGTATAAATTGCCAGGTACTGACAATCGCAATCCGCCGCTCCCATAGGTCGGCCGACCGTGCCAGCTTATAGAGCGGCTCTTTTGATTTGTCCATCAGATATCGTCCGACGATATCGCGGCAGCTGGCGTCGACCAGGTCCCAGTTGTTGATTCGGTCTGTTCGTCTGAGGTACAAATCATAGAGTTTCTTGAGTTCGGCTTCATCGGCTTTTTTGGCCTGGTTCACCATGATAACCAGCCCTGCCAAACGATGTTCGTGAATGGGGCTTTCCAGTAGCTTTTCTAGCTCATCCAGTGACAGACTCGTATACGACTGGGCGATTTTTCGTGTTACTGGCACGCGCAACCCGATAAATATATCGCCTTTGGCATAGCCGCCGTCGTAGGTTTTGAAAAACCGCTGCAAAAACTCAGCATCGCTCGGATTGCCTAAGCGGTCCAGCTCCGTCATGAGTTGCTTCGCGTTCACGACGCTCACCTACCGGCGCGTTCTGTAGCTGAGCCGGTGTTTTTGCTGATCCAGCCGTACCACGAATTCTTTATAGCGGTTGAACATGTTCGAGAAGTGCGAGTTCGGCACCAGTACCTTGCCCAGTTTGTGTTGCTCGTGCAGATACTCCAGCAGGCAGTAGAAATCGCCATCACCCGAAACAACAATCGCTTGCTGGTAGTTCTGGAACTCTTTCATTGCCCACAGCACAAGCTCGGCATCAATGTTGCCTTTGACCGGTTTTTTGTCGTGGTCGTCAGGCTTGTCAGGTGTAACTGGCCTGGTCAAATCTTGTGTCGGCTTAAGCACGACCAAGTAGCCAAAGTCGTGGAGCTGGCGATACATGTCTTCAAATTCCGGTATGTAACCAACGAATAAAAAGGCCTTGGTGACCCCGTACTCTTGCTGTAAGTATTGGTAGAACTTTTTCCAGTCGAGTTTGAAGCCAACTTTCTGTGTACCAAGGTTGAGGTTTTGGCTATCAATAAACGCGTATATTTCCTGTTTCTTTTTGCGGTTTCGTCTTCGTATCATGGTCGTATTATAACCTGAGTTCGACATAAGCAACCCATGTAAAATACAGAATTTTATCTGCACACCTCACCCCTTTGTCACTTTTTCCGTAGCTACAGCTACGAAAAAAGCACCAAAGAGACAATCTGTATCAGCTAAAATTCTATTTTCAGGTGTTGTTATACCGGACTCAGGTTATAGCAGCCTCGGTTCTTGTCACAGATTGTTAGCTCGCTGTTTTTGTAGGTTGACTGTCTTTCCAATTATCGCCGTAGTGTTTTTTGAGTCGAGCACGGATTGAGCCGGGATGTCGGCCAAGGGCTTCGGCAATTTCTTTCGGAACCTTGCCCTTCTCGAACAATTCTTTCAGGTTCGCATCTTCCGTTTCCTTCCACGGGCGAAAGGCCTGCGGATACTGTTGGCGCATCTTCGCTAACTTTTCGCTCCATGTCGACACTGGCTTGTCGGTAACTTTTTTCTTGGCGCGCGCTTCAGCCTGCGGCCGCAAATGCTCAAATTTCTTGCGGTCACGGGCAGATTTTTTGCGAAGCGTGCTATCAATCTCGATAGCCTGCGGACTGACCCGCAGAGCCATTTGGTTGAGGCCTGCCAGGCTCAATGTATCGAGACTGCGCACACGCGACAACGCCACATAGCCCATGCCCTCAACAAAGGCCTTGCCCAGGTCAATCCGAGCCGCATCCAAAGTCATCCCCTGGCTTTTGTGTACCGTGATTGCCCACGCCAGCCTAAGTGGTATCTGCGTGAGGCCTGCCCGTTTTTTATCGCCGTCGCGCAACTCCCACGTTTCCGGCTCGAGCACTATGATGCGGCCATTCCTTAGTTCAACTTTCGGGTAATGCGTATCTTTCTCAAAATCAATCACCGTGCCAAGGCTTCCGTTGGCGTATTTTTTCTCCGGGTTGTTTTTGATGCACATCACCAGCGCGCCCTTTTTGAGCACCAGCTCTTCTTGCGCCAAACACGAGCGTTTGAGATTTTCAACGTAGCCCGCCGCACCTGTCGTCGTCATATGATAGGCGTGCGCTTCCCCGTCCAAAGCCTGTAGACGCTGCGCATTCACTGCATCGACATCCACATTTGTGGTGTGCAGCTCAGTGATTTCTTCAAATGGATCATACGGCCGACGCCTTGCAAGGAGTGCTTCGCCATGGCGTTGGCGCAAATCGTCTGCACGCATGGCGTTGAGTATCTCCAGGAACACGTCGTCTTCTTGGCGATGCTGTTCATCCAGATAGCAGACAGCCGGGTCAAACGCTTCCCACACGTTTGCGCCGACCACAAAAGTTCCGGGCATCTGCCCGCGTGTGACTGGCGGTAGCTGAAAGAAATCTCCGCATAGCACCACTTGCAGTCCGCCAAACGGCTCGTCATTGTCGCGCACAGTACGCGTTATGTGATCGACCATATCCAGGCGGTAGTCGTGCAGCATCGATATCTCGTCAATAATCAGCACATCCGTTTTTTGGATTGTCTCGCGCCGTGATTTGTGAAGCCCTTCGTGGAACTTTTCGGGAAGCTCATCGTGTATGCCAATACCGCTCCACGAGTGAATCGTCGTGCCGTTCAGATGCGTCGCAGCCAGCCCGGTTGTCGCCGTGACTGCGACTTTTTTGCCTTCGCGTTTGGCGTTTTTTATAAATTGGTTCAACACATACGTCTTACCCGATCCGGCCGGTCCGGTCAAAAGCACGTTGTGCCCATTCATCAAAATTTCCAGTGCCAAGAGCTGATCCATACGACCTATAAGTATATACCATACCACCCGGCCTAGCTCATGTGCGGTTGGCCGCGAGCAACGTTAGGTTGTTGATACTTTTTTGGATTGATTTTGTTTGCCAAAGATAAACAGGTACGCCATTGGCAAAACGCCGAGTGTGTTGACGAGCAGCAGCACCCCGAACCATGCTTTGTCGTTATTGCGCGCCGATCGCCACAGCGCCCAGCCCTTCCAGCCGAGTTCCCACAGCGAAGCTATGGCAATCCACCATATGTTTGCGCTCAGCCATTCTTCCGACATCGTCATCTCCTTGTTTATGCTTTTGATTATAGCAGGTCTCTGCTATGTTTTGGCGGTGACTCGCCGGCGATATTCTTTCATCGTCATGTAGGTGCTGGTGTCCTTGACTACATCAACAAACAGCCTGCCGTTAAGATGATCGGTTTCGTGCTGGATAATCTGGGCTTTGAGACCGCTGAATTTGCCGGTTTGTTTGGTGCCCTGCTCGTCCAGGTATTCGACTTCAATGGCACGGTAACGCGGCACTTTGGCAAATAATCCGGCCTGCCCGGCACCAGAACTGATACAACCTTCCCATAGCTGCTTTCGATACCCGAATGTTTTCGTGATTTTTGGGTTTATGATAACCAGGTCGAAAGCCTCAACGTGTGGCCGGTGTTTGGTCGGACGAATCGCAATAACAGACAATGCGATGTCCTCTCCGACTTGCGGCGCGGCCAAGCCCACGCCAAGTTTTTTGCTCACCAGTGTGTGACGTATATTTTCGATGAGCGTTTGCACTGTTTCGGATGTTACTTCAGCAGCTTTCAGTCTCCTAGCTTTTCCTCGTAAAATCGGATCCCCAAACTCAACAATTTTCAGACTTTTCATAACAGGCTTATATTGGGATGCCCTTGGTGTCTCGTCCTTTTGTAACACCGAGCTGCTTGCGTCGAATCACGAGCATTATAGAGAACAATGCATTCCCCGCTACCCAGACGACAATCCATGATGATGACAAGAAAGTGTAGACCTCGATTGCCGCAAATGCCAAGAGAAACCGAATGGCATTTGTAACATAGAGCGACAGTGTTTCGCTGTGTGGCTTGTGCCATGACTTACGTATGGTTGGAATAAATGCCAATATGTCAGCAACGATTACTAATGTAACAGAAACTGCCGGCTGGTCGGCTATGAGCCAAAACCCAATTGCGATCAACGCCAAGATCGCTACAATCGTATCAGAGGTCGTGATGTCTTTCTTGCCATTTTTGAGGCTCAGCACAACAACGCCAAGGCACAGCAGTCCCGCAGCAGCAGTGACCCAACTTGCCGCACCTGCACCACCTTTGATTTGTAGCGCGACGAGCAAAATTGTCAGCAAGCCCCACAATGACCAACTATAGACATGCGGGTGTGTTTTGCCCTTCAGAATATCCCTGTAGTACGGAATATATGCGGCAAATGTCAGAACTACGGCAACAGCACCGATTATTTCTTTCATGTTGCTCGAATGGGTCTATTTTTCTTTGGCAGGAACAACTTTCGCACCTCTTTAAAGTTAACGGCACTCAATACAGAAGCGGCAAATATAAACGCACCGCCCAGTAGCTCATTGCCATTAGGAGATTCTTGTAAGAAAATCCAGCCGATAATTGCTGCAAATATTAGCTCACAAGCGAGGATTATAGTTCCAACGTTCACATCAAAGTGCTGGAAACCGTAGAGCAACAAGTTGCCAAGACCTATCTGCAAAAGACCAAAAACGACTCCAACAACAATAGCCAGCGTACTTACTTCTTTGACCGCGACTTCGCCAGAAACCAACATAACACTAGTAGCCACAATGCTGCCAACAGCAAACTGATACCAGAGAACCGTATTTCGATCGTAACCTTTGAGGGTCTTGCGAAGCGCGTTCGCCCCCCCCTCTATCAAGCCGGCAAGCACACCGGTAACGACACCGACGCTGAGTGAGAAAATCGCGCTTGAGTACATGGCAAGCCCAATTAAACTGAGGAGGATCGCTACGATTTTTACAAGTGTAAGCTTCTCTTTTAGAATCAGCGTACCAATAAGAAGCGAAGAAATAATGCTACCCGAATAGAGCAGAAATACACTGTTGGCAATCTTTGTATTATTCACCGATATGGTAAACAGCAGCAAGATAGCGCAAAACGCAAGGCCCAACATAATCGCTTTCTTTATGGCATCTTTTGGTAATTTTATGGTCTTTTTCTTGAGAAAAATTACCAGTGATAGCACTGCAAACGCCACAAAGAATCGAAATGCCACCTGGGCATTATTACCAAACATCTCAGCCATTTCACGAATCAAAACACCGAAACTGGCATAAATCAGCGCGGCACCAAGCAGTGCCGACGCCCCTTTGATTGATGTGTTATTTTTGCTTTTCATATCAACTTCATTGTAGCAGACCTAGTTAATATCAACGTCCGCAAAACGATTCGGAACATCGAAGAGTTGTAGCATTCGGTCATTAATCTGACCCCTAAACAACGCTTGCCCGATCATCTCACCGAAAGCAATATCGTAAAGCCCGGCTCTTTTATTTTTCTCCCATCCGTCAAATAAGCCCGCCACTTCATCAGCTTCAGCTCGTTCGATGAGTGATGGCATGTGGATCTCATACATACGATCATGAAACTCTGCAGGCAGCGTTCCGCTGGCGCTTACTAAGATCTCATCGGCTTTAGCTGTATTAGACTCTGGCCTATACCCCACGTATACGCCCTCTCTACGTACAGATATAGAGCCGACGTGCGGCCTGATGCCTTTTCGACCAATTCGATTCAACCTGTTGGCCACATATTTGTATCCATCACCGTTATAAACCTGGGGATAATCTTTCAGATCTCTACCTATAGCGAGCCATGCCAGCTTATCAACAATGTACGGTAGGCCAGGACCATACCGGTCTTCAACTTCTCCTGGCCTGTTAACGTAGTGAACCACCTCTCCGCTTCTCGTGGAAGCTATGGAAGTTCCTGTGCCTACCCAGATCCGCCGTGATGGTGCATGCATTGCCATAAGGCTGCCGCCCGCTGGCTTCTGGACAGCTTCAAAGACACCGTCCGCGGCTTCGTGATCAAGGTCTAAAGATTCTGCGTTGTGCTGACCAATTCTTCTGATTGCTTCGTCATCAATGAAGTCATTGGCTGCAAGATCATCAGCTTTACCTCTTAATTCTTTAACCGCCATCCATCGTTCATCTGACCCGCCCGCAAAGACTCTGGGGAGATCTTCAAGTATCAATGCTTCTGTTCGATTTGTTGCTCTCTCTGACATAGTGATCCTTTGATTACTTGCCTATATTGACATACTATTGTCAAAATGCTAAACTGTTCGCTATGTTGAACAACAAAAACAACATTCTGATCAGCTTACGCCGTTTGGGTCTTAGTGCCGATGAATGTAAGGTGTATTTGGCGCTACTGGAAAAGCCGCTGAGCCATCTGGAGATTGCCCGCAAAACTGGGGTAAATCGTACAAAAGTATACCGGATTGCCGACGAACTGGAAAAACGCAGCTTGATCACCGAAAATCAAGATGATACCGGCAGACAGCTCGCCGCCAACGACCCTGCCAATCTTGAAATTGTGCTGAAAACCGAAGAAGAGAAAGTTGAGTCCAAAAAAGCAGTACTGAAACAGACTTTGCCGCATCTGCAGCAGCTCTTTGCCTCTGGCGATATACCCAAAGATACGGATTTTGAGGTGAATACCTATGAAGGCGTCGACGGTTTCAAGCAAATGCTCTGGAATGAACTCAAAACAAAAAACCAAATATTAATCTTTGGCAGCGGCACGATTCAAGACCTGGTCGGTAGCCAACGCTGGGCAGAAAAACACCGCGAAAAAACATTGGAGGCTGGCTACAAAATCCGCGAAATCCTAAATCCAGACGGCAAGCCAAACGAATTCACCAAAAACAAGGATTTTATGGAACAATCATACAATCGACGTTACATCAGTAAAGAAATTCTACCCCTTGCCCACCAGCTCTGCATCTATAACAACACCGTTGCCATCTACCACTGGCGCGACGGCAAAAAAGTCGGCTGCGAGATCATCAACAAATCGTTTGCCGACATGCAATGCGCTATCTTTGAAAGCTACTGGCAAGTTGCCCAGCCAGCTTCCTCGGTCAAATAAGCATCGGTAGGACGAAGCTCGTCATAAGCGGAATATAGATGATGGCGAATATGGTGCTCGTAAAGACTATGAGAGCTGCGCGCTCCGGTTCGGCCTTCAAAAAAGCTGCGTAGACAACAGTGTTAGCCGCGATTGGAACAATCGACATCAGAAACGCAACTTGATATACATCGTCCCTGCCAACAAAGATGTGCGTATAACTTTTGTCTATCAAAATCAGCCCTATAACCACCAGCGGCCAGAGTACGAACTTAGGGATAAATGATCGTACAACTGTCGTTACATCTGCATGAGCTCGAGTCAACTCGCTGAGCGCGATTCCCACCAACAGTGAGCCAAGTAGCACATACGTGCCACGGAAATTGGGTACAAAATCGGCATACACAGAACCAAGGCTTATACCAAGCTGTTGCATCACCACCGCCAGTAAAAACGCATAAAGAATGGGAAGTTTGAGCAGTTTTTTGAAGCTTTCCTTTAGGGTATGATCTCCTTTTGCAATCAGCAGAAAGCCAATTGTTGTTTCATAAATCAAATAGCCGAAGATACAGAGAACCACGAGTCCTATCGCATCCTCACCAAACAGGGCAAGTGCAACAGGCAGCCCAAAGTAGCCCGTATTGCCCGACCCCGCGGCAAATGCCAGCATACCCCGGAGTGGAGCAGGTTTTACCTGTGCGTTGACGAGGTATGAAGATAACGCGATTGCCGAGCAGAGGACGAAAAATATCACCGGCAGGAGTAACGTCTGCCTAGTAAGTTCCGTGGTATAGACGGCATGAAATATAACAACTGGGGCAACCAAGTAAATGAGGAGATTTGATATGGTCTCTTTCTTAACCGAAAGCCTTTTACCGATCAGAAAACCGGCTCCAATCAAAAGGTAGATAGGTAGTAGTTTGTAGACAAAATCAAAGAACACGTCCATATTACGCTCGAATTATAGCAGGTTTAGGCGGTTTGGGGCTGCTCAGCTTTTAGCTGTTCGTTTAGTTCCAGTAAACGTCTCCTGTGCCTCAAGGCACTCACGCCAAGAAATAATGCGTTGCTTCGAAGGTCAAAACGAACCGCGGACTCCCCAAACACGTTTACGCTGGACACCAATTCGTTTGTACCTTTAATGGCATTCCTTGCCGAACCTCTGACGTATAGCCCAATTGAAGCAGTCAATTCGTCTACTGATCCAGTAAAGTTATTCTCGGCCTCAGTAATTAATCTCGCTTTTTCTGGTTCGAGCCCCTCACTTTTAGCTCTTTCTCTCATATTAAGCAAGCTCTGTGCGCGTGCTTGAATTATTCTCACGACAAGAGGAGGAGTCAGTAGCGTACTGGTTCCATGATCGATGGAGTCATGAAGCAAATAGTAGAAAGTTTCCGCAGATTGATCGGGAGAATCGACTGGGATAACACCACGCGAAAAAAAGTTAATGTAATCAGTGGATTCAAGATACCCACTCGGATGCTCTTCATATCGCAAACTGAATATGCCTGGGTGCTGGTCAAGGAATGCGTTAATTTTTTGAGCTCTTGGAAAAGTAAGTCTGGTTCGGTCTCTTTGCGTTTTATCATCACGTTCAGAAGTTGTCTCGCTCTCGTAACCGAGATGTCGGTATATTGCCCCGAACACGCCTTGCGTACAACTCCGGATTGTATACTCTGAAGCAGAAATCTCGCCCGCTACCTTATCGAATTCGTCATCTTTGTATGGGGTGGCTGTGTCTGGCTCTCCGGTATTTGGATCTAGATCCCCGGTACGCACAAGATCAACAAAAAAGGCTTCATCACTTCTCTCTATCCTTATAGAGCCCCGCTCGTCTTCGAGCGATAGCAAGACCTCACGCTGACGAGGTTCATCATCAATGCTTGATGCTGACTGGTACTGGCTGGCTTCTGTCATTTAGTTTTATTATTATCAAATTTTTGATTTGGCTGATGTTGGTGTACAACCGTGCGTCAATGCCAGCAGCAAGGGCGCCATCAACGCTGTCCTGGCTATCATCTAAGAATATGATCTCGCCTGGCTGAATATCTGGCACATCTTGCTCAATTGATTGTAGAACTGGCTGCCAAAAGCGGACGTCTTTTTTGGTATAGCCTACATCGGCTGACGCAAAAATCTTGCGAAATATATTTGGGAACATTTCGTTGCGCATATAGGCAGCTCGGTACTTTTCTTGATTGGTCGCCAGATAGATTGGCACTCCTGCGGTCCGAAGCTGAGCCACAATATCCATAGCCTCGTCATCCAATTGATGCTCGGCCGCGAACCATTGATCGAGCAGTTTTTGCGCGTCACCCTCATGCTGCCAAAGAGCGTTATGTTTTTGAATTAAATCCTTGAGGTCTGCCCGGCCGCACAGCGCTTCTTCGAACTCGCCCTTGAAAAACGGCGTGAAACTTGCCGGATCCAACCCCTTTATGGCGGCGTATTGATGCGAGAACAACATTGCGGGCCGAACCAACACACCATCGGCATCAAAAATAACTACTCTTGCCCTACTCGTGAGCATTAATTGTAGCAGAGTCGAGCCTATGTAGACTTTTTGGCTTTGCCGATTTTACCCAGGTGTGTGTGGTGAAAGCCTGCTGCTTCTTTGAGGCCATAGCCAAGCGCTCTGTCAAACCCGATGTGCGCAATCCAGATCACGCCGATGGTCAACAGTATCATGTTTTCGTTAAAATACCCGACGCCCGCAACAACCAACGAGGCGATCAGCGAGTGGCCAACGTTATAAATATAGGCGCCAATTTTATTGCCAAACAGATAGCCAAACATTGAGATGTCTGGCAGTAAAAAGCCAATGACAAACCACCACCAACTGACATCCGTAAAATGATGCACGCTCACGGCAAGCAGTAAGAGTGCCACCCCTTCAAGCCTCAAAAATACAACCGGAATCGACTTATTCGTCATTCTACCGTTCATTGTAGCAGGTTTAGGGTTGGAATAATTCTGGCAACGGATCGCCAAACTTGACTTCGCTGATTCTCCCGACTGTTTGGCCTTTGCCCAAATGTGGATACTGGGCGCGGTAGGCTGTCATAACGTCACCGAACACGGCATCGCTCCAGTCAAACCCAAGCTGGCTCGCCGTCTTACGGACTGCCGCTTCAGACCCCCCTTCTATCTCCAGGTACGGCTTGAGCCATGGCCACTCATCGAGCATAATCTCCGTTGTACCCAACCGCCAGGTTTCGCGCTTTGACTCCTGCAGAGAGCACATGTGCATATCCATCGCTTCAAATATCCGAAGCGTGTCGTCAAAAGAGCCAACTGTTGTCTCAATTTCTTGAGCCGACGCCACATGATAATCTTGTGATTTGTCGAACTGTTTGTATGTGAGGGTTACTTTGTCGCCCTCGTCTCTCAGACGGATAAAGCCGGCTTTTTGGCGCAGACGCGAATCGGCGTGGTCGATGATTGCCCGCTTCATGAGCCGCATTGGCTGTTCGCAGACCGCACCCAAACCTCGCAGTTTTTTGCGCACAACAGCAAAATCCACATTCAAAAACTTCGCCTCGATCTCTTCTTTCATGAGTTCAATTGTAGCAGTTGTTAGAGATTTTCAAACGGAATGCCGGTTTTCTTGGAAACTTTACGCGCCCATACCAATAACCGCTCAAATTGATAATCCCGAGCTGCTGCCTCAGTTTCATTATCGTCAAGCCGCTTCACAAATCCATCGATAGTGCTTGTCAGTCTATCAATACTCGTTCGGGATGCAGTCTCTTCAAACTTTTGATTCATCTCTTGGCGAAACTCTTCGACATATTTGAACAGTTTTGTGAATTCGTCTTCCTTCATATGCTTTATTGTACCACCATTTTTTACTTGTTTTTGGCGCAATTATATCAGGTTTAGGTTTGCTTTGCGTGGGCCTTCAGCCAGGCGGCGATGACGGGAATATCTAGATGCTCCACTGCAACTCGCACCGCGAAGTCTTCGAGCACTTTATCGGCAAGACTAGACGTGTCATAGCCGTTGTAGTTCAAAAAAATCAACGCACTCATCACCCCAGTTCGTTTATTCCCGTCAACGAACGGATGATCGGCAATGATTCCACGCATCAAGACTGCTGCTTTTTCAAAAATTGTCGGGTACAAATCCTGGCCGAATACTTCTTGTTTCATGCCAGCCAACGCAGACAGCAACCGCTCCCTATCACGAACTCCTTGTGACCCGCCAGATGCATCGATGATTTGCATGTGGATGAGTTCTATGTCATCCAAGTCTAGCCACTTCATCGCTGGCTGAGATTTTTTAGGGCTTTTTTATGGCGCTTTATAAGTTTTTGCGTCAGCTCCACTACTTCTGCTTTTTGCTCAACTGGCGTAGCTGGCTTTTTGTAGTTAACTTGCAGCTCATCACCCTGCTTGATACCCAACTGGCGGGCATCTTTGGCCGGAATAGTCACAGCCAAGCTGTCACCGACTTTGATTACTTTTTGGGTAGATGTAATAGTCATATTGTCATCGTAGCATAAGCAGAAAAATATTACAATATTATTATAATATCTCTTGACTTTTGTGCGCTACTTTTGCCAGATATTTTTTACACTACCAAGGACAAGTGTTGACAGCAAAAAACCGACTGCAGGAACCAGTGCATTGATAAAGGGTTTGTCATTGTTTATGAGGAACAGATAGCCGACGACCACACCGTATGTCAGCACTGTTATGCTGAGCCGCCGCGTCCAGCTGGTTTCCCAGGCTTTGTCTAGCTCAACCTTTTTGTTACGTTTTTCAATTGCCGCAATTCGCTTTTCAAGATCGTTCATATTGAACTCATTGTAGCAGGTTTAGGCTTCAGTATTTTCGATGATTGTTTTTAGGTCTTCGAGCGTTTCTTGGCTAAATGTATCGTCTAACTCTCCCTCATTAACCCATTCGAAATATTCGAGTTCGCAGGCATTTTCGCCTTTTGGCGTAAAGGTGTAGCGAACATTGTAGTCTCCGCCCTCGCGCGACAAAGCAAAAAGTTTGTTGGGCTCGAGCTCACTTACTTTGTATTTGTTCCACGTTCCTTGCTTACCCTTGTTCTCGTAAATCGTCCCGAGTTTGATTGGCCACTCGCTCGTTTTTTCTTCTACAATGCCATCAATCCACTTTGGTGTGTTATTGGGATTCGTGGAAAACTCAAAAACTACCCCAACTGGTTTATTGATTAGAATCGTGTACTTCGCCTCTTTCATCTCAGCCTCAATTGTAGCATTTATTGTTCTATCCAGTCTGGGTAGTCGCCGCGCCACTGTTTTATATGACTAATGCCGATCCTCTCTAACTGCAAATGATCAGGAGCCTCAATAACATAACGGATTGTTTGCGCAAGTTCCTCAGGTGTTACCATGCCGCTCGGCTCTTCAATACCATAGGTATTAACGCCCCATGGCTCAACGGTCACGGCTCGAATACCCAGTGGGTTACATTCTGCACGTAGCACCTGAGAAAGTGTGGAAAGTCCGGCTTTTGCCGCGCTGTACATTGCTTCGCCGGGATACACTGGATGCGCAGCCTGTGAAGAAATATTGATAATAATTGGCGCTTTTGCTTTTTTAAGAACCGGGAGCAATCCATGCGTAAGCCGGGCTGGTGCTGCAAAATTCAAATCAACTTGTTCGAATAGTTCGTCTGCGCTCATTTTTGCAAAAGGTTTACCCAGCCAAACGCCAGCGTTGTTAATCAAAACATCAACTGCACTCTTTTTGATATCGGCAATGAATTGATCGAGTTCCTTGCGATCTTTTAAATTAACCTTGCGGAATGTTACGTTAGAGTACTGCTCGGAAATGCTGTCTGCGACCTTGTCGCTGGAATAATACGTTGCGATAACTTCGTAATCGTTCTTAGCGAGCCCCTCAACAATAGCCTTGCCAATTCCCCGCGCCCCGCCTGTGATTAAAACCTTCTTCTTCATTCTAATGCAAATTATATCCTGTTTAGATTATCGTCTTTATCTTCTCGGCTAGTGCTTTGCCAAGTTTTAGATTATTTTCAGCATCCAGGTGCACACCGTCTTCTTGGCAAGTCGTCACAACTTGAGCGGAGTCAAAAAACTGGGCATTGCGAGACTGGGCTTTTTGTGCGTATAGCTTGGCAAACTTGTGCGTTTTTTTGGCAGCACCTTCAAACATGCTGTCACCCTTCAAGAATTGTTCCTGGATAACTGGTGGTGCCACTAACAAAACTTTTGGAACATTCATCCCAAACTCTTTACACCAATCATTTAGATTAGCAAAGTAATCATCAAGTCCGCCTGCTATATCTTCGGCAGTTTTGTTGGCGCGTGAGTTAGTATCATTGGAGCCCAGAAATATAACCAGCAGATCGAGTGGTAAGTGGCTCGCAAGTATTGGGCCAAACTGTACTAAACCGTCACGATCACGAACAAATAGATTCTCACCTTTCAGCATGCGGGCACGCAATCCTTCCTCAATTAGCTCATATTCTCTACCTAGGTGCTTTTGGGCAACTTTTGTAAAGCGCGTGTTTTCGTCAAATCGATTGAACGACTTGGCAACCCTGCCCCAAGTTAGCGAATCACCATAAATCAGAACTCTTTTCATATCTACTCAATTGTAGCAGGTTTGGTGTGGTCGTAGCCAAAGAATAACAGATGACGCACACCATCTGAATTTTGTGGCGGTGTCACCCGGTGTTTTACTACCGGATCCATAACAATCAGCGTATTCTCTCTACACTCAATTCCCTCTTCTCCCGCATGTGTTTCAACAAATAGAGTCGCCTCGCCATCCAAGCTACACAGCTCAATTGTTTCGGCCGCAAACTGATCCGGATCTGGATGTGGTGAGTAAGCGCCGCTCGGTACCTCATCATCGAGTCGATAGCGCTTCAGTATCGCCGTGTTCATCACAGCCCCAGTGATTTCTTTTATATAGTCGGCTGCGCTTAAAATCCTACTCGGGCATTGGCGAGATAGATCGAAGCTCTGTTTACGTTCACCTTGTTCGTGCGCAAAGTCTTGCAAGCCACCCAAAATATGCTCAGGAAAAACATTTCTAACAATCAGTAACTCGCCAGTTCCGACCTTCATCTTGGCTCAATTGTAACAGATTTAGCTTACCGGAGGACTTTGTATAGTTCAGGTCTGCCGTGATTGAGTGGCACGAGTATCATGCCAAGAGCTTCTCGTGACTCGTCAAATGGGGAGCTTAGTGCTGCACCGCCAATCATTACATGTAAACCGGCCTCTGTTTTGTAACGCTCCACATCTTGGAGCGCCCCTTCCTCAAAAGGTACGTCAAACCAGTCTTCAACGCACATGCCAAAAAAATCACCGCTGATTTCTGAACTGCCATCAAGAACACCGAAACTACCTTCCGGCCCAAGAAACGAACGTGGCTCTCGAACTAAAACCTCGTCTCCGGAATGTATATCAAGTATGGATGTTACGTTGTTAGCAAATTCGGCCGTCAATTGTTCCCAGTCGCGCTCCACCCTCATGTCGGTTAGCGCCACAAGCATCGCTTGCAAGTACTCCAATAGCATTTCTCTGTTTGGTAAAACCGGTTCTAGAGCATAAGGATTGCACGCTGCGGCCTTTTCCGCTTCAGCTATCTCCTCTGGACTAAAACTACCTTGTAAAATACGGCTAAAATCTTCATCTGCACTCATAGTTTGCTATGTTACAGAAATTATTGCAAAATAAAAATTGCTAATGCTTACAGCGGACCGTCTAAATATTTCTTGACCTGTTTTCGGTTTTTGAATACAACCATGGTTTTATCCTTATTCTTTTCCAATGCCTCTGTGACCTTGTGGCGTGAATTTTTGTTGAAGCTCCAAACATACTTTAAAAATGTCAGGTCGGCTTTTTCTTTCCAGTCACTTGGCATATCTTCGCGAAATTTCTTCCGGTATTGCATTCGGCGTTTGAGCGCGCCATACAGTGATGTTCGCCTAGGAAAATCAAAGAATATAATTGTATCTGCCCTCTTAAATCTTGAATCAAAAGTAGACTTGTAATTACCATCCATGATCCACATGTCTCGCTGTATGAGTTCGTTGACCTTTTTAATCCACGCATCGCTGTTGTTATAAAAATCGTATTTCTTTTGGTGATAATAGTAATCTAGATGAACGACAGGCAATTTCGTTTTTTCTGCAAGCTTGCGTACAAATGTCGTCTTGCCCGCTCCCGGACACCCAACAACAGCAATTCTCTTCATATAAAAATTCTAGCAAGTTTAGGCTGTAAGAGATTTGAGTAGTTCAGAGATTTTTAGGCGTTCTTGTTTGGTGGTGTCGCGGTTGCGCAGGGTGACGGTGTCGTCTTCCAGCGTATCAAAATCTATGGTAACGCAGTACGGCGTACCGATTTCATCTTGGCGGCGGTAACGCTTGCCGATGTTGCCGTTGTCATCAAACTCACATGCCATGCTCTGTGATAGCGCTTCATACACGTCGCGGGCTTTTTTGACCAGCTCTGGTTTATTCTTGAGCAGCGGAAATACCGCGACTTTAACGGGCGCCAGCTTCGGATCGAGTTTTAGTACGGTACGCGTTTCGCCCTCAATCTTTTCGACAGTGTAGGCATCTGACAGCACCGCCAGAAACGCCCGACCCATGCCCATCGAGGTTTCCAGCACCCAGGGAATATACTTCTCCCCTGTTTGCGGGTCGGTGTAATGAAGATCCGTGCCAGAAAACTTTTCGTGCTGACTTAGATCGTAATCAGTCCGGTCATGAACGCCCTCAACTTCGTCAAAGCCATATGATGGAAAATCGTACTCAATATCCCAGGCATCTTTAGCATAAAAAACCACATTATCATGTTGCTTCCAGCGCAGGTTCTTTTCATTGATACCCAAATCACGCACGTACCAATTCCAGCGATCTTGCTTGATGTTCTCATACGCTTCTTTGTTCTCGTTCGGCCGAATAAAATATTGCGTATCGGCTTGTTCAAATTCGCGAGTACGGAACAAAAAGTTGCGTGGGCTGATTTCGTTGCGAAAGGCCTTACCAATTTGCGCCACGCCAAACGGCACTTTCATGCGCGTGGTGTCGACAATATTTTTGAAATTGAGGTAAATACCCTGGCAGGCCTCGCCCGGCAGATACACTGGTCGGTCACCTTCGTCGGTGAAATCGCCCAGGTTTGATTTGACGAGCAGATTAAACGCTTTTACCTCAGAAAATTCCTTGGCACCACAATTCGGACATTTGATTTTATCGCGGTTTTCGTCGAACAATTTATTGAGTTCGGCTTCGCTCATTTTTTCATCGGCCGCGACGCCAATTTTTTCTAATTCTTTATCAACACGAATGCGCGTATTGCACTTTTTGCATTCTGCTAACGGGTCGGAGAAACCGCCGACATGACCAGACGCTTCCCAGACACGCGGATTTTTGAACATGGCTGAATCCAGACCCACGTAGTTTTCGCGCCGCTGCACATTGGCGCGCCACCATGAAGCCTTGATGTTGTTGAGCAGTTCAACACCGTACGGACCAAAATCATACAGACCGGCCTCGCCGCCGTAAATTTCGCTGCCCGGATAGACAAACCCACGGCGCTTACATAGGCTGACGATATCTTCCATGCTGACTTTTTTGCTACTCATTGCAGCATATTATATCAGGTTGATACCGAAGTAGCAGCCCTATTTCGCCAGCGCACTCAATATTTTGTTACTTTTTTGGGGGTGTATCAATACCAGTTAAGGCAATATGACCCGACGTAATCGGCAGGCGGTCTGCGGTAACTTTGTCCGAATCAGGAGTCGAAGGGCCCTCGAATGGCACTGACGGCATGAATCGTTCCGTATCATCATGTCCGGCCAAACGATTGTGCTCAAGCGTGGCGGTTGTATCTGGATTAATACTGCGTTGCGCTGAAGTATCAGCAGTTGGAACAGGAGCCCCGGCAAACTGCCTTTTGGATGCGGCGCGTATATGGCCGGCGGCACCGAAAGCGCTCATGCCTTCCATGCCAGAGATACCTCTCTGGGGTGGTTGTAGGTAAACGGGTTCTGCGGTTGGTTGCTGTTGTTTTGGTTCTTTATTGAATATGCTCATTTTCATATCCTTTCCATGAGCTATAGTAGCACGATTCGATGAATAAGTCAAGGTATCAACCTGTTTCTCATGTGTATTGTTGCAAGACTGGCCTTACTAACCCCAGTAGGTCCGTCAACAGCTTCTCGGTACCATTGATATCGGCGATCCTTTGTGGAAGATGAGTTTGTAGCAGACGCAGTAGTTTGATGTGTCTGTCGGCGTACGGCCCGCCGTTTCGGGCAAAAAATGCCATGTGCTCAAAATCAAAATTGTAGACCTGCCCTGCCTTGAGCTTTTTGCCTGCACTATCAGTCGAGAGATTGGGCTCGTGACCAAGGAGTTTGAGCAGACGCATCGTGAACCAGGCTTCGATAATATCGTTAGCTATTGTTTGGTCATCAAGCGCCGCCAGTGTTTGTTCGAGCAGTGTGAAATATTCCGACTCGCAGTTTTCCTCTGTTACTTTGTCGATGGTTTTGAGCGTTTGGTACGCAAGCTGCGTGCGCTGTAAATCTGTCACGATATGTTTGTAGTGCTTTTTGAGCCGCGTTGACACCAATGTGCCCATATCGCGCTTGCCAGGAATGAAGCTAATATGACTAATGCTAAACAGTTCAATGCCGCCGGCAAGTTTGCTCTTTTCTTTGCGAACGCCGCGCGCCATGACCGTTATCTTGCCCTGCGTGTCAGTCAAAATAGTGATGATGCGGTCAGCCTCACCGTAGTTGAGGCGGCCGAGCACAATACCAAGTACTTGCTCATGTTTCACCCTGTTTGAATTCTCCTGTTTGAAATTACACTATGGTTATATTTTATACTCACTATGTTGTCCTTCAATTGAATTCTAACGGGGTTCAAGCCGCAGCAGCTCCTTGCGCTGCGAGTATCTCTTGTGCCGTCTGGACCAACCGTTCAAGTCTGGTGTGCGGTTTATAGCAATAGCGGACGATGCCCAGTTCGCGTTGCACCGTACTGCGTAAGCGCGTTTCGGCTGGCGGCACTGATGTTAGCACGATAACAGGAATATTCTGCCAGTCCGGATACGACCGTAGTTCGTACAAAAATTCCACACCGTTGTGTTCGGCAAGTTGCAATTCGGTAATGATAAGCCGTGGATTTTGCACATCAACGCTGTGTACAGCAGCCTGGGCACTCGTCTGCACTGCCACACTGTAGCCAGCACCCCCGAGTGCAGCTTGGTAGGTAGCGGCCAAGACCCTATCTGGCTCCACGACAAGAATATCTATCATAGCTCTATAGTAACGCCAGTTGCTGACTTGGCAATAATATGGCAACGAGGCCGGACGAAGTTTTTTGCTTACTAACTTTCATCGTGGTGCTCATGGCGTCGAACAGATAATCGGCAAGGTAGATGCCGGCACCGTTATTGTGGGCGTTTTGCATGGGGCGGCGGGCCACGCCAAAAAGGCGGCGGGCCTGCTGCAATGAGTCTTTTGGCATATGCTTGTTGGTTGTCATAACCCCTGTTGTTACGCCGTGTTTCGTCTTTTGAGCCAACAATACAACCCGCTGTTTTTTGCCGCCAGCGTTAATCATCGAGTAAGCCAAGCTCGTCAGCGCCGCCTGAAGCCCTTCGGGGTGCGCCATAACCAGGCCAGCCTTGCCGCCGATACGAATATCGATATCGCAGTCGTACAATTTTGCCATATTGCGCAAGTACTGGGCGGTATCATAGATCGTAGCACTAACTGAGACGGGCTGTAAGTCTAGCTGTTGCTGCCCCAGCAAAACCTGCGTGCTGAACAGGTAGCTATCGATCAGCCGTAACGCGGCGTCGGCTGTTGTTTCGATAGTACTGAGGTATTTGGCATTGGTGCTGTTGTCAGTTTGAGCAAGTTCGCTCGTACGGGCAATTTGCATCAATGGCAGACGCAGTTCTTCGGCCAACGCACGCAGCAAACGGACGTTCCGGTCCACCCTGGCACTACCCGTTTTACCCTCACTCACGATGCTTTTACTATAGCACAGCCGTTGAGCCTGTGCGGTCCTTATGGACTAAAGGTCAAGTTGGCCAGTATGTTATTTTCGAGATCTTTTTTGAACTGATCGGCCTCTGTCCAGATACGCAACGTCTTGTCGCGCAGCTTGATCAAAATCAACGTGCCTTGTTTACGGTTGCCTATTTCGCCGTCAAATCGTAGGCCTGGCGCTTCGCTCACGTTTTTCGGCACGTACGGTCTGGCAGTTGTCTTGCCCTGTTTGACGTCCGATTCAAAACCTCTTGCTTCCTGGTCAAAGCTGCGGTTCACAACTTGGATACGTAAGGCGTACGACGTGTCGCTTCGCGTGCCCGGTACAAATCTGGGGTGGAAATAGCCGTCAATGGCAGCGCTACCGCTACTATTTTCTTCGACATAGGCACTCCACGTTTTTGGATATTTTATCTTCACCGAGCCAAACGAAGCCGGTCCGGCATATTCTTTGAGCGGTTGTTTCTCGCGGTCGATAAATTCGTTATCTTTTTCGGTTGCGGTTTGTTTCTGAGCAATTTCGACTGCAGCTGCGACTTTATCGTCGGTGTTACTCTTGTAGTCTTCGCGGGATGCAAATGCCCAGAATCCGAAACCAAGAGACACCAAGAAAAACAATGTCACCAATATGAGCGGAATAAGCAGCGCGTTCAGTGCGCCACGCTCGTCAAGCCATTTCACGTCTTCAGAATTCTCCTGTTGCAATCATGATCATATTGCTTATGGTATACCAATCCCCGCTCGAGAGCAACTACTTGTATTCGTACACAAAGACGCCGGCTTTTTGGCGCAGCGGTTTTTTGCCAGGAATTTTAAAGGCGAACGATGCTAATTTGATTGGGCGTCCCAGGCTATGTATCTTTTTGTCCAGTTTTGGCATGTATTTGTCGAGCAGAAACACGTAGATCCCGTCGGCTGGAGGCCAGGTGGCGTGCCAATAATCACCCCACCGCACGCGCACCAATTTGCGGTGGCGCAACGTGGCCAGCCACGCGATAACCGCCAGAATAGGATTGAGCTCATAGCCCACGCACTGGATACCGCGCTGGGCGGCAGCTTTCAGTACTCGGCCATCGCCACACCCAAGTTCAAGCAATGTCTGACCTGGCTTCAGGTCAAGTAAATCAAGGGCGGCTCCCGTCTGCTGTTTGCGAGTTGGTAGATATGGCGCCCCAAAAAAAACAACCACGCCAAATAACAAGACGATGATAATGAGCAGTATGACGATGGCGCTCATTTGAACTTGGCTTTGACTTTTTCTATGTTGACCTCAGCGGTTTTGAGGTGTTGTTCAAGCTCTCGTATGAGTTGCATGCCGCGTTCGTACTGTCTGGTCGCGTCGTCAACATCAAGCTCGCCAGCTTGCAAACTGGCGGCAATCTCATCAAGTTCAGTGCGTAATTGTTGGTAGGTCTTGTCTGTCATACGTTTTTATTATACCCCGTCCTGGACGCCAGCCGTAAATTCACCGTCTTGCAGTGTCACTCTAACTGTTTCGCCGCTTGCAAGCTGCGTTGTCGAGCGAACGGCAACGCCATGCTTCCTGACAATCGCGTAGCCTCGCCGCAATGTTTCTGCCGGACTGGCAAGCTTCAAAACTGCTTGCTGACGGGCGACGTGGTCTTTTTGTTTGTCTAGCAGGGCTAGGATATTCTCAGTCAGTTTTTGACTACTGCTTGTGGTATATTCCCGTGCCCGCACGATATATTGCCCCAAATTGTGCGCACACTGGCTGGCCAGTTCGTGTAGAGCCGTCTGCTCTGTCTTTTTGTCTGGTACCAATAGTTCGGCGGCATTGCTTGGCGTACTGGCACGCTGGTCGGCGGCCAATTCAGCCAAGCTTACGTCAATTTCGTGACCAATCGCCACCAACGTTGGGATACGGCTGGCCGCCACTGCCCGCGTCACGGTTTCGCTACTAAAGGCCTGGAGATCATCAGCGCTGCCGCCACCGCGCGTCATCACTAGAACGTCGACCGGACTGGCATGGCCATTGAAATACTCGACCGCCTGCACAATTTGGCCGGGCGCGTCCTCGCCCTGTACTTGTACATCGTAGTGCTGCACGTTGACACCGCCCCACCGCGCTTTTATAATCTTGACAAAATCCGCGTAAGCCGCCGACTCACCGGAAGTAATCAGCCCAATAGACCCCGGTGGATACGGCAGTGCGCGTTTGCGTGACTCGTCAAACAAGCCTTCGGTCTGGAGTTTGGCGCGCAGTAACTCGGCCGCCTTTTTGATGGTCCCCTCGCCCGCCAGCTGTATAGCGCGTACAGTGATGCTAAAGCCATATACATGATGTAATTGCGGTGTGCCGGTAACGCGCAGCACCATACCTTCTTCGAGCGGTCCCGGTACATGCTGCACCGTACCAAAAAATTTCACGCTCGAGAGTTCGTCTTTGAGGTCAAAATACACCCACCGATTTTTGCTGATACGAAAATTAGCCAGTTCCCCTTCGATAGTTACGTGCGGATAGGCGTACGAAATTGTCTGATTAAATACGGCGACGAAGTCGCTGACACCAAACACCAGTTCGGCAGGATTCATCCCGTTAGAATTCCTTTGTTGAAATGGTGTCGTGGCTGCATATTGCTCATCAGTTTATCCTTCAACTGAATTCCTGCGGGATTCATGACTTCACGACGGCATTATTTCGGATAGCGTGGTGGTAAAAGTAGTAGCCGATCGGCAATTTGAGCGCCATGTTCAGCACGCGGTACATAATTGTCACTGGTATGCTCACGCCGGCCGGAATACCAGCCGAAGCCAGCACCGCCGTCATCAGCGCTTCATAAATACCGACACCGCCTGGCAACACCGAGATAAGTCCCGCGAAGTTGGCAATGGCATAGGCAATAATAATTGCGCCCGGATTCACCCAACTGCCAAAGGCAATATACACCGCATAAATGGTGGCGATCTCGGCGATGTTTGCCAGCAGCGCATACACCAGCGGCCGACGCAAAATGCCCGGATTTTTCTTGAGTATGAGGTAGTTTTCGTGCAGCTCGTTGACCACGCGCTGCGCACGTGCGATATTGATTGTCTCTGGATGTTTGGGCCGCACCACATTAATCAGCCGGTTCACAAACTTTGTGATATAGGTAAAGAAGCTATTGATGCGTCTTTGGCTGCCAATAATAAAAGCTGCCGCAACGGTACCGACGAACAAGAGTGTTGCCAGCGACCCAGCCACCAGAATCAAAAAGTTGTTCGCCTGGTGTCCGATGGCCAGCATAATCAGCCCCACAAACAGCAAAATCTGGAATGAGACGAACAGTAAAATAAACCGCATCATCTGCACCAGCGTCGATTTACCGGTTGAGACGCCCAGCGCCTTCATGCGCACCCCAAAATACGAAAAGCCCGACACACCGCCGCTTGGAAAGACATTGTTGACAAAATTCAGCTCTAGGCTCACCCGCGTCATCGCCTTGTAACGGATACTGTGCCCGAGCACCTTGAACATGTCCTGATACATGCGCACCGTGGTATGACAGTTAAATACCTGTATCGGAATAATCAGCAGCAAGGCGTACCGGTTGACCCTGCCGACATTAGTAATAGTGCTGAGGATCTCGTCGCGCACGGCATAAATAAGCCCTGCCAGCGCCAGCAGCGTGACGATATTCAGGATGAGCTTCCAGCGTTTTTGCTTCTTTTCAGCCATACGTTACTGGTCATTATACCGTATACTTACTGGTAATGGCACAGTCACTACTCATTTTGGGGCGACAACCAGCGCTGGGGCTTGCAGAGCTTGAGAGCTTATTCGGCCCTGAGGTTGTTCAACCTTACGGCACCAGCGCAGCAATTGTAGACATTGCACCAGAGGAAATTCCCTTTTCGCGTCTGGGCGGTGCCGTAAAAGCAGCCAAAGTGCTGCACGAATTCAACAATGCCGATTGGCAAACTATACAAGACCACCTGGTTAAAGCCCTGCCCGACCATCTCAAATACGTGCCGGAGGGCGAAAAATTGCAGCTCGGTATCAGCACCTACGGTGTTGACGTCAGTGTCAAAAAACAGCTGGCCACGGCGCTGGCGCTCAAAAAAGTTGCCCGCGAACACAAGCAGTCGGTGCGCATTGTACCCAACAAAACGCACGAACTCTCGAGCGCACAGGTGCTGCACAACAAATTATTCACCGCTTCTGGCTGGGAATTCATCGTCACCACAGCCGGTGACCGTACCATCTTGGCGATTACTACGCACATACAAGACATCGAGGCCTACACGGCCCGCGACCAAAAACGGCCCAAGCGCGACGCCAAAGTCGGCATGTTACCACCAAAACTCGCCCAAATCATCATCAACCTCGCCACACCCCACCGCCCGCCCAAGAACGTTCATGGCTTGGATGAGGAGGAGCGAGCGAGCCGTACAAATGGTACGGTGAGCGAGAGACAGACGCCAGCTGACACAGCGATGCGCCAAGAGGAAAAGCAGGTCGGCAGCTCCGCTGACGAGCAGGCTTTTCCGACCATGATTGTTCTGGATCCGTTTTGTGGAACGGGGGTAATCTTGCAGGAAAGTTTGCTGATGGGACACAATGCCTTCGGTACTGATATTGACCTGCGCATGGTGCAGTACTCGCAAGCCAACATTGAATGGCTGCAATCCAACTTTAACGCGCCAGGCGAATGCCACGTCACCGTTGGTGACGCCACCACCTTTGACTGGAGAGGCGCTTTTGACGTTGTCGCCTGCGAAACCTACCTCGGCCGCCCCTTCTCGCACGCTCCAGATAAAGCCACGCTCAATAAAGTCATGCGCGATGTCGATACCATTCACCGTAAGTTCTTAGAAAATCTGGCTCAGCAAACCGAAAAAGGCACCGCACTCTGTCTCGCCGTCCCCGCCTGGAAAACCAAAGACGGATTTTTACACCTCAAAACGCTTGATTCTCTCGAGAAATTAGGGTATACTCGTACGAGTTTTACACACGCGGCAAATGAAGACCTCATTTATCACCGCGACGGCCAAATTGTGGCTCGAGAATTATTAGTACTAACAAGAAGTTAGATTAAAGATTATAGAATTTAGAAGGAATAGAAAATGAGTAAAGTTAAAGCAGGTGGCTCAAGTAAGAACGTTCACGACAGTCCCGGTCAACGCCTGGGCGTGAAGCTATTTGGCGGCCAAACTGTTAAAGAAGGTCAAGTTATTGTTCGCCAGGTTGGCGCAACCAAACGCGCTGGCAAAGGCACTTTCATGTCACGCAACTTCACCATTCATGCGGCCAAAGACGGCATTGTCAACATGCAATCTCGCAAGTTCCGGCTCTTCACCGGTAAATCAGCCCGTCGCACCGAAGTCACCGTCGAGTAGATTACTCTTTTTTACTCTCTTTTTCTTCTCAGTTTCGCAAGGAACCTTCGCTTTGGTTTTGCGACAGGTCTTTTTTCTGGCTCAACTATAGCGAGTTCAGTTTTTGGTGGTTTTTTATCAATCGTCACTTCCGGCTCAACAATACCGTTCTCTTTTCTCCACTCTTCGACAGTCAGCATGCCTAGTTTTTGAGCTGGTGGTTTTGGCACATACTGGTCAAGCTTCTCACCATACAACGGCTCAACCTGCCATCGATCGAGGGTCGAAGTTTCAGGGTTGAGAGGAACACGGATAGTCTTAATTGTCAGGGTTTTGTCGCCCCGTAGTTTTGCCGCTGCGCCGCGGTGATTCCCGCCATTATTTAATACGAAAAACGGCTCACCGTTTGGCCCATAAACAACTCTGGTTTCGATTCGCTCCTCTAGCCTGCCGTCTTCGTGTTTATACTTCCCTACTTTGGCATACTCAATGATATTATCGAGACTCCGGTTGCTACTCGCCCCAGCATAGCCACCTCCGCGCCCAGCCCAGCTCGGTTGACGGTCAATATCGAAACCATTCGCTGCAATAATTCTACTTACTGGAATCTGAAAACCCTCCTCGTCGTTGACATATGTCTGATGAGGATCAAGCCGTCCAGTAAACTCCGTATTCACAACATACGGCAATGCATCTAGCTTCTCTTTGGCAGTCTCAAAAGTAAAGGCTTGTATACTTTCCGGTGTTTCTGCAAGCGAAGTTATCACCCCTTCGGGTTCTGTAAAAAAGGTTGGATACAAGCTACTAAGCTGCTCTTGAAAACTCGGCACTGGCTCATAGGGCTGTGGTACAGTCGGGTCACTATCAGCCGGTTGTCCTAGCTCGCCCATAGGTTTATCTTTATGCCTCTATTTAGATATCTATTGGTCGAGGTGGTAGATTAGCCGCTTCTCTGTTTTGACGATCAGCTGCCGCAATGTCCATTTGACGTCGTGCAGGGCTCTGTGGTGCAGCTGGCTCTGGTCGAACGGCAGCTGCCTCAACCGATTCAGGCTGCGACGCACTTGGATCTACCAAATGAGCATATTCACCTGGAGAAGTGTTTGCCTTGATAATGTCGTCCACCGCGCCCTGGCTGATCTGATCTTGTGCTTGTGAAGGGTCAATTCCTTGTTGTGGGGCTTGTTCTGTCATGGTTTTTATCCTTTTTGTTTTAATTGCCAATGTCATACATTCTAGCATAAGTGCTATAGGAAGTCAAGCCTCAGGTTATTAGCTGTCGTTGTGGATTTTGCTTATGGTTATGATATACTACCTGATAGTACTTTTAGGGATAACAAAAACGGGCGAACAAAGAAACAAACTATGGTAGGTGCGCGCCAAAATTTATGGATACGGTATATCCGCCGCTGTGCGGTGTTGGTGCTGGTGTGGCTCGGCGCATCGCTGTTTATGAGCCAGTCGGCTCAGGCCGCACCCTTTACCTGTGAGGTGGCGTTTTATCAGGTAATGGGCGGTCAGCTCAAAGTACTTGATCCGGCGACTGGCAACTACAATAATATTGGCTCTCCTTTTCCTGGCATGATGCCGAACGCGATGGGCTATAACGTTGAAGATAACTATCTGTATGCAATGGGCGGAGATGGCGATCTGCTCAGAATCGAACATGATGGAAGTTTTACCAACCTTGGCTTGCCAGCCGGACTGCCAGCCGGCGCCTACACCTCTGGAGATTTCGACAACGACGGCAACCTGTGGGTTGGCGCTTTTGGCTCAATCAATACCCTGTATCGTATCGACGTGTCAACCCACACAGCCACCTCGCTGTCGCTATCGAATAACGTGATTATTTCTGAACTTGTCCATATCGATGGATTTTTCTATTCGTTGAGCGGCTATACGTTCCGGCGCATCAACATGAATACCGGCACGGTAACCGCTTCGACGATAAGCGGCATACCCGGTGGCTTCCCTACCAATTCGCCATTCGGGGCTGGCTGGGCTACGGTAGATAAGGAATTATACGTTTCACACAACGCTACTGGTATTATTTGGAAGATCAAAGACTACACCACAAGCTCACCGCAAGCAATTGCAGTACTACAAGGCCAGATCCCGACTTCCAATGACGGCGCCAGCTGCCCGAACGCCAGCAGCCCGCTGGCTGATCTGGCGGCGGCCGATGACAGTGCCCGGGTGCGCAGCCACAATGGCACACTTGTCGTCACGACCAAAAATGGATTACTGGCCAACGATAGCGGCCAGGGTATTTTCGTCAGCAGTTACAGCCAGCCCTCTCACGGCACTGTTATCGTCAATCCCGACGGTTCATACACCTACACGCCAAATGCCGGCTACACCGGCATGGATAACTTTACCTACACCATTACCGATGAGTTCGGCCAAACGCGAACTGCCACCGTGTATATCACGGTTACAAACGGTGATAACGATATCATTGAGGGTGAACTGGCCGACACCGGACTAGATGCGGGCATGCTGCTCGTGAGCAGCAGCGTCACTAGCTTTGGCGGCTTCATGAGCCTACGATGGTTGCGCAACAAGCGACTCTATAAAATTAACTGATGCCGAGGTGGTGTTTGACGCGTTCGACGACGTCAGCGATAACAACTTGTGATTTAACCAGATAATCATCAGCGCCGAGTTTTTGGGCTTTTTCTTTGTCGGTGTCTTGGCTGAGTGCAGTGAGCATAATAACTTTGATATTGGCTGTTTCCGGAGTATTGCGGAGGATATCCAGTACGTCAAAGCCGCTGACTTTGGGCATCATGACATCTAGCAAGACAAGATCCGGCTTGAACTCGATGGCAACCGCCAGGGCGTCTTCGCCATTGGGGACACGCTTGACGCTAAAGCCTTCAGCTTCCAGACGTTGTTGATAGACGTTTGCTAAACCGTCATCGTCTTCGACTAATAGTATTTTTTTCGTGTCACTCATCCCGTTAGAATTCTCCTGTTGAAATTAAATTGCGGTTATAATATGCGCTCATTAGACCATCCTTCAATTGAATTCGTACGGGACTCATATACTGCTCATGCTAGTTTATTTACTGTTTTTTTGCAACCAAATGACTAATAAAACCATCAAATAACGGATGCGGCCGGTTGGGGCGAGACTTAAACTCAGGATGGAACTGGCTGGCAATAAAGAATGGATGATCGATAGCTTCGATAACTTCGACTAAACGACTGTCTGGAGAGGTTCCGACAGCACGGATACCCCAAGACTCATACTGGTCACGGTAGGCATTATTGCACTCGCAACGGTGACGATGCCGCTCGGTAATAGTGGTGGTCTTGTATAGTTTGGCCGCTCGACTGTCTTTAGCCAGCACACATGGGTAGTCGCCGAGACGCATGGTGCCGCCGGTGTTCAGCTTGCCCGCTTGCCCGTCCATAACATCGATAACTTTTTCACTGCTCTTCGGGTCTAACTCGATCGTGGTGGCTTTTTTAAGACCAGCATTACGCGCCGCAGCGATAACTGCCATCTGCAAGCCCAAGCACAGCCCGAGATACGGCACCTTGTGCTTCAAGGCGTATTGGGCGGCAACAATTTTGCCCTCTAGACCGCGCGTACCAAAACCGCCCGGCACGACGATACCGTCGACGTCCTTGATGGCTTTTTCGACATCCTTGTCTTTCTTTATTTTTTCCGCATCGATCCATTTGATTTTTATCTTGGCATCGTTCCACAGCCCAGCCGCATGCAGCGCTTCAAACACCGACATGTAGGTGTCGGTATTGTCCATGTATTTTGCCACAACGCCGACGGTGAATTTACGTTTGTGATTTGAGGTGGCGCGCTTCACAACACCCCGCCAGGCTTTGAGGTCCGGTTTTTTAGCTTTGACGCCAAGGTGCCTGCAAATAACATCAGCGAGGTTGGTGTCCTCCAATGTCAGCGGTACTTGATAAATGCTGGCTGCGTTGGGCAACAGCGCGATGGCTTCCGGCGCGACACCCGAAAACAGGCTCAGCTTGCGTTTGACGTGCGGATTGGCTGGTTTTTCGCTGCGTGCAACCAAAATATCAGGGCTAATACCCAAACCGCGCAGATCGCGCACCGAGTTTTGAGCCGGTTTTGTTTTCGTCTCGTTGCTGGCACCCAGGAATGGCAGATAGACCACGTGGACATAGATGCAGTTTTCTAGCCCCACGCGAATGCCGAGCTCACGGATGGCTTCGATAAAACTGAGGCTTTCGTAGTCGCCGACCGTGCCGCCAATTTCTACAATATGCACGTCGTAGCCATCAGCTGCGTCGATGATAAAATCTTGAATCGCCCCGGTAAAATGCGGGATAATCTGAACATCATCGCCCTCGTACTTGCCAGCCCGTTCGTCGTTGATAACTTTTAGTAGCACCCGGCCGCTCATTAAGCTACTCTTGCTGGTTAATTCTTGGTCGAGAAATCGTTCGTAATGTCCGAGGTCTAGATCGGTTTCAGCGCCATCACGAGTCACGAAACATTCGCCATGTTCGCGCGGATTGAGCAGACCGGCGTCAACGTT
Source organism: uncultured Candidatus Saccharibacteria bacterium (assembly GCA_964602865.1). GTDB lineage: Bacteria > Patescibacteriota > Saccharimonadia > Saccharimonadales > JAGQNJ01 > CAZRSX01. The sequence continues at coordinate 124,011 of CAZRSX010000002.1, forward strand.
CAGATACGGATCGCATTTTTGGATGTTTACTTTGAGCCCGCGGGCTTTTAAGAGGTTGCCGATGGAGGCGGCGGTGATACCTTTGCCGAGTCCTGAGAGGACCCCGCCTGTCACAAAAATATACTTGGTCGGACGCTTACTCACGTCTGTTTTCTACCCTTCCTTACTACAACATCGGTATGCTAACGTGTTGATACTACCGTAAAATTGCCGTTTACTCAAGCGTTTTGGTTATTTTTTGAGATATTCGAGTGCGCCGTCTAGTTGCGGATCTTTGCCAGCTTTGGCGTCATCAGCGGTCATGGTGATAGCTTGGTCGGGCTTAATGCCTTCTTTGTCGATGTTGTTGCCGTTTGGGGTAAACCAACGCGCAATGGTGACCTTGAGCACGCCGCCGCTACTGATTGGCTCCAGTCCTTGCACACTGCCCTTGCCGAATGATTGTGTACCCATGACAGTGGCAACCTCGTTATCCTGCAGTGCGCCAGCCACAATCTCGCTGGCGCTGGCGCTGCCTTCGTTTACCAGTACAACGGTTGGCATACCGGCAAGCACCGGATTGCCAGTGGCTTTGTACGTCTTGATGGTGACGCCGCCGCGGCGTTCCTCGAGGACGGTTTTGCCGGACTCAAGCCATAGACTGGCAACGCTCACTGAGGCGTCCAACCGCCCGCCCGGGTTGTTGCGCAAATCAAGAATTACAGAGGTCGCACCCTGACTTTTCAGCGATTGAGCGGCTTGAGTCATAAGCGCCGCCGTATCATCAGCAAAGCGCGACAGTTGTATATACCCTGTTTTACCGTCTTTCATTGAGTATTCGACGCTCGGTACGACAATATCTTCGCGGACAATAGTATATTCTTGTTCGCCCACCTCTTCGCGGACAATGTTGAGTTTTACCTCGCTACCAGCCGGCCCGCGAATTTTTTGCACCGCCTCAGTCAGCGTCATACCATAGGTTGACTCATCGTTAATTTTCGTGATAATGTCTCGCGGCTGCAAGCCGGCCTTAGCCGCCGGATAGCCCTGAATTGGTGCTACCACGATAATGAGGTCGTCTTCTTTGCTCAGTTCTGCCCCAATGCCGCTAAACGTTCCGTTAAGGTCTGACTTGAACTCCTCGGCCTGTTCTTCGTTAAAGTATTCCGTGTACGGGTCGCCTGTTGCGCTAGCCAGTCCATTCTTGAGTCCGTCCATAAGTGCGTTCAGTTCTAGTTTGCCATCATAATTTTGGCGCAAGATGGTATAGACTTCGTCAACAGTGCTGTAGTCGAGCTGTTTTGGGAGATGTTCGTTTTGTGAAGCTAGGTTGCGCCCAGGCAGCGTAATCTTGCCCGCGCCGCCAGCCCAGCCCAGCCCAAACAAGCCCAGCCCAAAGACGACAAGCAATGAAGCATTCGCAATACACCGCATCAGAGACGGTCGCTGCCTTTCTACTGGAGTGTTTGTTTCTGCCCTCATATACTCCTAACAATTATACCGTACTTGCGGTTTATTTGTAGAGAAAAAATTATCTAGAAGTAGACAAAGGAAAGGCCGCTCGAACTAATCGTGTTCATGTCGTACTTGCCTGTTCCGGCACGGTTGTAGTCGCTGACTACAATACTGCCGTCGCCATTAACCGCTTCAACATACATGACGTGCCCGTAGAAGCCCGAGTTGCTGACTGCGGCAGCACCTGCTTTTGGCGTGCTGCTGACGGTATAGCCATATGACGGCGCACGGTCATCCCAAGTCTTGGCATTACCCAGTCCGCCCGGCACAAAACGACCGGTACTGCGTACCCGGAATGACACCCAATCGGTACAGTTGCGATAGCCGTAGCCACCGGTCGCAAAGTTCCAAATCGAGCCATTAACTCCCCAGTCGTAGTTCGGGCACCAACCGTCAACCTGGCCGGTGTGAATACATTTGGCGTAGCCCCATGGATAGCCGCCGCCGCCTATTTGGCCGCTGCTGCCGCCAAAGAGCCGCATGTTTTCAATAGCTTGCTGCCGCTTGAGCTCTTCAATTTCTTTACTGGTCTTTCGTATAGCCGAGTCAAGTGCTGCTCGTTCGCTTTCGTTCAGCGACAAGAGTCCTCGTACTTCGACGCGCTTTTGTTCTTCTTCGGTGCGGAGGCGCTTTTGTTCTTTGAGCCGTTGTTCAACACCCGCGCGTTTTTCGCGCAGTTCGTCTTTCAGCGCATTGATGGTATCCAGGGTTGTTCTAATTTTATCCTGGACAGCATTGCGATACTGTTGCTTGTCGACAAACTCGCTCAAGTCTTTGCTGGAAGCCAGCATTTCGAGCGTTGAAATGTCACCCTCGAGATACATAGCGCGGATATTTTGCCCCAGTAAATTGCGCTGTTTCTGAAGTTCAGCCTCGGCTTTGGCGATTTCTTTCTCGAGCTTCGCAATCTCGTCCTGATAGGTGTTAATTTGGCCCTGGATAGCATTGATACGCGTTTGAATACGACTGATTTTGTCCTCAAGCGTGGTTGCTTCTTCGCTGAGATCAGCGACTTCACCTTGTCGGTTTGCGTTCTGCCGGCTAAGTTCATTAATCCGCTGCTGCAGGTTGCTGGCATAGGCAAACGGCGTCACCGCGAGGGTAGCGGCAATAACAATACCAATTACCAAAAACGCCTTGGCGTGCATAATTTTTTTGATTTGGTGATTTTTTGGCTGTTTTTGTTTCATTGTCTGGCCTTTTTGGCTGAGGCGTTTAAACATAAGTACTATAGCATACCCCCCTCATGTTAGTAAAGTGCCGTTGGTTAAAAATAATTGGGATTTTGTTTATCCCATTTTGCTTATTGCTTGGTTGCTAATTTATTTTGTACTTTTGAATTTCAGATATCGACGTGTCGCAATTATCGATGACACGGCACCTATTAGTATACCAAGCATAAGCTGGATAGCCAAAATCGCCCAGAAATTATTGGCAAAATACTCACTGGCATAGCCAATATCCAGCAACCCGAGGCTGCTGGCATTAAACGCATGAGCCTGGATATTAAAGAGAACGCTACAGATGGTTACCGAGAGAATAGCCGAGATAATGCCGTACAGTACCGTTTCGACAACGAACGGGCCGCGGATATACCAGGTGCTTGCCCCGAGCAAGCGCATAATGTTGAGCTCTTCGCGTCGGTTAAATATAGCCATGCGGATGGTATTAAAGATAATCAATACCGAAATAACCGCAAAAATGATAATGCCCACGATGCCAGCTTGGCGCAAGAATGAGGTGGCGCCGGCGATTTTATCAATCGCCTCTTTGCGATCACCCGAATACGAGGTTTGCTCAGACTGCAGTTCTTGTATCTCGGGTTGCTCTAAGAAATCTCTCAGACCCTGGATATTATTGGGGTCAATCGGTTTAATCTGCAAGCTTGCCGGCAATGGGTTATCGGTCTGCGAAATAGCCAGCAGCAGATCGAGATTGTCACGGTTTTGTTCTTTATAGCGCTCCAGGGCTTCGTCTTTGGAAATATATTCGACCGAGGCGACATTATCGAGACTGCGAATTTGGCCGATAAGCTGGTTGCGCTGCTCTTCGCTAACGGAATCTTCGAGGTATACGGACACATCGATTTTGTCAGTTATCTGCTTGATCGTGTTATTGAACGTTGCGCTGGCGATGACTGAGAACAACACAATCGTCAGTGTAATAACCATGACCGCGATAGCCGCTACCGCCAGCCAGGCATTACGGATGAAATTCAGAAGGCCCGTTTTGATGACGCGACCAAATGTTATGGATTGTCGTTTCATCCCGTTAGAGCCTCCGTGACATGCTTGAGGCAACTCTGAAGATATAATCCTTCATAGGTGTATGCATTGTGTATAGTGGCTCTAACGGGATTCATTCTGCTTTGTACGCCCCTCGCGCCCGGTCGCTCACAACCTTGCCGTCCTGGATAGTGATGACGCGGCGCTTGAGTTTGTTGACAATATCTTGGTTATGAGTCGTTAAAAGTACGGTGGTGCCGTAGCGGTTGATTTTCTCAAGCACTTTGATGACGTCCCAAGCATGTTTGGGGTCAAGATTTCCGGTCGGTTCATCAGCAATCAGAATTTTTGGCTGGCGGGCGATAGCGCGGGCGATAGCCACGCGTTGGCGTTCACCGCCAGATAGTTCCCAGGGGTAGCTATGCTCCTTGCCTTCCAAACCCACAATAGTCAGGACGCGCGGGACAGTGTATTTGATTTCTTTGTTGCTGGCGCCGACTATTTCGAGCGCAAAGGCCACGTTCTCATAGACTGTTTTGTTTGGCAGGAGTTTAAAATCTTGGAACACCACACCGATTTTACGACGTATGAGTGGGATTTTTTTATCCCGAAGATGTTCGTAATCAATGCCGCCGACAACAATTTTGCCGTTGTTGGGGCGCTCTTCGCGCGTCAGTAATTTTAGGAATGTCGACTTGCCGGCACCACTCGGCCCGACAATGATGACGAATTCTTTTGCTTCGACGTGCAAATTGACACGATCAAGCGCTACGTTTGTCTTGTTGTATACCTTGGTTACCCGGTCCAATAGAATCATGTCTCACTATTATAGCAAATGGTTATGGTTATAAAAGCTCTTGGTTCGTGTTGGTGCCAAGCGTTTTTTCTAAATAGGCGTCGATAAACTCGTCCAGATCACCGCCGAGCACCTTGTCCGGGTCGCTGGACTCCTGGCCAGTGCGAACGTCTTTGACTTGCTTATATGGGTGCAGGACGTAGTTTCGTATCTGGTTGCCCCATTCGGCGGATTGATTGGGTCCTTTGAGCTCGCTGACTTTTTCTTTGTGTTGTTCAAGCTGTAACTGGGCTAATTTTGACCGCAAAATAGTCAGAGCGGTTTCTTTATTTTGCAGCTGCGAGCGTTCGTTTTGGATGGCAACCACAACCCCTGTTGGCAGATGAGTAATACGCACCGCCGAATCAGTCGTATTGACGCTCTGGCCGCCATGGCCGCCGCTGCGGTAGACATCTATTTTGAGGTCTTTTTCGTCGATGACCACACTACCTGGGGTATCGATTTTCGGCATTACTTCAACCTTGGCAAAACTGGTTTGCCGCAAATTATCAGCGTTGAACGGGCTCAAGCGCACCAGGCGATGCACGCCGTGCTCGCCCTTGAGCTTGCCAAATGCAAACGAGCCGTCGATTTCTAGTGTCACACTTTTTATGCCGGCTTCTTCACCTGATGACTGGTCAATTGTTGTCACGCTACAGTCGTGAGATTCTGCCCACCGAACGTACATCCGCAGCAACATCTCGGCCCAGTCCTGCGCGTCGGTGCCGCCAGCACCGGCATGGATGCTCACGATGACATCATGATCGTCAAACGGACCGCTAAACATCAGCTCTTTTTTGTGGCTTTCGAACCCTTTTTCAAGTTTTGTCAGGTGGGACTCGATTTCGGGGTCCAGGCTTTCGTCGTGGAGTACGAGCAACTCTTTGACATCTTTAACCCCTATTTGTAGCTCACGCCACGGTCGCATTCTGTTTTCCAGGCTGGCGATTTTTTTCATGACCTCTTGCGCCTTGGTCGAATCATGCCAAAAATCCGCCGCTTGGCTCTTTTCGATAAGCCTGGCGAGTTGCGTTTCGAGCCCATCAATATCAAGTGCCGCAACCGCGTCAAGAAGTTGCTTCTCTAGCGCGTCTGCGCGCTTTGTCAGTTCATGCATATATACAGTGTACTACACGGGGTAGTTAGAACATCAGGAGCACGATTGCTGCGATCAGCACGATGGCAACCAGGCCGACCCCCAGCAAGAACGGTAGTTTGCTCTTGGTACTGGCTGACGCACTGACCGGCGCGACGGGAGTTTGCGCGGCTGGAGCAGCCGGATTTACAGCTGTATCAGCCGGCGCTGGTGCGACACCAAGATCTGGTGCTGGCGTTGCGGCGGGCGTCGGTGCGATTGACGACTCGGCACCAGGCTGCGGCGTTGGGTTTTGGTTCGGTGTTTCTGGGTTCATAATGAATGACTCCTTATTTTGCGCTAATGCTTATAGTTTACCACAGACTTTTCAGTTCGCCGTATACTTCGTCAGTAAAGTGTTGCCCGCAGGTACCGAGCACACCGAAGCCTCGTATCTTGTCACCGAACATGGCGTTGGCAACCTCAATAACGCCGCCTTTTGTGACTGCCTCGATTCGGCCTGGAATCGCATAATAGTCCTCTATTTCGTCGTCATAAAAATAGCGGTTGCTGTAGCCGTTGGCCGTGCCAGCTACTGTTTGGGCACTGCGTTGGTACCGACCCAAGGCATATTGTTTGGCCGCCATAACATCTTCGTTGCCGATTGTCCCTTGTCTGAGCTGCGTAAGCTCCCGCACCATAATTGCAAACAGTTTCGATACATTTTCTGGCCTAATTTGTGCGCCAAACCACCAGTTGGTGCCGTCGGCCCAGCGCGTATATGATGAGCTCATGCCATACACCAGTCCTTGCTCGCGAGCCGCACCGAAAATTCGCGAATGGAGTGTTTCGGTCAACATATTGTTGGCTAGGCTCAACGCGTCTAGCTCGCTGTTGCGCGCCCAGCGCTGCATGAACGTATCCAGGTAAAAATACAGGTTGTCAACGCTCGGAACCTCCAGGTACAGGGGCGTCTTGAGATTTTGGGGTAGTTCTTTTGGCAACGGCTTACGGCCGCCGCCATGCGGCAACTCGATAGTATCGAGTATTTTTGTGATTGCTTCTTGGCGTTCAATAGTCAGGTTGCCGGCAATCACAAACCGTATGTTGTCGGTGTTATGCGTCGCCTTGTAGTGGGCTTTGACATTGGCGATGGTAACATTGTCCATGATCCGAAGACGCTCTTGGTCGGTCATGGCGATCAAGCCGTATTGTTCGCGCAGACTAATGCCCAGGTGCCGGAAGTGATTGTTAGAACGCGCGGCTAGTTCTTCACGCACATTGCCAAATTCGGCCTGGAATTCCTCGTCCAAAAACAGCGGCTTGGTAATCGCCAACACCAGTAAACTGAGGATCCTATCCCATTCAAAATCAGCACACTCAGCTTCATAGGTGATGTCATACACGCCGGTCGACGCATTGCTGTAGGCACCGTTTTTCTCTACTTCGGCCTGAAAATCGCGCGCTTTAGGGTACAGTTCGTTGGCACCGAGCAAAATATGCTCCATGAGGTGGGCCGTCTCCCACTTGTCGCGCTCCAGCAGATATTCGCCAGCGCGAAAGTTGAGCTCAAACGTCATGACGGTTGCGTCGGGAATATGAATCAGCAAGCCCTTTGCGCCGTTTTGCAGTTTTACTTCACTGACGGTATGTTTCATACGTTTCTAGCGCTTGCGGCCCTTGGCGCGGCGTTTGCGTTCGGCTTTGCGCGCTTTTGCTTTCTGTTTTTTGCCTGACCCTGGCTTACGAGCACTGCTCACTGTAGCGGTTGCGACCGGACGGGACTCTTGACCCCCAAAGTCTTCTTCGTGGAATTCTTCTGCTTCGAGTATTTTATCGGCATTATCGACCGAACGCCGCGCCGCGCGTGTTAGTTCAGTCTCGATTGGCGCCTCAAGTTCGTCCTCGCGAACAGGACGCGCATAAAAGATAGCTTTGGTGACTTCTGTTCGTAGCTTGGCCTGCATTTGCTCAAAAATCATCTGGGCTTGGCGGCGGTATTCGACCAACGGATCACGCTGGCCAACGCTAATCCAATGAATGCCCTGGCGCAAATGATCCATGTCCTCAAGGTGCTGCATCCACAAATTATCTAAAATCTGTAAATAAATTTCTCGCTCGACTTTACGCATAATATCAGGGGTGAAGGCTGTTTCTCGCGCCGCAAACAGCGCTTTGGCTTTTTGCGTCAGGACCGTTTCAAATTTACTCAGCTCCGAATCAAACAGCGTATCCAGGGCTTGTTCGTCAAACGGAAAGATATCCGCAATCATAGATTCAAATTCATCGCTGGTCGCCAACGGCGAGACCGCCAACGCGTGCGCTTCTTCTTCGATAAAGCGAGTAATGCGCGGGCTGATGTCTTCGCTTTTGAGGACTTCGCGGCGCATGGCATAGGTTGCTTTACGGTGGCGGTTCATGACGTCGTCGTACTGCACGACGTTCTTACGCTGATCGAAGTTAAAGCCTTCGACTTTCTTTTGGGCCCCTTCAAGACTACGGGAAATAAATCTGTTTTCTATCGGTACATCTTCGTCAGCACTCAAACGCTCCATAAAACCGGCGATGCGGTCGCCGCCAAAAATGCGCATCAGTTCATCTTCGCATGATACGAAGAACTGGCTGGCGCCCGGATCGCCCTGGCGCCCGGCCCGACCGCGCAGCTGGTTGTCGATTCGGCGCGACTCGTGGCGTTCGCTACCAAGCACAAAGAGTCCGCCGAGCTCCTTAACACCTTCGCCCAGCACAATATCCGTCCCGCGCCCGGCAATGTTGGTGGCAAGCGTAACGGCACCCTTCTCACCAGCCCGGGCCACGATAGTGGCCTCTTTTTCGTTATTTTTAGCATTGAGCAGCTGATGCGGAATACCGGCTTTTTTGAGCGCCTGGCTCAAGAGTTCGTTTTTCTCAATAGACACCGTACCGACCAGTACTGGCTGACCCTTGCTGTAGAGTGCTTGTATCTCCCGCACAATTGCGCGGAACTTGGCGGCCTCTGTTTTGTAAATACGATCGGGCTTATCCTCACGAATAACTTTTTTATTCGACGGAATCTCGATAACGTCAAGTTTATAAATCTGGTGGAACTCTTCACTCTCGGTTTTTGCCGTACCGGTCATGCCGGAAAGTTTGTCGTACAAGCGGAAATAGTTTTGGAACGAAATCGTCGCCAAGGTCATTGATTCTTCTTGTATCGGTACGCTTTCTTTGGCTTCGATTGCCTGGTGTAACCCCTCGTTATAGCGGCGGCCTTTCAGCAAGCGTCCAGTAAACTGATCAACAATGACGACTTCGCCCTCATTGGTCACAACATAATCTTTATCGCGCGTAAATAAGGCCTGGGCGCGCAAGGCTTGTTCGAGGTGATAAATAACCCTGATATTCTCCGTGCCATACAAACTGTCAACACCGAGGATTTTTTCAACTTTTTCGATACCTTCGTCGGTCAGAACGACGGCTTTACGTTTTTCGTCTTTCTCATAGTGCTTAATCGACTCTAGTCGTTTGGCAATTGTCGCAAACTGTTCATAGGCACTGGCGCTGGCTGCGGCTGGTGCTGAAATAATCAGCGGTGTGCGAGCTTCATCAATCAAAATCGAGTCCACCTCATCGACAATTGCAAAATTGAGTTCGCGTTGGCGAAGCTGGTCAACCTCACGAACCATGTTGTCGCGCAAATAGTCAAAGCCAAATTCGTTGTTGGTGCCGTAGGTGATATCGGCTGCATAGGCTTCTTGCCGCGTGCAGGGCCGGAGGTGCTTGAAGCGGTAGTCGTCATGCGATTCATTAACGTATTTTTTATCGTAGACATATGACTGATCGGGAATGATAATACCGACGCTGAGACCCAAAAAATCATACACCGGCCCCATCCAACCGGCACCGATTCGCGCTAAATAGTCGTTGACGGTCACCAGATGCGCACCATTGCCAGTCAAGGCATTCAAGTACAGCGGCAGTGTCGCGACCAAGGTCTTCCCTTCACCGGTTTTCATTTCACCCACCGAGCCTTCATGCAGGGCCATACCGCCGATAATCTGTACATCGAAATGGCGCATTTTGATAGTCCGCGCTGCTGCTTCGCGGACCAGGGCAAACGCGTCAGGCAGTAGCTGGTCAAGCGACTCTTTTTTGAGGCGTTTTTTAAGCTTCTCCGTTTGTTCTTTGAGCTGTTTATCGGTTAGTTTTTTGTACTTTGGTTCAAGTTTATTAACATCGGCAACGCGGCGCTGCAAACGCTTGAGCGTTCGGGCTTCCGGATCTCCCAGGATTTTCTTGAATACTTTCTTCACAACTGGTTTACTCCCTCCTTTGAGCGGTCTCTCGTCAATATCTAAGTATACCGTATTTAGCGCAATCGGCGCGACCGTAATTTACTCAACACGCGCCGGTGTAAACGCTTGTGCGTGTGGGTCTCTTTGTATTTTTTGATTTGATTCTTCAGTCTTGTTTCAACAATATCAATTGCCGCATACATATTAATGGTCGTCTCTTTGGTTGTAATCGTATCGTGCGGCAAATGCAGAATAACTTCGCAGGTACACTCTTTCTTGGCTTTTATCATCTGTTCTTTGAGTTTGATTTCGGCATGGGCTGATTCGCGGGCATGACGCGGCAAGAACCGGTCCAGGTGACCAATCTTCTTCTCGACATATTTGCGCAAATCCGTATCAATGTTGGCGTGCACCCCGTTAATTTCCATTTTAGCTATCATTTATATGACTTCCTTTCCACCCATGTATGGCTGTAACACTTTTGGCACGCGTACGTCGCCGTCTTTTGTTTGGTGATTCTCAATGATGCCGATCAGCGGCCGCTGCGAAAACACCGTAGCATCGTTGGTATGGACGAGCTCGATAGAACCGTCTTCTTTTCGCACCCGCGTCTTCATGGCTCGTGCTTGATAATCGGTGATGTAGTCGGCGGTATGCGTTTCGCGGTAGGCCTGCTGGCTCGGCAGCCAAACTTCTATATCAACGCCTTTGGCGTTTGGCCGGCCAATGTCAGCAGTGCATTTTTCGAGTACCTGATACGGTAAGTCAAGTTGTTGCATAAGGTACTCCTGGATAGCGACCAAAAACAAATGCTCGCCAAGCCCGTCTTCTGCGATCGTGAAGCTCTCCATCTCCAATTTGTTGAACTGATGGAGTCGAAAAATGCCTTCAGTGTCCTTACCATAGGTTCCGGCTTCTTTGCGAAATGCAGTTGTATAGCCTACGTAACGCAGCGGCAGATTGCTTTCGGGCAGTATTTCATCAAGATACATGGGCGCAATCGTATGTTCTGCGCTGGCATTTATCCAAAGGTCTTCGCCCTCTATTTTATAAGTCTGCTCTTCTCGATTAAGCCGGCCGGTGGCTTCAAAGACTTCTTTTTTGGCCACGGCTGGTGGCAAAACGGGCTCAAACGGCTTCGCGCTAACCTGCAGACTATTATCGGTAATGATTTTCTGAAGTGTCGCTTCATCGCCCAGGACGTCCATGCCGTATTGCCAAAGCGCTAACTCAAGTCGAACTAGGTCGCCTTTTGTATACACAAACCGGGCGCCGGCAATTTTGGCCGCCCGTTCTTTATCGAGCCAACCCTTGGCTTCGGCAATCTGAGCGTGGTTCTTGGGCTCAAAATCAAATGATAGCTTTTCGCCCACTGTCTTGACAACCACATTCTCGGCTTCTGTGGCGCCGACTGGCACGTCGTCCAGTGGCATATTCGGCACAGCACGCAGCAGTGTCATAAACTCTTGATCAACAGCGCTCAGTTGATGCTCAAGATCCGCCAGCCGCGCCTTTACCTCACGGCCTTTGGCAACCTGGGCTTCGTCTGGCTTGCCGCCCTTCATGCTCTCGGCAATTTCATTGCGCTGGCGGCGAAGCTCCTCGGTCTGCTGCTGCAATTCGCGCCGCTTACCGTCAAAACCAAGCAGCTGCCCGACGTCGACGTCATAGCCTTTTTGTTTGGATTTTTCTTGGACGAGTTTTGGATTTTCCCGGATAAACTGGATATCTAGCATGCTCTTATTGTACCGCTATTTCTTGTTCTTTTGTAGGTGTTTTAACGTGAGTTCGGTACGTTTTTTGGCATACTCGCAAAAATCACACGGGCCGCCCATCGCGGCCGTGCCCACTGGCGGTATGTCGCCTTCCAGACATTGTTTCATCTTGTGTAGCGTTTTTTCCACCCAATCGGCGTTGCCGGTGTACGGTATTAGTTTGGTGCGGAATTCCACTTTATCAAAAAACCCGTCCAGATCCATGCGGCCGTTGGCATACACAAAATATCCAGTATCGTGTACCGTGAAGCCATTGGCGCGCAGTAGCCACTGATAAATTTCCAGCTGGCGTTTGTAGCTAATCTGCCAATCGGCGTCCAAACTGACTTCTGACTGTTTGGCCGTGGCCTTGTAGTCCACGACGATTAGTTCCCCGTCGTCATTAACCCACACATCGTCTATTGCGCCGAAAATATACAGATTAGTCGGTTCGTGCAGCGTCCCCACGCCCACAAAGTTTTCGCGCCATTTGTCGAGATCATCATGCGTGTACGGAATAGCCTCGACCTTGTTTTCAAGCATAATCGGGTGCGGCGTTTTGGCTTTGCGGTGTACGTCGAATTCTTTTTTGAACAGCTCATCGATGGCTTTGTTTATCTGAAACGGCGGCCCGCTGGGTCGTTTGAGTTTAAGCCGCTCATCCAGCCAAAAACACCGCGGGCATTGCATAAACAGCTCAATCCGGCTGCGACTGAGCTTGTACGGGTCCGTTTGGCCCGGTTGGTATGGTTGACTTCTTCTCCTTTGATACCCCGCCATATCCCTCTATTGTAGCAGCTTAAGTGTCAATCGGCAGAAGACCGGCAACCAGCGCTGGTAATTCTTTCGCCTGGTCTGCCAGCGCATCCGGTCTGGTACTTTTCAATAACTTCTCTCCGTTAAAACCCCACGTTACCGCGATAACCAGCATTTTAATTTTACGAGCCGCCTCGATATCGCGCAGTTCGTCGCCAATATACACACAGTCCTTGATACTATATTCTTGCTTCTTGATGATTTTTTTGAGCGCCTGTGCTTTGCTAAACAGCCCGACATTGCCGTGTACACTTGAGAAATATTTTTCTATTTTGTGTCGCCGCAAAAACTTCACAATAATCGGCGCACTGTTTGAACTCACGATTTGTAAATCGTAACCGCTGTTTTTGAGCTCGTGCAGAACCGCCTGCAAGTCCCCTACCGGTTCGATCTTCGTGCCCCGTTTTGCCAGCAACTTTTTGCCCTGCAGTAAATACTTGGGGATACGATACAGCGGGATTTTATATTCTTTGAGGATGGCTGTAATGGACATATTACGCAAGCGCTCGACTTCTGTGCGGTCAATGATACGCCCGGTCACTTCCTCGGCAATTTCCAACACATGCGGCATGGTATCGGCAATGGTACCGTCAAAATCAAAAATAACGTGCTTCATCTTACTTGCAAGTGTACTTAAAAACTAGAATTTAGACCATAGATTTTAGAATTTAGAACCGATCCCAAAACCCGACTGAAGTTCGAATGCTTAACTTCTTATCTCTATAATCTTACTTCTATATTTCTAGTTATGGGCGAAGAGTACCAAAGAAGACCTGCCAGGCCAGCGCTGATTTGGCCACTAGACTGAGCGCCATGTAGACTTTTTCGCCGTAGAGGTAATCAGCCCAACGGCCAACTTTTTTGTACTGCAAGTACATGTTGATAGCGAAACAGTTAAAGAACACGAACAGGCTGCCAAAAATCCAGTACACAAACGTCGGGATTTGGCCGCTGCCGTATAGATTTGCACCGACAAAGTAGATGGCGATGACAAGCCATGGAATAATGCCGGCCTTGGCACCAATGATAAAGCTGGTCCAATCTGTTTTTTTGGTCGTCTGATTGTGAATCTCCATCATCAGCCCCATGGCGTTCATGAACACCGTCAGCGCAAATATCATCACCAGGCTCGAGAGATCGTACACGCCGCTGAGCATAGCAATTGCCACCATCATGGTGCTGGCGCTGGCCATGTATTCGTACCAACGAACTTTATTAATGCCCTTTTTCAGATTTTTTTCGTATGTTTTACGGTATGTTGTCGCTACAACAAGATGCGCAATCGCGCTCATGAAGAAAAAGGCCGCAACCACATATGCCAGGTTCACATCAAACAATACGCGAGTGGCATCAACTAGGACCGGCTGGCCGCCACTTGAGGCTAGCGGGTCAAGCGTCAAATAATTCGTCGTGACTGGAAACGTCACATCACGAGCGAACATCAGCACCAACACACCTTGCAGGGTGTGCAGACCGGCGAGCACTCGATTCCATTGATTCAGCGACGCGTACGTTATTTTCACTTTGGACTTTTTAGGTTTCTTGAATGGGTTTGATAATTTCATGTCCCTACTCTATCACACCTGAACTATTCCGCTACCTGAACATCGCGCCAAAACGCAACGTAATTGCTAAAATCTTTCTTCACGGTATCAAGCGCACTCGGTTTTGGGTTTGGGTAGCTCCAGGCACTGTCCTTGCTCCAGTTTTCATCGGCGCCGACGTCAAAATACTGACATTTGCCTTTCCACGGGCACGTATACGGCGTGGGGCTTTTGCGCAAAAACGCTTGCTGGACGCTTGTGGGAGGAAAATACCAATTGCCTTCAATATAAATCAGCTCGTCCTTGTCTGCTTCGGCTATTATGGTATCGTTCCAGATGGCCCTCATCGCTATCTATTATAGCGTACCGTCAAGTTTGTGGATTTGTTTGTGCTGCAAGCCAAAGTGATGGGCAATCTCGTGCCAGAGCGTGTGGCGGACTTGTTCGTACAGACTTGCTTCGTCGCGTGTGGCATGCACCATGGGTAGTTTAAAAATGGTAATTTTATCTGGCAGTACCATGCTGTAATTGTTACCGCGAGCGGTTTTTGGTATGCCTTCGTATAGCCCGAATAAGGTCTGGTCGCAACGTAGTTTCAGCTTGGCGCGCTGCTCTTCTGTTGGTTTGTCGGCAATCACAATTGCGACATTATCCAGCTTGCTGGTGTATTTTTCCGGCAAGCTATCCAGCGCCTTACCCACCAACTCCTCAAACGCTTCATCCGTCATACGGTTACCTGCGCTACGTCTCCATCAAGAATTTTTGCACCCACGCCGACGACCTCTTCGTACACTCGTGATGTTTCCGGCACAGGATTGAGTACAAAAATAGGCTTCTTGAGCCAGTAGGCCAGGGCGATTTCCATCAGCACATTAGCACCGATGTAGCCTGGTTCGCCGTGTTTTTCGTCGTTGACGACCAAAATAGCATCGCCTTTTTCTATTTCTTTAAAATGCGTATCCATAAGGTAACTTTTCTTATGATAATCATTGGGGTCAACATGCCAGGTGCGATAATCTGCGGCATTATAATTACCGGTTTTTCGCATTGTGACCGCTGTTTCAGGTAAGACGACCTTGTAGCCTTTTGCCTCCAGTTCATCGGCAATCTGGCAGGCATGCTCGTAAAAATTCGCACTCGAACACAGTACGATTGTTTGCTTAGCCTTCAAGTTTTAGCCTCTCAACTAACCATTTTCGCGGTAACATGCTCAAAAACCAACCCGCACGCGGTCCGGATGTTTTGCCGATCAAAACCTGGTAGAGTGTCACAAACAGCTCTTTGGGCTCAAGCCCGCTGGTCTCTTTACAATCATAGATTGCTTTATGAAACCACTCGCCATCGGCATCTTCTGGCGCATTCTCAATTTTTGCTGCCAACTCACTCAAAAATTTCTTTTGCGTATTATTCAAGTCAGTTGGTGCCGCATCAAGCAGCTCAAACTTCACATCCTCCGGCGCGAATTTTTGCAGCCAGTTATCAATAAACTTCAACTCGCGCATGATAATTTCCTGCTGCTTGCCAGCCGTATCGGCATGTTCCGTGCGCTGAACAATCTCAAGTGTTTTGTTTGGATCTTTGAGCGCCGCCTGGTAGCTTGCCACCAGGTGTGAAAACGGTACATTGCTCACCGTAATTTCGCTCAGCCCTTCGGTGCAGAGCGCAATCAATTGCTGTTCTGCCTCGGTTTTATTCGACTTTGCCAGCAGTCCGGCAAACTCGTCAATCAAGCGAACGACGCCACTTTCTGGGTCAAAGAATAACTGTTTTGCTGGCGGCGCGCCAAGAATGAAAAATCGCACAGCTTCTGGCGGCAACACCTGAATCACTTCTTTCATCAAAATACCGTTACCCTTGCTGGCACTCATTTTCTTGGTATCACCCGCCCGATTTACAAAATCGTACGGAATTGGCAGTGGCGCCACCCCGCCAAAAATCTTTTCCATTAGCCCAACACCCGTGTCATAACTGCCGCCTTTGGTGGCATGGTCACGCCCGAATGGTTCAGTATCAACGCCAACTAACCACCAACGTGCCGGCCAGTCAACGCGCCAATTAAGCTTTACATCGCCTTTTGCATAATTTGCATGTTGGTTGTTGCCGTCTTTTCCTTCGTAAACTATTTCTTTTTTATCGGTGTCAATAGCGATAAATTTGCGTGTTTTGAGATAGCCACCTTCCATCACCTGTATCGGCGTCCAGTCATCTGGAATCTGTCGGCCAGAAACCTCACTAAGTACTTTTTTGGTATCATCGATGTTCTGAAGTGTTTTTTCAATTGCCGGCACAAAAAACCCTTCGCGGTACTTTTGGTGCGAACGCCACACGTCCATTTCGATACCAAGCACGTTGGCGCTATCCAAGAAGTCCTGAAGTGCAAAGTCAGCATAGGTTTGGTTGGATCCATCTGGCGCTGGCATATCGCAAACTGGCATGCCAAGATATTTTTCGTAAGTCTCCGGCATGTTTGCCGGCACTTTGCGAAAGGCGTCATAGTCATCCACAAAATGAATGTGGCGCGCTTTTCGGCCCTGACGCTGAAGTTCGCGCACAACGGCATCAGTTGTAATTAACTCGCGAAGATATCCCATGTGGTACGAACCTGATGGCGCAATGCCGCTTTCGGCAATAACTTCGCCTTCTGGTTTGCGCTGCATCAATTCATCAACAATTGTATTTAGCCATTGCATCGTTTGCTGTTCTTTCGTATTACTACTCTTAAATTATTCTACCGCACTCGCAGATGAAACACGAGCTTAGGCGGTCACGATCAAGTCATGAACCGCTGCTTCGACTTCTTTTGTACGTTCGGGCGCCGTAAACAGTTCGATACTTTGCCCTGAAAATGACGACGAAGGAATGACCGCCGGGTCAACCTCATAGGCTGCTGCTACCGCGCGCAACACCGATGCCGCGTACGGCCGCTGTTTCGAAAATACGCCAACCACCAATCCGAACTCATTAACCGTAATGGTCGCATCGCCTATAGCGCTTTCGGCAGTTTTGGTAAGCAAATCCGGATCTTTGACAACGCCGCGGTCAAAAATAATGGTGGTTTCGTCGGCACCGTCGTTGGTGACAAGATATGGGATATTTTTTTCGGCCAGCGCATCATAAACCTCGCGCATAACGCCGGCTGTTTCATCCATACCGATTTTTTGGATATCAAGCGCCAATACTTCGCGCGACGCAACACCAATAATTTCAGCTCTCTCGCCAGCAACGGTATTTGAAATTGTGGTTCCCGGCACGCCAATGTCAAACGTATTGCGCACTGTTGTTGGCAGTTCGCGGCCGTGCATAATGCGCGCTACCTCAGGGTGCAGCAGGCCCGAGCCGCCTAATGCCAAGGCACGAGCCTCCTGATATATAAGATTTGCGATAGGCTGCGCATTTGGGTTTCTTGAAGGATTGGTCGTATAAAACCCATTTACATCGGTAAAATTTGCATATGGCAGCTCAAGTGCCGCGGCAACCAGGACGCCAGTTGTATCACTGCTGCCGCGGCCTAAAACTTGCACTCGATTTATTGATTCGTTATCGTAACCATAATATCCCGCCAGCACGTAACGCTGCGTTGGATCAATTACGTTACGAAGATTGTTTACCGATACATTCACATCCGGTGTTTTGTTGCGATTAATACTAATCAGCTCTCGTGGCTCCAGCAAAATTCTACCGGTCAGCTGCGCGATGAGTTCCGCCGAAAATCGCTCGCCCGTGGCTGCCCGCCCAGCTTCGCTTTCTTTGTGTATGTCCAGCCAGTCGTGCATACTTTCAATCAAGTCAACAATTGCACTGTCATTCAGTCCAGCACGACCGGCAATTTCTATCGCGCGAGCTTCCGCCTGCTCAACCTCATTGTCGAGTAGCATGTCGGTCATTTTTTTGGTGCCAAGTTCAGGAGACCAATGAAGGCCTTCACTGTTGATATCTTTGCCTGGCGCAGACACAACCATAACCACCGGATCCAGCTCTGCGCTGATCCATGCTACGGTATCTACTTGGGCCATAGAGGTGCCACCAAATTTTGCTACTTCTGCCATAAACTTTCCTTTTTCGATTAAAAAACTCCCCTAGTGAGACGTTTCGTCGCAGGACCCGGGGAGTTTTTTGAAAACTTCTATTGAGGCTTCAAGTCCTACGACCGAAGCTTTGTCTTTACGGTAAGTATATTTTCCGCCAAATGCATGAGACTAATTATAGATTATTCTATCAGGAAAGTAAAGTGCTGGTGCCTGATTCTATTTTCTAAATTCTGATTTATTAGCCGATGCTGGCGACTTTGTATATCGACGTTTCGGCGGGTGTCTTTATCTCAACTTCGTCACCAACTGCCTTACCCAACAACGCCTGGCCGATTGGTGACTCGTCAGAAATTTTGCCACTCAGCGGATCAGCTTCAACCGTCCCGACCACCTGAAACTCTTTGGTCTTACCGTTGTTTTTCAACGTGACTTTCGAGCCAAGCTGGACTTTGCTATCGCCTTTGGGCTTCTTAATGACCTCTGCGTTCTGCAGCACATTTTCAATCTCGGCTATACGCCCCTCGACACGTTCTTGCTCTTCACGAGCAGCCACGTATTCAGCGTTTTCAGTCAGATCGCCGAGTTCGCGAGCAGATCGAATCCGTTCAGCCACAGGTCCGCGCTGCGCAACTAATCCTTTCAGCTCTTCTTCTAATTCTGTTATGCCTTCTTTTGTAAGATGAAATTGCTTTTTCATAGCGATAGCCTCTTATACTCCTCTTTGGTTACTATTTATCCACCTGTCTATCTTGTTGCATTTTTAGGAGTCACCGAATTATAGCAACCTTATGTGTTCGAATCCAGTATTTTAATTAACTCCGTTTTATTGACTAATTTTGCTTCTTTTTCGGTGCGTTTTTTGTGTTCGTACTTGCCTTGCTTGACCGTCTTTTCACTAATCACCACTCGATGTGGAATGCCGATAAGATCGGCATCGGCGAATTTTTCGCCTGGGCGGACATCGCGGTCGTCATAGAGCACCTCGATGCCCTTTTGACAGAGCTCTTGGTAGAGTTCGTCGGCAGCTTTAATAACGTCTACTTCATCGCCCAAACGGGCGAGATAGACTACTGCTGGGGCAATGTTCTTTGGCCACACCAGCCCACGCTCGTCGGCAAAATACTCGGCAAGCAGCCCCATAAGCCGGCTCACGCCAATGCCATAGCACCCCATAACAATCGACTGCTGTTTGCCGTTTTCGTCAGCGTAGAACAGCTCCAGTGCATCGCTATACTTGCTCTCCAGCGGAAAAATATTGCCGACTTCCACAGCACGCTTTTCAACCAAATCG
This sequence comes from uncultured Candidatus Saccharibacteria bacterium, assembly GCA_964602865.1. Taxonomy (GTDB): domain Bacteria; phylum Patescibacteriota; class Saccharimonadia; order Saccharimonadales; family JAGQNJ01; genus CAZRSX01. The sequence continues at coordinate 143,347 of CAZRSX010000002.1, forward strand.
TCTTTATTAAGACCAAGCTTTTTGAGATTTTCTGGTGTATAGACTTCTTGGTTGACTGCTACTCTTTTGCGCTCGTCGACATAGATGGTATCTTCGCCAATAGCACTGATCGTTTGAAACTCATCGCTAAATTTTTCCGTAAAAATGCCGCCGTCAGCGTACGTTCTGTAGGTTACATCACCGATACCGAGACGATCGTAGACCGCAGCGTAGACCTTGGCCATTTTTTCGTAGATCTCGTCGTGTTCTGCTTGAGTGCGCGCAAAAGAGTACATGTCTTTCATGACAAATTCACGCCCGCGCAATAGACCACTTTTGGCTCTAAGCTCGTTTCGAAACTTACTTTGTACTTGATACACAAGCAAGGGTAGGTCTTTGTAGGAACTCACGTGATCTTTGAGTGAATCAACAATTGGCTCCTCGTGTGTCAGCCCCACGCCAAGCTCTGTGCCATTCACCAGTTTGGTCTTGAACCAGTTGTCAACTTTTTCGTCGTCCCAACGATCGGTTTTTTCCCAAATCTCTTTTGGCTGCAAAATAGTCATTTGTACTTCTTGCCCGCCAGCCTCATTCATCTCCTCACGAACAATCTGCGTTATCTTATCAAGCACGCGTTTCCCGAGCGGCAGATAGGCGTACACACCGGCCATTTCTTTATGAATGAATCCGGCCTGAATGAGCAGCTGGGCATTTTTGGCTGTTTCGTCAGCCGGCGCGTCTTTGCGCGTTTTGGTAAAGAGTTGCGACAATTTCATGACCTTATCCTACCACAACCTTGGTTATAGATTGATCAGAACCGCGATTACGAGGACGCAATATTTCGGTGTCAATACCGTGGTTAGCGGCGCGTTTTGCCCATTTTAGTTTTGTATGAGCACCGCCGCGGCCATTACCAATAACCTTCGTCTTCTGCTTGTCCTGGGCGCGCCTGTAGAGCATACGATAGGTCGAGAAGTAATTTGTATCGGTAACCGTGTCAACAAGACAGCCATTATCATCAAGAATACCGCCGCTTTTTGTAAACAGGCGGAGCCGAGCACAACCAAACGCTATGGCAATATGCGCTGCCAATCCATCATTTTCACCACCAGTCAATAACTTCATAAGTTCAACAACGCTGAGCGCATCGTTTTCATTGACAATACTTACCACCCCTATTTTGGCTGATTCCCGTACGGAGTCGAGCAGGACAGGACCTTCAAGCCGATCATCAATTTCATTATGAGTCGTGAGTAGACCGCCAGCACGTACACCAATCTCCTCGCATTCTTCTTCCCAAGCCCTCGTAATCGACGCATGGCCAAGCTGGGCAAGTGTTTTTAGTCTATACCTCGAGACATCGTCACCCCATGATTCTACTCGAAGACGACCGGCAGCGACGGCACCAGACGTAACGATAATCAAGCCTTCTACTCCGTAGTCATCACGTAGTTCCGTGGCATGCGAACGAATTGCCTCTCTGTCAACCCCCTGTTCATTAACAACCAAATCTGTTCCAAATTTAGCCGTTGTTCCTTCAATATTCATTGTTTCTCTCCATTAAAAATGCCCTTCGTTTTTCGAAGGGCGAGTTATGTTTTCAATTAAATTTTTTGCAAATTCAAACGACGCCCTATGGGGTGGGCGGTGTCGGTACATCGAGTTCATACAATATATAACTCATGATAACACCTAGTATACCACCTTATACGCCGATAATAAAGAGCAGTGTGAAGGCAATGCCGTTTTTGAGTCCATGTAGTAGAATTGGCGCGCTTAAGCCGCCGGTTTTTTCGCGCAAATAAATCAGCACAAGCGACAACGCAAAAGTATCTATTGCTGCCACCCACAAGAGCGGTGCACCGCTGCCAAACTGCAGATGTGCGGCGGCAAACATGATACTAGTAATCAATGCTGCGAGCCATGTTGGCCATTTTGTCTTGAGACCCGTATACAAAAAGCCACGGAATAAAATTTCTTCGACAATTGGCGGAATAATCACGAGGCTCACAAAAATCAGTGCCAGTTCGCCAAAACGTTTGGTCGTTTCAAAGCCAAGCTGCTGATTTTGCTCCAGATCCAGACCAGGCACAAAAACCTTCGCCAGTGTGGCAATAACCACGTACAGCAAAAAATAAACAATAAAGCCGCCCAGCACATACAAAACGTCGCGAGGCTGCGGTTTTTTGAGCCCAATAAAACGAAAACCTCTTTTTTTGAGCCGCAGCAGCCACCACACAATACCGATAACCGCTCCGTCTACCAGCGCTATGAGCAAGAACTGGGCAGTTGCACTCCTGATCCACGTCTCGCTTGTCTGCGTATCCCACCCGAGAGCCGCCGGAATGACCGAAACCAAAATCGTTCCCACTGCCAACGACGTCAGGTAGGCATAGAGTGTCAACAAAACGCTGGCGCTCGGTCCCCAGAATTTTTTCTTGGCTGGTTCTGCTTCGGCGAGCACAAAACTTTTGTCGTGCGGCATGGTCTAGAAAAATCTCCGCACGTCGACTATTGTAATCAGCACGAAGAGCGCCATGAGTAGCACAAAGCCAGTGCCGTGAATGATGTCTTCGGTACGCGGGGTCAACGGTTTTTTCAGTGCGCGGTACAGCAACGTGACAAACAGCTTGCCGCCGTCAAGCGCCGGGATTGGCAAGGCATTCATAATTGCCAGGGTCAGTGAAATGACCGCAATAATCATCAGAATAAAACGAATCCCGAGGTATGCCCCGTCTTTTATTAATACAAATATACCAACCGGTCCGGCAACCTGATCAGCCGCCTGACCGCCATTACCGGTGAATATATTTGCCAGCGCCGTGCCAATACCTTGTAAGGTCAACCAGGTAAATTGCCCGGCTGTACCAATCGCCACAATTGGCGCTGACCACGTGGAACGCTGCAATGTAAATTCGGTCGGTGCCAGACCGAGGTACCCTTTTGGCTTATCTGTGCTACGGCTTTCCTCGACTTCTTCGCTCGTGCGCAGCTGCACATCAACAAACACTTGGGCACCATTTCGTTCAAGCTCAACCGTGACGGTCTGGCCCGCAAACTGTTCGGTAACATCAGGGAGTTGTGCGGCACTATCGATAGCGACTGTTTCACCGCTGCCACTAATAGCAATAATACTGTCGCGCTGTTGTACGCCGGCTTGATCTGCCGGTGATCCTTCCTCGACATAGCCAACCAACACATCATTGCGCGTCACCGCTGTATCCGACATAAAAGTAAATTGGTTATCAAATAGTTTCGGCATGCCGATAAGTGCCAGAATTGTCAATATACCCAGCGCGGTTACAAGGTTCATGAAGACACCCGCCAGCAGAATCTTGACTTTCGTTCTCAGCGGCGCAGCTCCGTAGGTTCCCGGCTCGGTATCAGCATCGTGCTCGCCTTTTAGCCTGACAAACCCGCCGAGCGGCAGCAGGTTCAGGCTAAAAATCATGCCGCTTTTGAGTTTTTTCGCCCAGGCTTTTGGCGGAAACCCAATACCAAATTCTTCTACGACCACCCCGCCTTTACGAGCTGCTCTATAGTGGCCATATTCGTGCACCACCACCAGCGCCACGAACAAAATCAAGCCCACAATAAGTAATGTCATGTTTTACTATCCTCCAAATCTTCGTTTTCGGTTATTATACCAGTCTATGGCTTGTTGTAGGTCGGCTGCGGTAAAGTCTGGCCAATATTTTTCGACAAACAGCAGCTCGGCGTAAGCAGCCCGCCATAGCATGAAACCGCTGGTACGTTGCTCGCCGGACGTTCGCACCACCAAATCGACATCTGGAACGTCTGGTGAATACAAATATTGTTCGACATCTTCAGGGGTCAGTTCGGTTTTTCCGGCTTTGATTGCCTGGTTTGCAGCGTCAATGATCTCTTGCTTGCCGCCATAATTAAAGCACAGTGCGAGCGTCGCTTTGGTATTACCGGCTGTTTTTTCGACAGTACGCTCAATTGCCTTCAAAACGTCTTGGCGTAGGCCGTCCTTACGGCCCAAGATCAATATCCGCACCCCTTTTTCATTAAACTCATTGAGATATTTTTCGACTGCTTTAATCACTAGCTTCATGAGGTAACTCACCTCTTCTTCGGCTCTGGTCCAGTTTTCATTTGAAAAAACATAGGCAGAGACATACTCGATACCCTGATCAAATGCTTCAAAAGCAATTTCTTTGAAAACTTCGGAGCCTTTCTTGTGGCCATCGACGGTTGGCAGGCCATTCTCTCGGGCCCATCGACGGTTTCCATCCAGAATTATTCCCAAATGCCGCAGTGATTTTGCTGTTTCTGACATAATCTAGTGTCTATTGTACCAAGATTTGGCGATTACACCGTTAGTATTTCTGTCTCTTTGGCTTTGCTGGCTTGCTCAACCTTCTGCTTGAACTCTTGCATGAGATCATCGACTTGCTTTTGCAGGCGGACGAAGTCGTCTTCACCGATAGATTTATTTTTTTTGGCGTGTTCACCTTCTTTGAGTGCTTCATGGCGTGCATTGCGCATGGCAATCATTGCTTCCTCGCTCTTTCCGCCTAGTTGTTTGGCGATTTCCCGGCGTCGCTCTTCGGTGAGCGTCGGGATCGGTATCCGTATGACATGCCCATCATCTGTTGGATTAAAGCCTAGGCTTTGGTTATCACGGATAGCATTTGCGATTGCTTCGAGGTTATTTGGGTCAAAGGGGCTTATTTGCAACAGCTGTGGCTCTGGCGCTGTGATTGTGGCCAGTTGATTGAGTGGCATAGGTGTACCGTATGCTTCGGCTGTCACGCCGTCAAGCATGCTCGGATGTGCACGGCCGGTTCGGAGTTTTTTGAGCTCGCCTTCAAAATGCTCCAGTGCTCGCTGAAACTTTGTCTTTGTTTGCTCAAGTATCTGGTCTGGGTTATTCATAGCCCTCCTTCTGTTGGCCTTACCATATTGAGTCGGTGCAGTTGCCTTTCGTGCCGACAGGTATCAAAAGCCATTTTTAGTGAACTACCAAACGCGATTGCTGCTCCACCGAGAGCAACTGCCGACTGCTCTATACTCACCCCGACGGCAGCCAGTACACCACCGCCAATCATTGCAAGAAAGTCATTCTTGAGCCTTTCACGATGCTGTTGATTGGCTTCATGAAAAACTTCTATCGGTGCCGGCACTGTAGAGCAAACTCCTTGTCTTTAATCTACGCTTTATTATAGAGCAAGACATACCCGCTTAGCAATGGCGGGAATTCGGTTTCACAATCTGTCACATCTGATCTACTGATAAATCGTTAGGTCGCTAATGACACGATTCCAAATTTTGACGAAGTGATTGTCCAGGCGTTTTCCGTCAACATGCACCATTGCCACAGCCCCAAGCTCACGGGCATCACGGCGAGGCAGTTGCACCACTTCGCGCCAGGCAGGCCGCTCGCTTGCTTCGCGATAGATATACGTGGCGTTGCCATACACAGGACTTTCAACAACTGCAACGCTGCGGCTACTTTGGGGCAGTTTTACTTCGAGTACAAAAAATGGCAGCACCTGCCAACTGGCATGCCTGGTACGTATCAAGGTAACATCGAGCTTTTGGCCGGCCAATTGGTCACGGAGTTGGATCAGCTTTGTAATCCGCTCCCATTCTATAGCCGGCATATCTGACTCACCGATTCCGTCAAGGAAGTCCTGTATAATCTCTTCCTCACCGCTGCCCGGAGGAAAAACTCTAATGTCTTCGTACGCCGCCCTGCCGATTGCTTCAACAGGCACATCCGGTAATGGCAATTCTTTTTCGTCGGCCGTGTCGTCTGACATTTCTACAATCTCGGTCGGTTCTGCCTGGCCGCCGCCTGCTTCGGGAGTTGTGGCTATCATATATGCCAGCAGGAAATCATCAAACACGTCCAGCCCGGAGTCTTTGTCCGGATTATCAAACACTCCGGAATCGATAAGTTCGTCCAGCAGATGCATCATGTGCAACAGCTTGCTTTTCACCGGTTGACCCAGGAATTCAAGCTCAAGAGATAGAGTTTTTAGCTCCTCGCTGTCTTTCACATAACACCGTACCAGCTCTTCCGGACTCCTGCCCGAACCGGTACGCTCCGTGTAGACACCGAGCATCAGCCCTGTTAGTGCGCGCGACGTTTCAATCGAAAGCGAGCCATGGTCTTCGGTTTTAATGCTGTCGGCCAAAATTTTACTGAGACTGACAAGCCGCTCGTCCCGCTTTCGCAATTGCGTATTCGTCAACTCGTAGACACCATCCAGCCCATCAAAGCGTTCAAGCCGTTGATCAATTTCCAACTTAAGACTGTCGAGTTCCCATTTCGCATTGCGTTCATCAAGCTGCCTTTCGACATCCCGCTCTGTGAGTACGGTCAGATAAGACCATACCGAGTCCAAAATCGGCACAGAAAGTTCCTGTAGTTTGCTGGCAACAGAGGCCGTAACTTCGCACCTGAGATTATCGAAGGCGCGCGCTTCTTCCCATATCCGCCCCTTTTCATCCGGATCGTCTGTTTCGTGCATGAGTTGGTTGGCCCGTTGCACCATACTGGCATGCATACTCCCTGAGAGTTTTGCCGCATCGGCCGCAATAATCGATATTTCGCGGCGTGTCGCGTCCTCATAGAGCTTCGCGCCCTTTTCCAGCTTCGGCTCCATCATGGCCAGCTCCTGTTCAGCGCTTTCAATTTCACGATATAACGTTCCCAGCGTCGCCAGACGTTGATGGGCAGCCTTAAATTCCGAGCGTGGCCGATTTATAAAGGTGCGAAGAAAACCATTCGTACTCGCAAAGTGCAGATTATATATCTCTTGCATCCTTTTCTCGACATGTTCGACATCATCCTTGTGTAACTCATTTATAAAATCGCTCGCATGGTAAGCAGCCGCAAATGGGGAGTCGGCAACTTGCTGAGTGGTATCATCTACCGTAGCCAGGATTTCTGTGAGTACTTTCTGTCCGAAGACACGAACCAGCTCCGTGGCAACCACCATCTTGAGTCCATCCAGGCTAACATCGCCTGCGATTTTTGATATATTTGCGATGGCCTCTGCGGCAACTTCACGAAATGCACGGGCATCATAGTTGTCTTCCAGCGGCGCTCGCGGCTTCACGTCAAGGATTGGGCGCAGGACGGTTGCTCGGATGTGCTCTATTCTGTCATCTGTCAGCGGACTGGGTTCTTCCGGCGAAGCGGTTTTATTCCAAAAATCGCCCAGACTCTGTGCATCACGCATCTGCGAACCGAGCCGTCGGCGAATATACCTGCTGGTGTCTTTATCAGCAAGTACGGTACAGCCCACAAAACCATCATGCAATAGCAGCAAGGGATCACCTTCATCGTCATCCTTTGTACTCATGGAGTTGGCCAAGGTCGCGAAAATCCGGCTGAATGATTTGAATTCGGTATTATTTTGATCACCGATAACGTCGGTTACAACACTATCTACCACTGTTCTATCGACCAGCGGCTCGCCAGGCTCATCCATGCCAAGGCTGTCGGCAAAATCCTCAATCCTTTGTCTGATAGCCACCGTTTGGTCGATAAAATCTTCCGTGAGTCTTTGCAGCTCCGGATCCGTAATACCCAGAGCATCAATTATATAATCAACGTCCGCAGCTAACCCAGCTTCTCTCAGAGTTTCACCTGTCATGTTGTCTATTTTAACACTATTTTGATAGTAATGCAAATATTTGTTCGTTTGTGCTGCGTCGTTGTATCTGTTCGCCAGAAGAGACAGGCTTAGGAAACTTCGCCGAGCTGCATGCGGCTAAATCTCGGCACCACGATATTTTCGCCAAGCTTCGCAATATGTTCTTTCACCAGCTCACCAACGGTAATATCCGGGTTTTTGATGAATGGTTGATCCATCAGACAGCGCTCGGCAAAGTGTTTCTTCAGCATGCCTTCGACAATCTTGTCGATCATGTCAGCCGGTTTGCCCTCATTCTTGGCTTTTTCGGCGAATTCTTTTTGGGCTTTTTCTCTCACATCAGCTGGCACGTCGTCGACCCTGACATATTCTGGTGCGCTGGCCGCAATGTGCATAGAGATGTCTTTGACAAGCTCCGTAAAAATTTCGTTGCGCGCCACAAAGTCGGTTTCGCAGTTTACTTCCAGCAAAACGCCGATGCGGTTGTCATGGTTATACGTACCGATAACTCCGGCGCGAGCCTCGCGTTCACCACGTTTTTCAGCTTTGGTCAACCCTTTCTTTCGCATCGCTTCAAGCGCTTTGTCAAAATCTCCATTTACTTCTTCCAGTGCCGCCTTGGCATCAGTCAAACCAACACCGGTCAGGCTTTTGAGTCGTTTTACGTCTTCGATATTCATGTTCGTTCCTTTCGTCACTCACTTAGTTTACAGTCAACAGGTTACAGTTTTTTGCTGTCTACTGTTTACTGTCCTCTGTTGACTCTTTTATTTTTGCTTTGCCGGCTTCAATCGCCTGCTGTACATAATCCGCAATCAGTTGCATTGCTTTCACTGCGTCATCATTGCATGGCACGGGATAGGTAATGTCGCTTGGATCGACGTTGGTGTCGACGAGCGCTACGGTTGGTATACCCAACTTTTTCGCTTCGCGAACCGCGTTCGCGTCGTGCAAAATATCAAAAACAAATAGAACGCCAGGTCGCGCTGCCATGTTTTTGATGCCGCCGTACAGGTGATTCATCTGGTCGATTTCCTCTTGGAAACGCTGCAATTCCAGCTTATTGTACTTGGCCTCCAGCTGGCCAGACTCCATTTTAGACTCAAGGTCTTTGAGGTGTTTGATTCGACCGCCCATCGTGTCTTTGTTGGTCAGCATACCGCCCAACCAGCGCTCCACGACAAACGGCATACCGGTAGTAACCGCTAGGTTTTTGGCCACGTCGCGTGCTTGGCGCTTGGTGCCCACAACAAGAACCTGCTTGCCTTCTGACGCTGTCTTCTCCAAGAACCCGAGTGCTTCTTCGAGTTTTGCAACCGTTTGCGTCAGGTCGATAACATGATTACCGCCCCGCTTGCTGTGAATATATTCCGCCATTTTGGGGTGCCACCGTGACGTTTTGTGGCCAAAGTGTGCCCCCGCCTCGAGCAATTTTTTAATGTCTATGTCAACTGTAGCCATATGAATATATCTCCTTGTTCTTCGTCCGGGCGAACCTGGGTAGCTGTCAAGCGACTCACTATCAGGAGGATTAATCCGGTAGTGATTTTGCACCTTTATCTTCGCGAAGCGAGTGCAAAAGTCTACTACTGGGCCCGAACTGCTTAATTTGTTACCTTGCCATACTATCAGAGATTTACCTCTGTCGCAACCCCTTGCTTATCAATCCTTATGCTTGCTCATACTTATCTGGTGATTTACACTTCAAATTATAATCACAGAATGAAGGAGTTTTAGTATGCCCCCAAAGAAATCACAAGAGTATACACCACCGGTCGGTCCCGGTTCAAAATCATTGGCGCCAGTTGGCGATTGGCGAGACATTGACCCGGCTTTGATAGAACACACACGACGACCGATTAACGACGAGACAGCTCGTGGTGTTGGCCGAGCCGCAACTTACGAAGACTAGTGGCTTGACCTCTAGCCAACAGATGTGTATACTAGCCCGAGTTATGAAGAAAGATATCCACCCAAAGAACTACCGCAAAGTTGTATTCCAGGACATCAACAATAACTGGTCTTTTTTGACACAGTCTACAGTTACCGCCGAAGAAACCATCAAGTGGGAAGATGGTAACGAATACCCGTTGGTAAAAGTTCACATATCAAGCAGTTCTCACCCGTTCTTTACCGGTCAAGAAAAACTCCTTGATATCGAAGGTCGTGTCGATAAATTCGAAGCACGCCGTAAGGCTGCAGAGAAAGCCCGCTCTGCACGAGCTGCGTCTGCAAAGAAAGAAATCGAGCGAAAGCAAGCGAAGGATGAAAGCCGAGCGCAGTCCAGCACCGGCGGAACGTCTGGTGCTGTGAAGACTCAGGAAGCAAAAAAGGCCGAAAAACAAGAAGCTAAAGCTTCTGCATAGTTGACAGAAAACAGCCGACAGTACACAGTTAAGGTCGTGAGCTCATATCGTGATCTTAAAGTCTGGCAACTCTCTTTTACCATTACTAAAGAGATATACGTACTCACAGCAAAACTGCCAAAATCAGAGCAGTATGGTTTATCCTCTCAAATGCAACGCTGTGCAGTATCTATACCCAGTAACATCGCGGAAGGTCAACAAAGGAATGGCGCAAAGGAGTTCAAGCAATTTCTAGGCATTGCTCGAGGATCTGCTTCTGAGCTATCGACTCAGCTACTGCTTGTGCAAGAAATATATGAAATCAACACTTCAAAACTAGTAGACAAGGTCGGGGAAATACAGAAAATGCTCTATTCATTACAAAGTAAGCTGTAAACTGTCGACTGTAACCTGTAAACTATTTATATTATGGACAAAAAAGAAGCACAACTTCGACAAGAGCTGAAAGACCTGCAGACAAAGCTGCAAGATCCGACTGTCTTTAGTACGCCCGAATATCCAAAGCTGGCCAAACAACAGAGCAAACTCGAGCAAGTGGTCGATTTATTTGATGCGCTCGCAAAGAGCAAAGAGCAAAGAGCAAAGAGCAAAGAATTGCTTGATGATGAAGAAATGAGTGAACTCGTTGCCGAAGAAATCCAAGAGTTGGATGAAAAAATCTCAGCTCTCAGCTCTCAGCTCTCAGCTCTACTTATACCCAAAGATCCAAACGATGACCGCGACGCTATTGTAGAAATCCGCGGAGCGGCTGGTGGCGACGAGGCTAGCTTGTTTGCCGGCGACCTCTACCGCATGTACGCCCGTTGGGCCGAAACGCATGGTTTTAAGCTGGAACTTATCGACCACAACGCCAACGAAGTTGGCGGCTATAAAGAAGTCATTTTTGCTGTTCGCGGCGACGACGCCTACAAACACCTCAAGTTCGAGGCCGGCGTCCACCGCGTGCAACGCGTGCCCACCACCGAATCGCAAGGGCGGATTCACACCAGTACCGTGACTGTCGCTGTTCTGCCCGAAGCCGAAGAATCAGATATCGAGATTAATCAAAATGACCTTCGGATCGACGTGTATCGTTCCAGCGGGCATGGCGGCCAATCCGTAAACACGACTGACTCTGCGGTGCGAATCACGCACATTCCAACAGGGGTTGTTGTGACCTGCCAGGACGAAAAATCGCAGATAAAAAATAAGGAAAAGGCCATGGGTGTGCTTCGCTCTCGCCTGTTGCAAGCCAAGATCGAAGCCGAGCAGCAAGAACTGTCTGATGCGAGAAAGAAACTCATCGGCTCCGGCGATCGCTCAGAGAAAATCCGCACCTACAACTTCCCGCAAGACCGCATCACCGACCACCGCATCGGCTATTCCCGCTCCAACATCCCCGGCGCGCTCGATGGTAACATCGACGACTTAATTGAAGATCTTCAAAAAGCCGAACATAATCTGTTAAGCCAAGAGTAAGTATCTTAGGCGGCTTCGTCTTTAGGCTTTTCTGTAGAACGGGCACGCTTTTCGGTCTCGGCCTTAGCAACCGCGCCACGTATCTTACTAAGCGAACCTGCTGCGTTTGATATCGCTTGGCGCCGTACTTCCTCTGTAGGTGGTTTGAATTGTTCAGCCCATGGTCTAGGATCATCAGAGATATCCATTAGTATTTTTGGTTCTTCTCCAAGCTTACTCTCGTCTCTAGCTCCCATGGTTGAATAGCCACTCGCTTGACGAGATTCTGTTCCAACATCAGTATGCCTCTGAACACGACCAGGGCCGTGGGCCCACATCGCACCAGTTTTGTGTATTTCATTGCTTTTGGCATCAGAATACTTCACATTTCTTAATCCAAGCTGAAGATGTGACTCAATCTTTCCACCATCTTCAAGAGACACATTTATTGGTTTAGAGAATGCCGTGCCTCGACGACGATCTGGTTGCCGTTCTTCTCCACTTACATTATCAATACGTTCTCCCAACTTCCACGTAATTCTTCCCACTTGATCAGCAATCTCTTGCTCTGATTTAGGTGGCTTAACACTTTCCACCATATCTCGGGCAGCTTCAGCAGCCCCTTGCATCATTTCATCTGGGTTTGGTACTGGTGCTTGTTCTGTCATTTTGTTTTCCTTTCGTGTCCTTCGTAACTCTATGTAAAGAAGGATTGTTTTTGTAGTTTTTCTTTTTCTACTTGACTCCATACTATCATACTCATGCCTACCTGTCAATCAAGGGATAATGGTCCTGAAGTGGCTGGACTTGAGTTCTCGAGTAAAGACTAGAGGAGTTTACTGCAAATATTCATTCCAGGAAGACACCCTGGAATAGCTCCTCACCCAAGAATAGTTTTACTGATAGCTGCCGTGTGTCTGAGAATAGGGTATGAGAAAGCCGTATTTGTTATACCAAACGTCGTATGGATCCGTATATTCACAATTCCTGCCGCTATGACTGTTGGGTTGAAACGCTGGCTCTTTATCTTGCGTTGCAAGTCTAGAACCAAGCTCGATAAGCCCACGAACCATGCCTATCTCCCCATCCGACTGAGGCAACCAGTCACCTTCCTTGGCGCGTCCGGCCTGATACTCTAGATCGTTTGCGAGGTGGCGCTTCAAGTCTTCCCCGGCATCAGGATTACTTGTTCGATATAAATACCCTGTGGCGTATGCTAATGCATTATCGAAACCTTCAGGCAGCGCTCCTTCATCACCAGCTGTTTCTCGGTAGGCATCCTTTATTTCAGCCATGCCAGCAAGATGAGCCTCTACGCGGTCAGGCAAGCTGTCAAACGAATCATCCATCATCGAGGTGTTGAATTGTATAGCTTCTAGCCTTTTACGATCTGTACTCATAGTTTTTTATAAGCCCCCTAAAGAGCCAGAGGCAAGACCTTCTGGAATACCAATTATGTGACTTGGAGGCACATCGCGACTTGTACCACTTATGGGAATAGCTGGGGTGCCATCTGCAATTGCATTGCCAACCGTATTGTTGAGGAGTCCACCAGCCGTATCTTTTGGCTCATTAACATATATGGTTGCGTCACCGCTCCCGCTGTATATAAATGAGTAGCCCCTGGGCAATTCACCCTCCTCTGCAGGAGTATGAGCCTCGACATATACGTTACTATTAAGCTCTAGCCCCGTGCCTTGCTCCGTGCCTCCGGCAACAAGACCACCAGCGCCAATCTTTGCGTCTGGAGACACAAAGACCGCTACAAACCCTTCTGGGTAACCCTGATGAGCATGTGCGATTCCCAGATATCCTACGGTTACCTCTTGACCATCTACATTGCCCTCCATAGCGATTGGGTTAACCACTTCCAGCGTACGTTTTTGGCCGTCTGCGTCGACTCGTAATGAAAATCTTACCCCTTGCAACACAGTGACTTCCTCGCCATCAGCCAGTTTCTCTAAGTAATCATGGATGACATGTCTGCGAGCCATCTCCTTATCGTTTCCGTATTCTTTGCTGTATTCTGTAGGACTTATATGCCGAGCATCTGATGCCTCATGGGCAACTCCGGCACCCACAACACTTGCGATAGCCAGCGTAGCCCCAGCTGCAGCTCTCCGTGCACGGCTTAATTTTCTCTGTTCTTGTCGAGTCCTGTGATGCCTTTCGCTCATTTGTTTGATTCCTTTTTTGTTTTGACTGAACTGATCAAATTCTATCACACTAGTGCTTATCTGTCAACCAAGTAGTGGGCTTTTTGTGTGTGACTGGGCGTGATATTATAGAGTTCTATGAGTGAAGATCAATTTACAAAACTATTCAGAGAGGTTCAGAAGATTAACAGCAATCTCGAACTCCACAGTGAAACATCTCGCCAAGAACATACCGATATTCGTGGAGCAGTTGGCGATCTAGGCGGTCAACTGCGTGATTATCACCAGGAAATGATACTGCTCGCGCGAAAAGTTGATCGTATGGAACGCTGGATTCACGAAATCGCCAAACAAACTGGCGTGAAATTATCAGAAGCCTAACTTTTCTTTGTTTTGACCATACAGGAATTTTTACATAGCGGCATTACCAGACTTAATGAGGCTGGGATTGGGACAGCCGAGCTGGACGTGTTGGTGCTTTTGGAAGACCTATTGAACACAAATAGAGCTCAACTGCTGGCACATCCAGAGCGTAAAGTCACGCTTGAGCAACAAAAAGTGCTCAATTTGCAGATTGAGCGCCGAAAAAACCATGAACCGCTCGCCTACATCAGGGGTAAAACTGAGTTTTATGGCCGAGAGTTTATAATCAACAATCATGTGCTTGAACCACGTCCGGAATCCGAAACCATGATTAGTATGCTCAAAAAACTCTACTCTGCCCCTAACGTGAAGGGTCCGTCCTTTCACGTTGTTGATGTTGGGACTGGGTCTGGTGCACTGGCAATAACCACTAAATTGGAATTTCCCGAAGCTAAAGTCATTGCCACTGATATTGATAAAAAGTGTCTTGCTGTCGCCCGTCAGAACGCTAAAAAACACAATGCCCCTATTGCGTTTGCCTATGGCGACCTTATGCGGTCTGTTTTCCATACTCAAAATTCATCCGGCCGGACAGAATTTGAATATGTAGTGTTGGCGAATCTGCCGTATGTGCCGGACAATTTTCATATCAACCTGGCTGCCGGGCACGAACCGAGGCGCGCTATCTTTGGCGGGTCCGACGGACTTGATCTATATCGCCGACTCTTCGCTCAAATTGACAGCCTAAATGATAAACCGACATATATCCTGACTGAGTCTTTGCCAACCCAGCACAAGGAACTTGCGAAAATCGCCAAAGAAAATGGCTACAAACTGCAAAAAACCGAAGATTTCATTCAGCAGTTTAGTTTTCGGGAGTAGCCTCAAGTTTTACTTCTACTGACTGTTCCTGTCCGTCTCGGATAATCGTTAACGTTACTGTCTCGCCAACGCCGTGACGACCGAGTTCTGAAATCAAACTATTGGTTTCATTTAGCTCAACGCCATTCACTTTTGTGATAATGTCTTTTTCTTGCAGCCCAGCTTTGTCGGCCGGCGAGCCAGGTACGATCGAAGCGCCGCGGCCACTGGAAGACGGCACGATGTAAGCGCCGCGTTTAGTGTCAAGATTGTACTGATACGCAATATCATCGGTCAGCATAACATAGCGCACGCCCAAATACGGTCGCTGGAGTTTGCCCGTCTTCAGCACACTCGTTACTAACCCCCGGACATCGTTGATTGGGATGGCGAAGCCGATGTTTTCGGCGTTGCCGGCGACGGCCGTATTGACCCCGATTACTTCACCGTTGGCGTTGACCAGCGGACCGCCCGAGTTCCCCTGGTTAATGGCCGCGTCTGTTTGGAACAGATTTTGTAAGCTCTCGGTGCTGGCGCCGCTACCACCAGCTACTACGTTACGGCCGTAGCCGGACAAAATGCCAGAGGTCACCGTGTTCTGGAACATGCCCAGCGCATTACCAATGGCAACAACCATATCGCCAACCCTTGTTTTTGACGAATCGCCCAGTTTGGCTGGCACTAATTTTTTACCTTTGGTGTCACCAATTTTGAGAAATGCGATATCCAGCGGATCATTTTCGTTAGTGCGACCGACGATCTTGACACCAGTCAGTTCCGTGCCGTCGGATAGTGTAACGCTCACTTCGGTTGTACCCCGAGGCAAAACGTGGCGGTTGGTCAATACATAGCCGTCTTCGCTAATGATAAATCCAGTGCCGGCACTCTGTTGCTGAACGCTATTTGGCCCAAAGAAAAAATCTTGCTGAACCGATTCGCTGAGGACATTAATCGACACCACGCTCGGCCCGACGTCTTCAGCAATACTGCTAATCAGTTCGCTCTGTTCGCTGACGACTTGCTTGGCTTGTTCGGTCGTATCGTGACTGCGACCATACAGCCCGGCACGAGCACCCAGCCAGCCGCCTATTGCCCCAATTAACAGCACCGCGACCAAAAACAGCGCGCCGCGTACAACTTTACTGCCGGCTGCTTGCTTGAGTTGCTGTTTTGCATTTGTTGTATCCACCATAGAACCCCCGTTATTGTTCTTAAATCGCTTTGTCGCCCCAGTCCGAAAAGACCAATACGACAATAACAATCGCTGTCATAATAAATAGGAACTGTCGCCGTAACAGATCAGTTAGCTTATCCACCTTTTGCAGGTAATACATCGAGCTGAGTCCGATGCCGATGACAACAAGCAGGAGCGTCGGCTGGGCAATAACACTGTAGTACAGCAACCAGTGGCTGCATATCCACGCCAGCGACGCCCCAAAAAAGGCCCAAGCGTTGGTCAAAAACTTGGTATATGGTTCGTCAAAACTCGTAAAAAAGTGCCGTGCAGCGACGTAGCAGACCAACCATGTCATAACAATAAGCGTATACGTCGGCGCACCGCCCCAGACCAGATAAACGGCCATGAGGCCAAGCAGTTGCGCAATCAACGCTTGCGCGGTAGAACCGATGAGCGTTGTGCTCGGTTTAATGAGTAGGAGCCACGCTGTATAGACTGCCGTCCAGATGAGCTGCCAGAGTTGCGAAGTTGTCTGCGTCATAAAGATAATGAGCGAAACCGCCACCAGAATATCAACGGCATTGGCCTGCAAGTTTGCCAGCCAGTACCGAGGGCGTACGGCAAACATACGCCACTTGCTCAAAAAAATCGTGGCGATTGCCAACTGCGCCAGGTCAATACGGACAAACACATACATAAGAATCGGCAGCGCTACTGTTAACACCAGGTGAATGGTGTGCGCAAAGCCATCAACTGGCCGTATTTTGGTTATCGCCCGTTTCATTTTTGCCCTACTATTATAACAAAGTCAGCAGCGCCGGGCTCAACGCCAGCTGGCAGGTCATGAACCGCGCCCGTGCCGAGACGAAGCTCAAGATAGCGCTGGGTGTAGCGTTTTTTACCACCGGTCATATCGACAAACACACTGTCGGTGTAAGTTTTAGACGGTGCCTCGCCAACCCCAATGACCGTATAGCCGTACGACTCCAGGACGTCTCGATAGGCAGTTGCTGCCCCTGTTTTATTGGTGCCATTCAGTACCAAAATCTTCGGATCTTCTTTGCGGATAAAGCCATCACGCAGTGTCTTTCGGATATACGCTTGCATGTCCGTATATTCGTAGAGGCCGGCTTTCGGCAACACAACAGAAAGGCCGCCGATATTGCCAGTGGTCAAAAAGTCGTTGGGCGGATCTGCCAGGCCGATTGACGTCACTTTAGAGCCGTCAATTTCGCTGGCAACATCGTAGAGCTTCATCAGATCATCCACTCCAATATTGGTCCGGACGTGGCTGCCAAAGGCGTTCAAAAGCTGGGTCATCTTGACCGGGTTACCAAACGTGCCGAGGGTAAATGCTTTTTCGCGCAGCGCGACCAGCACTTGCCGCTGACGCTCGGCACGATCAAAATCACCCCTAGCGCTGCTATAGCGTGACCGCGCAAACAAGAGCGCTTGCTTGCCATTAAAGTGGTTGCTGCCAGCCGCTGCCAGCAATGGACTGCCATTGTTTTCCCAGGCAACTGTGTAGTCATACAGCGGCTCATCGACTGTGATGTCAATACCGCCGACCGTGTCGATCGCCTTGCGGAAGGCTTCAAAGTCGACCATAGCGTAATAGTTAATCGGCAAGCTCGTAACGGCTTCGACTGTCTTTTCGATGGCCTCAATACCGGCTTTTTCGGCCTCTTTTGGCGATTTACCCTGGTAGATTGCCTGGTCTTTGTACATTGCATACACACTATTGATTTTCATGGAGCCGTTGGCGGGCACCTGAACATACATATCGCGCGGAATACTTAATAACGCCGCGTCTTTCTGACAGGTGTCAATGCTAGCTATCATGATTGTATCGGTCAGGTCTGGCGCCGGATGGCCGGCACCGCCGCGGCCCAGCAGCAAGATGTTGACCCGTCCGTCGCCTTCTTGCGTTAACTGTTCTGATGCCACGTCGCATTCCAGCGCCAAAGCGCTAGCACCGCCGTCAAAGACCTGGGTCGCTCGCAGATACGTCAGGCCAACCACAAAGCCAACGGCCAACAAACAAACTGACAACATGGCGGTCATGCCCTTACGGACTGAACGACTGGCGCGTCCGTGCTTGCTTTTCTTTTTTGCGCTGCGATTTTCAGGTTTCATGGTAGTCTTATCTTTTGGGTTCGCCTTTCGTCCGATACTGGTACCGTCAGGAATTTGCGGATTTACTGTTCTACTCCGCGGCATAAACCCCTCTGGTCGCTTAAAATCATCTACTTTTATCGTTCTGGATGGGTGTGGTTTGCCTGACTCAAACGACGTGCCGCCCGGCGCTGGCGTGCGCCGTACAAAACCGTCGATCATCGACGATCCCGCGGCCTGGGTCTGTTTGGGTCTTTTTTTACGAAAATTATCCATGCAGGTGCACTATAGTATAGCGTTTTTGACGGGTATTGCCAAAAACGCTTTTGCTCAATTTACCCCTGACACGAGTTTCACACTTGAATGCCCCGTGCATTTTCTTTTTATGGGAACCGGGGCCGCAGGCGCATGCCTGATGGTGTAGACCAGCAGCCAGAAATAGCGTATAGTACCAAGTCGAAAATATGCATAACCAAAATCAACCGCAAACACCGCCAGAATCGCCAACACCACCGGTCGAACCGGGCGTGCCGCCCACCTCTGCGCCGCCAGAATCCGAGCCGGAACAGGAGAATAAGAGCGAAACGGCAAAAAGTATCCTATCGACCATTGGCATCTTTATTCTGGCGCCAATCATCGCTATTGTCCTGACGGCCTTTGTCTTTCAGTCCTACGAAGTCGATGGCCCCAGCATGGAAACAACGTTGCAAAACCAAGACCGCCTGATCGTGTATAAATTGCCCAAAACCTGGGCACGTGCCTGGGGTAACTCATATATACCGGCTCGCGGCGAAATCATCGTCTTCACCCGGCACAGTAGCGGCGAATTCGGCGGCGAGGGCGACAAACAACTCATCAAGCGAGTCATTGGTGTACCGGGCGACCGCGTCGTCATACGAAGCGGCACGGTGACTGTCTTTAACGACAAAAACCCTGACGGATTTAACCCTGACGCTGACACGAACCATCTGGATGAAAATGAGATGACCAGCGGCAACGTCGACATAACGGTTGATGACGGCGAAGTATTTGTGCTCGGCGATAACAGAGACAATTCGCTGGACTCACGCACGTTTGGCCCAATAAAAAGCAGCGACATTAGCGGCGAATTGATTCTGAGAATCTACCCGTTTAATAAGTTTGACGCGTTCTAAGACCTACTCCACGTCTATCTGTTGATAGCGAAACTTTAGCAGCTGGTATGATTTTCAATCTGTTTTCTCGGCTTTTGGTCGTACCTGTCGGTACGAACCGAAAACGAAAAAGAGATTGAAAGTACCAGATCTGAAGTTTTTAGCCGACAGATAGATATGGGTTAGCTCTAAAGACTGTCCATAATTCGCTGCAGATCAGCGTCGTCTTTGAAATGAATTTCTAGCCGGCCGCCTCGAGCCGTGCGCCGGATGGCGACGGTTGTCTTGAGCCGTTTGCCGAGACGTTCGGTACTTTGGTTTTGCGTGGCCATCGCTTTTGACACGGTCTTTTTCTCAACAGCCCCTTGCTTGGTTGCCACCACGAATTGTTCGGCCTGGCGAACTGACCACCCCTGTTTTTGTATCTGTGTAAGTAGTTCGAGCTGTTTGTCCGGCGTCTCTTTGAGCGCCAGAATCGCCCGAGCATGGCCTTCGGTAATGTGGTTTTGCTCTAATGCTGCTTTGGCGGGCGCAGGAAGTTGCAACAGGCGTACAATGTTGTTAACTGTTGTTGGTGCCTTGCCGAGCTTCTTGGCAATATCGTTATATGCCAGGCTAAATTGATCGTGCAGCCGCTCGATTGATAGGGCTTGTTCCAGAGGTGACAAATCAACCCGCTGAACGTTTTCGACCAAAGCAATTTCAAGCCGCTCTAGATCCTTGGTGGTGCGGACAATCGCCGGCACCTCTGTTAGTCCAGCGATTTGCGCCGCTCGCCAGCGTCGTTCACCAGCCACAATGGCATAGATATCACCCCGTTTGGTGACAACCAACGGCTGAACGATGCCGTGCTGTTTAATCGACGCCGCCAGCTCGTTGAGCGCTGTTTCATCAAAATATCGGCGCGGCTGATCTTCGCTGGGCTGGATATCGCGGACATTGAGTTTCTGAATACGCTCGTTGACGTCAGTCAACATAGTGCTGTCAAAATCATCTGACAATAGCGCCCCAAACCCCTTGCCCAAACCCTTCTTCTGATTTGTTTTCGTCGTCATAAACCTTCTTTCTCCACCCTCTATTATATATGTTCTTGCCGAACAATGGATAGATACTTGCTAGTTCAAACGTTTTTCGACCTCTTTTGCCAGTTGTTTGTAAGCGCGCGCGCCCTTCGACCATTTGTCGTGTTCAAGGATTGTTTTGCCGTAGCTCGGCGCTTCAGCCAAGCGGATATTGCGTGGAATAACAGTGGTAAATAGCTTGCTATCAAAGTGTTTTTTGAGCTCTGCATAGACATTTTCGGCAAGCGTTGTGCGACTATCGTACATCGTAGCCACCACGCCAAGCAGTTCAAGGTTTGGGTTGAGCCCCTGGCGCACTTTCTGCATCACATCAAGCAGCTGGCTCAAGCCTTCAAGCGCGTAATATTCTGCCTGCACCGGGATAATCACCCATGTGGCCGCTGCCAGTGCATTGATGGTCAGCAAGCTCAGCGCTGGCGGGCAATCAATCAGCACATAATCATAAGTTACGTTTTGTAACGCTTTTTTCAGGCGTAGCTCTCTTTGGCCTTGATCAACCAGCTCTACCTCGGCCCCAGCCAAATTGGCATTGGCCGGCACGATAGACAGTCCGTGCTGATCTGTTTCAAGAATTGCTCCGTCTAGCGGAGTGTGCCCAAGCAATATATCATATGTGGTATATTGTGCGTTTGCCTTGTCCAGGCCAAGCCCGCTCGAGGCATTGCCTTGCGGATCGGCATCAACAATCAGGACGCTTTTGCCAGCTTTTGCCAGGTAAGCTCCCATATTAACAGTAGTGGTCGTCTTGCCGACGCCCCCTTTTTGATTAATAACCGCAATCGTATGTGCCATGCTCTCGTTGTTACCCTCTCTCCTATCGTTTAGCCTACCATTTTTTGCCACGCAAATACACCCTTCGCTCCTTGATTCGGAACTAGCCGTATAGTACCTGCTATTATACAGCTAGTTCCATCCTGCTTGTGTTTTGCATCACTGCTGCCACAAGACTAACACGTAAGGATCCGCGATCTAAACTTTAGCGTCTCGGCAGCAACGTTACTTGCCCGGGCTAGCAACGAACCAGAACAGCCTGCATGCTCATTTGTCATGTGTCGCACAATACATGCGTCCTAAAAGCGTAGGCTTGGAGTTACAAGCTCACTGATTACTTTACTGCTGCACCTGGAAGTTGAACATCAACGGCACCGCTCGCGGTTCTTCCGCAAACAAGGTGAAGCCCGTGGCGGTGGTACTGATTCGGTAAGCTGGCGCAAAGCCGTTGGTTGGCGTGGCTACCACGTTGGGCGAACTGCTAAACGGTACGCTAAAGGTGTGTGTTACTTCGGTGGCGCCAGCTGGCAGCGTCACTTCACCGCGAGTTTGGCTGTTGCCCAGCAGCTTACCGCCTAAACTCAGGTCCCCCGCTACCGTGATGGCGCCACTAAAGGTGGCGTGGCCAGTGACAGTGAGCTGAGCAATGGTAGCGCTACCGGTGACCGTAAGATTGGTGATATTACTGAGGGATGGGGTGGTATTGAGGTTGGCCAGCTGAGACTCAACCTCGCTTAGGCGGGTATCCATTTCCTGATAAACATTAACAAACACGGGTATCAACTGATCGCGCGCAACGCCCAGGTAACCTCCAGCCCCTTGGGATACCGCCTGACCGTACACGCCCTGCACTTCCTGGGCAATAAAGCCAGTGATGACCGGCCCGTCCGGATTCTGTAGGCGGTTAAAGTCCACGACTCTGAGGCCGCCAAGGATTTCGGCTGCCGAGATACCGGTATCCTGAATGTTGGTCTTGGTGCGCTCGTCGGACGAATCGGCACAGGCAAAGGTGCCGCCGCTGTTTTGACAGTATCCAACTTCCGTGCCGTCGCCATCGGCAAAACTGATGTACGTGGTGGTGCCGCTGCCGTCGTCTGCTCCGGCCTGGATGCGAACACCGTGACGATTGGCATTGTTACCGCTGTTTGTAAAGTTTGCGGCGTAGCTATCGGCAGCATTGGCCAGGACATCAAACTTGTAGGCAGTGGTATCGGTGCCTACACCTAAGTTGAGGTCAACGCGCAACGAGTCATCGGTACGAAGCTGGTTGGCCGCACCACGATACAAGTTGGTGTCGCGAGACTGTCCAAAGGCAATTCCCGCGTTGGCAGTCGTGTTGTCGGCATTGCCGCCTAACCACAAGGTTTGCGTGTCGGCAGTGTCGATTCTAATGCCGTAGTCGTTGGTGCCGGTAGTTTGAGCATCGACCCGGATACCGTAGTTGTTCGTGATAGAGCCCGAACTAGATTCCACCCGTATGCCATAAGCCTCGGTAGCGATACCCGTATTGCCTTGGACTCTATAACTACCCGCGATAAGCTGGTTGGCCGTTATCCCTGAGCCACCTCTGTGCTTAATCGTCGACGAAGTGCCTATCATGATACCGGAAGTCCTGTTTTGCGGGGTGAGAAGAGTATTGATAACAGCCGTCTGACTAGGCGGACTTCCCCCTGTTAAGTTAGTCATATCAAGCGTATTAATAGCCGCCGCAACACTATTACTGTTATTGCCAGCTCCGCCAGTGTTAGTCAGTCTTACAAAATTGCTGATACCGGCAGAGTAGTAAGCGCTAGTGGATCCTGTTATGTTGAGGTTATTTTGAAGGCCTATATATTGACTTATGGCGCCCGTACCGGTGATGTTATTCAAGATACCCACCGAATCTTCTGCAAAAGTCGAGAATGTTTCGCTGACAGTTAGTACGTTCCTTGAGGGGTTTACGGTATAGGTGTCTTCGCTTGGGAAGTACATATCCCACCCCCCTTGATCCAGCGTAGCCGTCGCCCCAATCGCGGCGTGCCCGCTGACCACCAGATTGTCGTCTGTTTGTAGTATATTTGCCCCGCCCCTGTACAGGTTGGTATCGCGTGACTGCCCAAAGGCAATTCCCGCGTTGGCAGTCGTGTTGTCGGCATTGCCGCTTAGCCACAGAGTTTGGGTGTCAGCGGTATCGATACGGATGCCGTAGTCGTTGGTGCCAGCAGTTTGAGCATCGACCCGGATGCCGTAGTTACTGGTTATGGTTCCTGCGCCCGATGCACTCTGCACGCGTATGCCATAACCATCTGTAACAGTACTGCCGGCCTGACCAGCTTGTATTGAGTACTTGCCAGCTATAAGTTCATTGACAGTTACGCCCGATGCACCCATGTGTCTTGCGATAGACTGCGAAGCTATTGTGCTGCCCGAATCTGCATTGCGCGGCGTCAGCACTACATTGACCACGGACGAAAAAGTTGCGAAACTTCCCGTAAAGCTAGTGGCGTCTACGGTGTTAAATGCCGCCACGATAGAATCGCCGCCGCCAGTCATATTGCCTGATCCAGTTAGCCGCAGCAAATTGTTTATAGCCACTGCAGGGCCAACAGCTAAATCATTGCCAACTGTTAATGTATTCTGGATCCCATAATATACCGGTCCGAAGTTAGTCCCGGTAATGTCATTTAATATGCCAACTCCTCTGGAACCAGAAGTAAACGTTTCGCGCACCGACACGACATTCTGAGAGATGGCTGCGATAAAGGGGTCGCTGTTTTGCAGCGAATACGTATACCACCCGCCCTGATTAATGGCTGCGTTCGCCCCGAATGCAGCATGGGTCCCCACTGAAAGATTGCCATCCGTTCGCAGGGTACTGGCAGTCAATCGGTACAAGTTGGTATCGCGCGAGGAACCAAACGCAATCCCAGCGTTAGCGGTCGTATTATCGGCATCGTTGCCAATCCAAAGAGTTTGGGTATCAGCTGTGCCGATAGCAATCCCGTAGTCGTTAACGCCGGCAGTTTGCGGTGCCACCAAAATACCGTAGTTGTTGGTAATGTTCCCGGCATTTGCTGACGCCATCAGCGCTGCCGCGTCAGTAACAGCCCCTTGGTTTACAAAATAACTAACATTTCCATTGACACCAGCGGCTAGTGTAATCGTCGTCCCGACAGTATTACTAACAACAGAACCGTTAACCCCGAGTGCAAGGCCAATTGTGCCGGTGGTAGCAGCAATGAGAGTACCTTGCACACCGATACCACCACTGTAGTTTTGAGTACCGCCAAGGCCGAGTTGGCTATATGTGCCCGAATTACTGGCGGTGTTAACACTCGGTGCCTGAATATCAACCAGGCTATACATACCGTAGGTCGGCGATATTGTTTGAGTTGAATTATTGTGAACATCAAGCGCTTTGTCGCAGCCGACCGGTCCGCTGATACCGTGACACTGATTGATGGTATGCGGCACGCCGATCTGCATGCGGTTTGCCACGTTGACGTCTCCGTTGACGTCAAGGGTCAGCGTGGGCGAACTGGTGCCAATACCAACATTGCCGTTGGTATCAATAGTCATGCGGTTGGTGCCGTTGGTCTCAAAGTTCAGTGCAAAGTTATCATTGGTGCCCAGCACTGCCGCGGTACCAAAACTGTTGCCGCCCTGTATAAACGCGTCCGTGCCGCCGGCAAAGCCACAGTTATTACTGCTATCACACAGCAGATTACCGTTTTGCGTACCAATGGTGGCCAGGGTAATCGAGTTAAACGACGGATTGCTGGTTGTCGCAATATCTTGCGGCGTCGTCAGCGTAATCACGCCGTTGTTACTCGTCACCCCTACTCTGCCAGTCGTCCCTTGCAACGTCACCGCGCCGTTGAAGTTATTCAGCGTTGTTGCAGCAATCACACTCGTATTGGTAATCGTATTGCCGGCGATGGTAATGCCGTTGCCGGCGATCAGGCTGTTTATCCCCTGTTCTGCGATTGCAAACCCACAGTTATTACTATCCAAACAGAGCGTTCCCGAACTGTCTGGCAGCGTATACGTTTGGTTGGCGCTTAAGCCTTCTACGGCTAACTGACCGAAGAAATTACCCTGAGAGCCAACGACATAAAGCGAACCGCTGGTGACAATATTGCCGTTCACCAACACTTGGCTCGCCGCCGCATCAACCGACAGTCCGGCTAGTCCGCTATCCAGCCCAGCCACCTCGACACTCTGCTCTGGCACTTGCTGTGTCAGACTTTGCTGCGTCTGTTGATTGCGACGGATAAACAGCCAGCCGACCACTATTGCGATTATTATTGCGAGCGCTACAATAACTGGAATCGCTTTGCTGCGCGGTTTTTGCATACCGCCGTTCGGATCTTGTGAGGGCGTAAACTGATTGGCAAATTGTTGGCCGGGATTTGGATTTTGACCAGTTTGAGCTGGACTAGACTGGCTAAGTGTCGCGGTACTCGGACTTTCCAGGTCTTCTATGGGCTGAAACTGGTTGTCGGCTTGAGCCGTAGGCGCAGGAGCAAGGCTGTTGACCGGCGGTGCAACAGAGACAGGATTTTGATTTGGTAGTGTTTGATTTTGATTTTCCATTTTGTCGTAGGCTCGCTACGCTTTTTTGTCTCTGTAAAATTGTATCAAATATTAGTGCGAAGCACTAGCTTTTCGTGGCCAAAATGAACACTTTTTATACCCGCATGTGCTTTGCACAAAAATGACCCCTGTTCTACTTCTATATCCACAACACGAGATAAATCGTGCCGAAGCCAATAACCAAGACCACCAGTGCGATCCAGGACACTTGTAGCAGTTGCTTAAAGACGGCTTTTTTGGCTAACGGGTTTCTGCCCAGCGCCATCATGGTGCTGTGGATAGCACCGTAAATGATTGACCCTTCGATAATCAAAATCACAGCAAAAATAATCAGCGCCGCTATGACCTGTATTTGGTTGACGGTTCTGCCGGTAAGCGATTCCCCTGCCAGCACCAGCGCGGATTTCTCAGTTTCGGCTGTAGCAGTAGCCATAATGCTCTGGCTTACTTCGACAGTGAGTTTGCCAACTTTGTAGTTTTGGTTGCCGCTTGTCGTCTCTATTTGCCTGTCTTCGGTCTCAATCTCGCTAAAATCTTGCAGCGCCACGGCAACAACACGGTTTTCTCTGTTGTCATCGCTGCGCATCAAGATACCGCGAAGCGGCGAAATGCTGACAAACTCGCCTTTTTTGATGTCGCCGTTCAGGTTACTGACGTAAACGGATACCTCACCCTCGGTCGCTACCAGCACATCTGTTGGATTACCCGAAAACGCTACCAAATTGTCCGAAACTGTTGTAACTATTCCTACAAATCTTTCAGAATTTGTGGCCGTTGCTGGTTCGACAAGCCGCTCGGTTTCGGTGCTGTTCGCACTGAGCGCTGCAGCCATGCCTGTCACCAGTGCACTGTCGGTGGTTTTATAGCCCTTCGATATGCTGTTGGTAGCAGCGCCGACTAATGTCGTCAGGCACAACAAACTCGCCACTATGAGGCCGAGGAGCAGCGTCGTGCGCTTGATTCTGTAGGTAACCACCATATGCTTTATATTCTTCCCTGTCGGTCTCATTATAAAGCATAACCGTGTCCGGGCGTAGCTGTTTTTGGACGATGAACCTAGGCGATTTTTGTGATTTTTAGCTGGGTTTGTCGTTGACGGTGACCGCGAACTTTGCGGACACGCTTTTTGGGTTTGTAGCGAATCGCGGTGACCTTGTCGGCTTTGACGTCTGCCTCGACGACCTGGGCGGTGACTTTCGCCCCTGTGACTTCTGGCTTACCGACAGTTGTTTTGTCGCCATCTACAACGAGTAGCGGCGTAAATTCGACGCTTTTTTTAGCGTCTTTTATCAGATCAACTGCGATAGTATCGCCTTCTGCGACAACATATTGATTACCACCGGTGCGAATAACTGCTTTTTTCATCTGTTACTTCTTTAAATTCTTCTGTTTAGAAATTAGTTACCAATAGAGATTAACAGATACGCCTCAATCTGTAAAGACCAGACTTCCCACTTTTCCTTTTCCTTTTCCATTTTCTACTTTCCAGTTTCTATTTTCCGCTTCCTGCCTTCCGTCTTCCAGCTCCTAGCCCCTACTGCTGAACATGGTAGTTCAGGTCTGTATCGGCGCCAGCAGACGTCTCGAAGTAGACCGTAAAGCCAGTGGTGGTGGCTTCTACGCGGTAGGCAGGCGCAAACGCGTTTGTCGGGGTTATGGTGACAACAGGCGCGCTGGCATACGGCGTCGCAAAGGTATGCGACACTTCGTCTTGTCCGTTCAACATCGTTACCGTGCCGCGCGTGTCAGCGTTGCCGATAATATGCCCATTGATGGTGATATTGCCGGTAGTGATAGAGCCAACAGTGAGTGCACCGGTGATATTCGCCGCACCAGTGACGGTCAAATTACCTGCAGCACTGATGGACGCCAGGACAGCACCGCTGTTGCTTTGCCATTCTTGGAGGTTGGCGGTTTGACCAGTGGCTCCACGAGCAAC
>CAZRSX010000003.1:0-152992 GCA_964602865.1 uncultured Candidatus Saccharibacteria bacterium
GGTTCCGTCTGAATTATGGGCAACCTGAAGAAAGTCATTGAGGATATCACCCCAAGTACCACCGTCCGAGCCTGGTTGTGGCAGGCGGCTCAAGATAGCCTCCTAGCGGAGGCTAGATCGTCTCTCTCTCTCTCTCTCGATCAAGTCCCTCATACTTACGTACAATTGTATAAGCATGAGAGGGTTTAGGCAATATAAAATTTAAAGAGAGCCATGCCGCCATCGTCAAGCCCGCTCTCCAGATGACAGCAGGTGTGAAACCATGTACTGGTTCTTCGCCAAGGTTATGATTACGAGTCAGTAGTTAAATTATACTGCAATAGTTCGGCTTCAACATCAGAGTACTCTGGGTTGTTCCAGGTATGCGGCTCGTACTCGGTGACTCGGCCGTGACCATAACTATCAGCGTAGCGCGATGAAAAACCAGCAACCAACGCACAGAGCGGAGCATGAGTTACGAGCACCAAATCGCCAATCATTGCCGGATCAAGCCCTTTTGCGCGAACCGCTTCCTCTATAAATGTGTCGAGGCTCTCTATACCGCGAGGCTCATTACCACCGACGTCCAGGTACCGCGACGGATAGACATAGTCTGCAAACAAATTATGCATAATAACTTCTGCTGTTTGCAGGGCGCGTGGCTGGGTGGATGCCATGATGATTCTATTGTTTTCGCTTGAAAAGCCAGCAATGCTACGAGCAGCAGCCTCGGATTCAGCAACACCTCTCTCGGTTAACTGTTGAGCCTGGCCATACCCTGTGTAATTTCCGTGTCTCACAAATAATACAGTGTTCATAATATCTCCAAAAAATTGTTGTGTATCAATCTATGGTGGGCGAGAAAGGACTTGAACCTTCAGTCACAATCATACTTGAAAGCAAGCTTTCAAATCCGTTGCAACCCCGTCTCGCCTCGGGCAATAATTTGCACCGGGGCTCCGGCCTTGCAAAAGTTCACTGGATTTTTTCACCTTGCGGCACTAGTTCCTAAGTTTATCCCGTTGTCAATGAATTTGTGGTGGGGATGAAAGGACTTGAACCTTCACGCCTTGCGGCACTAGTTCCTAAGACTAGCGTGTCTACCAATTCCACCACATCCCCGCCAATCACAAATTCATTTTACTACGGGAACTAGCGTGCCCCGATAGTAATCCGCTCTTCTGCGGATACTACGGGGGAACTTTACCAACCTGTCCTGTGCCTTTTCTGCTTCCGAGTAGTAAGCAATCAGATTACGAGAAAGAATGAAAAGGTGCATGGATTCCACCACTCGCGCAGCAAATCCAGACCATTTTACCCTGTTTTTTTACTTTTTTCCAGATTCTAGGCCGCTTTTGGCTTTAACCTGCTAACAGCGCTTTCCAGCTCATCAACGCGCTGCACAGTATTCTCAAGTTTTAAGTCCTTGACACTCAGCTTATCATCAACCTCTTGAATCTTTGCAGAAAGCCGCTCCTCTACGCCATCGATTCTCCTGCCCAAGCGCAACTCTACATCATCAACCTTCTTGTCGAGCCGCTTTTCTACGGTGTCGATCTTGCCATGCACTTCGGCGAAGCCCTGAGCCGTTTGCAGGGCCAACGCATCCACAGCAGTGTTTACCGAGGTATCTACGATGCCTTTTATTGCCTTCAAGTCGTCTTTGGTTAAACTCATTACACTTATGATACGCGCCGGTTGCGGCTGTTTCAAGAGCAATTTAGACCTAGATTTTGCGGTAAAAAACCAGTGTGGCATTGCCGTACGTTTTGTGACGCAGCACGGTCATATCCGGAAGCTCGGGAATTGGTTCACTGCTCGGCCAGGATAAGACGAGCGACCCGCCCGGAGCAACGTGCCGTGATAATTTCTCGATGAGTAATGCCAGCACCGCATCATACGGTGGGTCGCAGATGACGATGTCAAACAGCTTGTCGGTGTTATTGTTTGACCAACCCTTGATATTGCCTTGTATAACCGCAGCTTCTTCGACTAGGCCGAGCGATTCGACACTTTCTTTGATAGTTCGTATGGCGCCCTTATCAAGCTCGATAATAGTTGCTGCGGACGCCCCACGACTGAGCGCTTCAAGCGCAACTGCGCCGCTGCCACCAAATGCATCAAGTGCACTCAAACCTGCAACGTCGCCAAGTATATTAAACACTGCGCCACGAATTTTTTCGCTCATGGGGTGCGTATGGTAACTTTTGGGCGCATTAAACTGCCGACCACCAAGTTTACCGCTGATAATACGCATTTTCATCCCGTTAGAGACCTCCAGTCCCGCTAGGAGCTTTTTTTGGCGTATATAGCTTGGCTCTAACGGGATTCATAGGCTTATTATACTCGGTCAGCGTCTTGTAACGCCTTGTACCAAGTGACTGCGATAGTTTTTGAAATAGTCGGGCCAAGCTTGTGGCGGACGTCATAGACAAGTTTCGTCGACCAGCCGCGCTTGCTAAAGCGGCCGTACATGTCGAGCACCGCGATTTCGCGGGCAGCGCGCTTGAAATACTCTGCAACACCAATGTCTGACACGAGATCTATGTCTTCCTCAGTCAGAGCGGCCTCTTTCATGCTGAGCGGTGCGATAATGGCCGCCACCCCTAGCTCAAACATGCTGTGCAGACTTATCAGCCCCTTTGGCCCCCAGACCTTCCAGGTTTTGGTGAGCTTTTCGCGCTTCGTATCGCCGGGTGGAAACCACTTCTGCTTGACCGTTGTACGGTTTTCGATACCGTGCCCCCAAATCTCTTCCAGCTCCGCCTCGTACGGATAGTGATGCGCCGGGGTCAGCCCGTCAACGATGGCGTGGGACAGCCAAGCAGCTTCGAACGCCACCCGCTCTTGGTTGCCGCTTTGTAGCTCCTTTACCAGCGCGTTATAGTGTCCGGTAATCAGTTCAAAAATCTGCGAATCATTATCGTCAAACGGGCTGTAGTAGTGCCAAGGCTCGTCTTTGGCCGGACTTTTGCGCTTGATAGCGTCCGGGCCTTTATTGCCCTCAAAATGAATGATGCGGCGAGCCGAGGGAAAGACATCATCGTCAACACCAAGCCGCTCAAGATGTTTGCGCGCCACGCGGTCGAGTTTTTGGTGTGCGCCGACAATGTTGCCCGAGAACGGTGTGAGCGTTGTGCCGCTATACATATGAGACTCCGCCTCTGGAAATCGGAAAATGGAAAACGGAAAACGGAAAATTTGTTATTGATAGGTCCGTATTCTTCATTCTTGTTTCAAATTTCTAGTTGAGGTGGTTTATTTTTTGTAAGTTTCTGATCCGCTTTTGCAATCCTTCGTATTGTAGCAGATTTTCAGGTGTTTGGGCAGCCTGGATCGCCGCGTCGCGCGCTTCTTTGATGAGTGCTGTATCTGATAGGGACACCAGGCGGAGGTCTAGATCTCCGTGCTGGCGGTTGCCGTAAATGGCGCCCGGACCACGCAGCTCCATATCAAGTTCGCTGAGGCGAAACCCATCGGTGCTTTGTTCGATAGCCCGCATACGTTTACTTGGCGCGTTTGAGTCGCTCAAAAGCAAGTAGCAATAGCCTTGCTCAGTGCCGCGTCCAACTCGGCCGCGCAACTGGTGCATTTGCGCCAGACCAAAGCGTTCTGGCGATTCAATCAGCATGATCGTAGCGTTCGGCACATCAACGCCGACTTCAATTACTGTCGTAGCCACCAGAATATCTATTTTGCCGTCCACAAAGGCCTGCATAATCTTTTGCTTAGCCTCAGCGTTTTGCTTACCGTGCAGCACAGCGATACGTCGCTTTGGAAAGGCCGCACGTATTTCTTCTGCAGCCTCATCCACAGATTTTGCCGGCATAAGGTCAGACTGCGAAATAAGCGGGCAGACCACGAACATCTGCTGTTTTTTGCCCAAAAGCTTGTCAATATCCTGATACAATTTCTCGCGCTTGGCTGGTGTTACCAGCTTGGTGATAACGGGTTTTCGCTGTTTGGGCTTGTGCCGCAAAATAGAAATATCCAGCTCGCCATAGACGGTCAGCGCAAGGCTCCGCGGGATAGGGGTGGCCGTCATACTCAACATGTGCGGAAAGCGATTAGCTTTTTTGAGTAAGATTTTGCGCTGGTCGACGCCGAAACGGTGCTGTTCGTCAATGATTACCAGAGCAAGTTTTGGCATATCGACTTTTTCTTGTATAAGCGCATGCGTACCAACGATCAGCTGCGCCGAGCCGTCTTGAATACGTTTGTAGGCCGCTTTTTTCTGCGTCGAGCTCATGCTGCCAACCAGCAATAAAACCCGCTTGTCTTGACCCAAAGGTTTAAGCAGCTCGACCAACGTATCGGCGTGCTGTCGGGCCAGCAGTTCGGTCGGCGCCATGAACGCCACTTGCAACGGCGAGGCATGCATGACCATGGCTGCGGCCATAGCGGCGACAGCTGTTTTGCCAGAACCGACGTCGCCCTCTAATAATCTGTTCATAGGGTGCGCCTGCTCAATATCCTGATAGATTTCCCAGACCGCGGAGCGCTGCGAATCAGTTAGGTCAAATGGTAAATGTTTCACCATAGTCTTTGCCAGCGCCACATCAAACGGAATCGGCAACGCCGCCTCACGCAGGGTTTCTTGCTTCAATAACTGTGCTGCCAGTATCAGTTCAAAGACTTCTTCAAAACCCAAACGCCGCTTAGCTCGCGACAAATCATCCAGTGTCTTTGGGAAGTGTATCAGCCGCAAGGCCTCGCGCTTATCAATCAGCTCGTGTTTCTTTTCTATTTCTGCCGGCAAAGTCGTTTCAATCGATGCGATAGTCTGAAACGCTGTTCTGAGTACTCTGCGTATTTCTGACGATTTGATCTCCTTGTGCTCGCGGTAGATAGGCACAATCCGCGCCGTATTCACCGGAAAGCTGCTGACCAATTCCATGCTGGGGTTTTGAATGGCAAACTGTTGGCGTTTCAGCTCCAGCGTGCCGGAAACAAAATAGTCTTCGCCACGCTTGATGGCCCTTTCGCGGTAGGGCTGGTTAAACCAGACAATGCGCACGCTCGAAGTTTTGTCACTGGCAACCGCTTCAGTAATATGCAGTCCCCCGCGTATCCAACGACCTTTAACTTGCTTCACCTGCGCTCGAATTGACACGGTGCCTGGACGAAGTTTATTGATTGGCTGAATATTGGCAAAATCCTGATATTTCTTTGGGTAATACAATAGCAAATCTTCAACTGTAACCACGCCAAGCTTCTTCAGCTGTTTGGCCAACTCCGGCCCCACACCCTTCAATACTTCAACAGAATCTGTCGGCTTCACAGATTTTAGTATACGCTACTTAAAAGCAGGACTGTTCGGTGTGCACTAGCTGGCTTTTTTGACGAGCAAGAACACGCTCGGGCCAAAATAAGTTTTGGCCAGGGTTGGCTGCAGAAATCGCTCCACCGACAACATCGCGCTGGCTGGGATGATTTTCTTCAGCGTGGGCGAACGCAAGTTTGACACTGACAGAACTTTTTCAACTTTTAGTCCAGCGTGCGCCAGCTGTTTGATAACAGTCTTCGGGTTGTGGTTCACAAAGGCGATTTCATCATCTCTCTTGTTCTGTTCGCTTCTGATATCAACCGGATTGGTCGGGAGTTTTTTGAGCTTCACTGCATGCTTCAACCGATTACGGCCATGAGCATAGTTGGCGATCTCAAGGATAAACACGCCGTCGTCTTTGAGTACGCGGGCAATCTCGCTGAACTCCAGGCTGGGGTCTGGCAAATGGTGCATGACACGAATCATGGTAATAAGATCGAGCGAATCATCTCTGAAACGCAAATCATCGGCCTGCATCAGTTGCTGGTCAATCTTGGGATAGTCTTTGAGAAAATCTTTGGCAATGTCCAATTGCTGTTTGCTGGGTTCGGCTAATGTCACCTTGTCGGCGTAGTCCTGCAGCAACACACACAAACGCCCGTAGCCGCCACCGATATCTGCAGCAGACTTGTAGTGCTTGCCTTTCAGTAGCCGCTTGATAGCAATCTCTTCACTGGCGTGCTCATAATCGCGGCCTGCCCAGTAGTCGCGGTAGTTATGCTTTGGGTCATTATATTGGTCGGCTTTACGCGATGCGCTTGTTTGCCGACGACTGGAGCCGGATGGTTTTTTGGTTCGTGTGTTTGATTTAGATTTTGTCATACAAATGATGAGTATACACTACTTAGCTTTTTAACAATACTTGGGTATTTTTACCACGCCGGAGCACCGCATAGCCGTGCACAAAGTCGTCTTTGTGGAGCGTCGTTTTATCTGCTGGGGCTTTTTGGCCGTTGATATAAACCGCGCCGCTTTGCACGAAACGGCGGGCTTCTGTATTCGAACCAGCAAGACCGCTACTAACCAGTGCTGGAACAAGTTCGATGCCTGGGCCAAAGTGATGCACTGACAACTGCGTTTCCAGTTTCTTAAAATCCGCTGCAGCGAACTCGGCATATTCGCTCGAACCAAAAATGACTTTCGCGCTCTGCTTTTTGGCCTCTGCCTCACCATGTACCAGCTTGGTAACCTCAAAGGCAAGTGTCTTTTGCGCCAAACGGCTTGCTTTGTCACGAGTGAACTGCGCCATAATTTCATCAATCTCGGTTTTCGATAGTTCGGTGTAAATCTTGAGGTAATCTTCGCAACCGTCATCATCAA
This sequence comes from uncultured Candidatus Saccharibacteria bacterium, assembly GCA_964602865.1. GTDB lineage: Bacteria > Patescibacteriota > Saccharimonadia > Saccharimonadales > JAGQNJ01 > CAZRSX01. The sequence continues at coordinate 6,626 of CAZRSX010000003.1, forward strand.
CATTGAGCCAAAACTGGTAAAACTCGTACGGACTCGTTTGCTGAGCGTCCAGCCACACCGCGCCGTCTTCAGATTTGCCAAACTTCTTACCGGTTGTTTTGTTGATAATAAGCGGTGTTGTCCAGACATGCACCTCTTTACCAGTCTTGCGTCGAATCAAATCCACGCCGGCGATACTGTTACCCCACTGATCAGCGCCACTTAATTGCAATGTCACCTCATGTTTTTCAAACAGATGTAAAAAGTCGTAGCCTTGGATTAACGAGTAGCTAAACTCCGCATAGCTGATACCGGCGCCATCTTCACCCAGTCGTGACTGTACAAAATCGCGAGCCAGCATCTGACGCATCGGCACATGCTTGCCCACATCGCGTAAAAATTCCAGATAGTTCATGTCTTTAAACCAGTCGTAGTTATCGACAACTTTAAAGTCTTCACCTTTAAAAATTTGCTTGTACTGCGTAGTGATTGCAGCTTTATTTTTAGCAATTTCGTCCAAAGTTTTCAGATCGCGCTCTTGTGCTTTACCATCCGGATCACCAATGAGGCCTGTCGCGCCGCCAACCAATAAAATTGGCTCGTAGCCATGTTTTATAAACACGCGAACCATCATCGCAGCCGCCAGGTTGCCGATTTGCATCGACGGCGCGCTCGGGTCTACACCCCAATAAAATGTTCTCGGAGCTTTATCCAGGTCTTTGATGGCCGAGAACGTCGTCTGGTTCACAAACCCGCGCCATTGTAGTTCTTCTGATAAGGTCATTTGTTTCATAATTACTCCTTATAGAGTACACGAAAAGAGACAATTTCAAAACTATAGCAACCCCAAAGAACAGCATAAGCAATATTGTATTGGCAAGTCTACTGCTGGGTTTGCTATAATAAAGTGCACATAAACTTATGGAGTCCGATACATAAATGAGTAGCAAACGTTCCCGCGGGAGCAAAAACCGCTTCACCACTCGAAGCGGCAATACATTTAAGGTGCGTCGCAGCTTGTCTGACAGATTCAAAATCCGCAAAGATCAAAAATCACGCCGCAGAGCCGAACGCATGGCCGGCATGCCCAAAGGCCGCGTCCAACGGTTTTTCTGGCGGCTACACCCAAAACGACTGAAAGAGTACTGGTTTTCGCGCGACGGCGGCATTATGGCGCTCAAAATTATGGGCATCGGCTTTATTGTTGGCTTTATCTTTCTGGTCGGCCTGTTTGCTTACTTCCGCAAGGATTTACCTGATCTTCGTAACATCTCTGGTGACAATATAGGCGGCAGTATTCGCTACTATGACCGAACCGGCAAAACCCTGCTCTGGGAAGATTACGACGCCGTGAAACGAATCCCTGTCGAGGATGAACAGATATCGCAATACATGAAAGATGCCACCGTGGCACTGGAAGACAAAGAGTTCTTTAATCATGGCGGCTTTGACCCCAAAGGCATCACGCGTGCTGCCTGGGCCAACTTCACCGGTGGCACAACCAGCCAAGGCGGCTCGACGATTACCCAGCAGCTGGTCAAGCTGACACAGAACTGGACACAGGAACGCACGTACACCCGTAAAGTCAAAGAAGTTATTCTTGCGGTTGAGTTAGAGCGAAGTTACTCCAAACAAGAAATCTTAGCTGGCTACCTCAACACCGCGCCGTACGGTGGCATCGAGTACGGTGTTGAAGCAGCTGCCCGCGGTTATTTTGAAAAAACCGCCAAAGACCTGACGCTAGACGAAGCTGCGTTCCTGACCGCTATCCCACAGTCGCCGCGTTATTATTCGCCGTACAGTGGTGATTTCGACAAAGGCATGCTGGTAGGTCGGCAGCATTACACGCTCGATCTGATGCAACAACAAGGTATGATTACAGCCGAAGAGCGGGACGCTGCCAAAAAAGTCGACACCGTCAAGAAAGTCAAGCCGCGCAAACCAAAGTATGACGGCATCCTGGCGCCCTGGTTTGTGTTGACCGCAAAAGAACAGCTGGAACAAGAAATCCTAAGCGGCGAGACGTCGAACGTCGGCGGCTGGAAAGTTACCACCACGCTCGATATGAAGCTGCAGAAGCTGGCCGAAGAACAAGTCAATAATGGTATCCGCCAAGTATATAACCAGCGCGGCGACAGCGCTGCATTCGCCGCCGAGGATGTTGAGACCGGCCAAATGGTGGCGCTGGTTGGCGGCTCTGACTTTGGCAATGAAGAATTTGGGCAGAACAACTATGCTCGCTTGCGGCTGCCACCAGGGTCAAGCTTCAAGCCGTACGACTATGCAGCACTGATTGAGGGCACAACGAATCACGGCGCTGGTTCGGTACTGTACGACACGCAAGGACCGCTGGAAGGCTATCCATGCACCAACAAAGCCCGGCCAAAACAAGGCGGCAACTGTCTCTTTAACTACGACTTCCGCTATCCTGGCCCGCTAACGCTTCGCTACGCACTGGGTGGTTCGCGTAACGTTCCAGCCGTCAAAGCAATGCTGATCGCCGGTGTCGATAAAACCATCGATACTGCCAATAAATTAGGCTTAAAAAGCGGCTATAAGTGTTACCGTCCGGAGCTGGAAGATGTTAACGCCGCTACCTCTGATGACGAACAGTCCTGCTATGCCTCATCGGCCATCGGTGATGGCGCCTACCTCAAGCTCGACGAACACGTCCACGCCCAGGCCTCGCTATCTCGCGGCGGAAAGTACATCCCGCAAACTTACATCTTGAAGATAGAAGATTCCAATACCAAACCGCTCTGGCAGTGGGAGAAAAAAGACGGCGAACAAGTCATTCGTGAAGATACCGCCTACATCATCAATGATATTTTGAGTGACGCACGAGCAAGCTATATGTCGCGCAAAAACCATCGGTATGGCAACTGGAAGTTTGCGCTCAAAACCGGAACTACTAACGATGCAAAGGACGGATGGCTGACCGGCTATTCAAGTAAATACGCCGCCAGTGTCTGGGTTGGCCATCATACGCGCCGTATTGAAATGAGCGGTTTCATGGAGAACATGACGCAACCGATATGGAGTGGGTGGATGCAAGGCGCCCATGAAGGACTAGAGGCCAAAGATTGGCCAAAACCAAGCAGCGTACAAACCTTGCCGGCCTATGTTGTCAGAAACCATGTTGGTGTTGCCTCAATCGAACCAAGTCCAACAAACGATTTGTTCCCGTCGTGGTACAAGAACGACAAGCGAAAATCAAACGAAAAGCGTACCATTGATATCGTATCCAATAAGTTAGCAACTGATTGTACGCCGGAACGTGCTCGTAAAGAAGTCACTGAAACTGCTGCTAACAGCTTCTCGGGCGATCCGTTCGAAGGCGGCGGTGCAGCCGCTTCGGGTGAAAAAGATGACGTGCACAAATGTAACGATAAAAAACCAACTATCTCCCTGAGCATCAATGGCAATCAGATAACGGTGACCTACGCCCGCGGAACACATCCGCTGTCCAGCGACAAATTCAAAGGTACAGTGGCAATATTTGTCGGCGGCAAAGAAGTAAAGACCTACCAGGTCAACAACTCAGGCAGTCAGACCTATACCCATACCGGCTCGCCCGGCGCAGTCACGGCCACGATTGTCGATAGTGTCTTGTACGATGCAACCGCAAGTGGTGGCTCAATAAGCGCAGCATCTTCCCTGACTATCACGAGCGCCAAACGACAAGGTTTGAACGCAGTATTTATATGGTCAAACGCCACCGGCAACGTCGGCATATACCGCGAAGACAACGACGCCCTGCTCTGTAGTAGTGGTGGCACAACTTGCAGTGTCAACAACCTCGGTTTAGCGCCAGTTGGAACGGCCGTTTACGCCCGAGATGCTGAAGGCAATACCTCAAGTCCGGTGACGATTACGAACTAGATCTCCAGAAAGGTGTTCAGTGCAGTGCGCACGTCTTTAACGGCGACTAGAAAACTGTCTGTTTTGTTATCACGCTGCCGTGGTCCGATAGCCGCATCAAAACCAAGTTTTTTCGCTTCTGCAATGCGGCGCTCGGCAAATGGCACGTGCCGAACCTCGCCCGACAAGCCAAGTTCGCCAAATACGACGGCGTTTTTCTTCAGCTTCATCGCTTTGGCGGCCGAGGCAATCGCCATACATACCGCCAGATCAGCTGCCGGTTCCTGAATACGTATACCGCCGACAATGTTGATATAAATATCTTGATCAGACAAATTGAGCTTGGTGCGCCTGTCTAGCATGGCCACGAGTAGATTCAGCCGGTTAAGATCAAAGCCGCTGGCGGCTCGCTTGGGGTATCCATAGGCCGTCTTGTTGACCAGTGCTTGCACCTCGACCAAGACTGGCCGAGAACCTTCCATGGTCGCCAGTACGACCGAACCATCGGTAATGTGTCGTTCGGCGAGCAAGGCTTCGCTGGGGTTTTCGACCACGCGCAAGCCCTCCTCTGCCATCTCAAGTATTGCTACTTCGTTAGTCGAGCCAAAACGGTTCTTGGCACTGCGGAGTAGCTTGAACCCGCCGTAGCGCTCGCCTTCGAGCTGCAGCACGGCATCGACGATGTGCTCTAATATCTTTGGGCCAGCAATAGAACCTTCCTTGGTGACATGCCCTACCAAAATAACCGCTGTTTGCGATTGCTTGGCCGCAGCCAGCAGGAGATGCGTGCAGGTTGTAATCTGGCTGACGCTGCCGGCAGAGCTGGCAACTGCGCTGCTGCTGACCGTTTGGATTGAATCAACGACCACGAGGTCATACTGTTTACTGGCAATTGAAGCCGCGACATCTTCGGCGCTATTACTCGACGCAACCACCAGGTTTTTGTTGCTGGCTTTGAGCCGCTGCGCCCGCATGCCGACCTGGTGCGTTGATTCTTCACCACTGACATACAGCACCGTTTGTTTGCCTGCAACGTTATTGGCAATTTGTAGCAATAACGTACTCTTGCCAATGCCCGGCTCCCCGGCGAGCAACACCACGCTGCCTGGCACAATGCCGCCGCCAAAGACACCATCAACGTCAGTGATAGCCGTCAGCATGCGTTTCATGTCTTTCTTGGCCGCTTGGGCGCTGGTTTCTGATTGAAGCGCTGTACCAGCCTTACTCTTGCCATTTGGCGTCGAGGTAACGATCTCTTCAAGGGTGTTCCATTCGCCGCACGAATAGCACTTACCGGACCACGTCGGACTTTCCGCACCGCAGTTTTTACACACAAATGCACGTTGTTTTTTTGGCATACTAGCTCTAGTGTAGCAGAAACTACTCAATCCTTGACGGTGTCGAATCAATCGCTTGCATCAGATCTTGCACCTCTACCACGAGCGAATTACGCTGCTTCACAAGCCGGTTGTGCCGCTGGATATCACGCCGCGTGGCGTTAACCAGTGCATTATATTCATTGACACTACGATTGTAAGCCTCTACCCGTTGGTTATAGGCAACCACATCGCTAACACGAAGCTGATTAAGCGCTGTTCGTTCAGTCATAAGCCGCCCGTTGCGCTCGCCCAGCAAAGCCTGATTAAATTCAATCTCGATCTTGAGCGCCGTAAGCTGTTTGTCAATTTGCTGCACCCTGTTTTGACGTGAACTAAATTCCGCTTCGTAGGTTTCTGATAGAGTCACAACTGCTGATCGGTCGGCAAAGTAGCGAGCATAGTACGTTTCAAGCTCGCCTGGTAATTTTCTGACCTCCGTTCCGAGTATAGAATGAAGCTCGTTCGGCACTGACGCGGGATTATTATCCTGATACTGGGCCACCGTGTCTTTGATGCGCTGATTGTCTAACGTTTTATAGGTGTTCACGAGCAATGTATTAATCCGTTCGCGTTCGCTTGCGTCCAAACGATCATAAGCCGCATGGAGCATTTCATGAGCGGCAGTCACTTCTCGTATACCTTTGAGGCGCTTATCTGTCACGTCGAACACAAAGATATTGCCCGAAACAACCAATCCGGAACGACTCACATAACAGCCTAAGATAATCGAGAATTCCTCGATGTGACAGTTCTGATTAAACGTCTCCGCGTCGGTCACCGCCGGATGCGTGGCGTAGAAAATATGCTGCGCCTCATCGGTCATCGTGGTGATCTCGGCTAGAGCCGAGACTTCCGCGCTGGGAGCATAATCACGGAGCCGCCACCAGTCGTAGACAGGCTGGCGGAAAAATACGGTCGCCGTAACCGCCAGCACCATGCTGACAAAAAACAGGCCGCTGATGATTCGTTTGGAATTAAAACGCATATACCTCTACAGTATACGAAAGTTTTGTCGTACGGGCTACCGGCTAGCTATTCGTGGCTTGCGGCGTATTCGAGCTGCTGTTTCTTGGAGTTGACGGTCAGTATATCTCCTTTTTTGTACGTCTCGTGCAAAAGCTCTGCGGCAATGTGGTCTTCTAGCGTATCTTGCAGCAGACGCCGCATCGGCCGCACCCCGTTCATAGGATCATAGCCATGCTCAAGCATGTAGTCCTTGGCTTTCTGTGTCAGCTTTATGGTAATACCGTGCTTAATCAGCCGTTCTTGCAGCTCCTTGACCTGGAGGTCTAGAATCTTCATAACGTTCGGCTTAGTGAGTGCGTGGAACACAATCATCTTATCGATACGATTGATAAGCTCCGGCCGCATCATTTTTTTGAGCTCTTCAAGCACTTTGTCTTTGTTGGCTTCGTGCAGTTTTTCTAGATCATCAAAGTCTTTGCGGTCGTCAGCGCTGAAGCCCAGCGAGACTTCTTTTTGGAGTTTTTCAGCACCAATGTTACTTGTCATGATGACAATCGTGTTAGTGAAATCGATTTTGCGGCCTTTGGCATCAGTCAGGCAGCCGTCTTCTAAAATCTGCAGGAGCATGTTAAATACGTCTGGGTGGGCTTTTTCGATCTCGTCGAACAATACCAAACTATACGGCTGACGGCGAATTTTGTCAGTCAGTTGACCGCTATCCTCGTAGCCGACATACCCGGCCGGAGCACCCACCAGTCGTGCAACCGTGTGCCGCTCACCGAGCTCGCTCATGTCGATTTTGACGAGACTATCTTCACTCCCAAAGAACTCTCGTGCTAGTACCCGGGCCAGTTCAGTCTTGCCAACACCAGTCGGACCAAGAAAGATAAACGAACCGATTGGCCGCTTGCCGCTGCTCACACCCGATCGATTACGGCGGATCGCTTTGGCGACAGCCTCAATGGCTTCAGTCTGGCCAACCACATACTTGCTCAGCGTCTTTTCAAGATTGATAAGATATTTTGCCTCTGAGCGTATGACTTTTTTTGTTGGTACCCCTGTCATACGGGCCACTGTTTCGGCGACATCGTCACTATTCATGGCGATAGGCTTGGCCTGCTTTTCAGTCGCCTGCAATTTCTTGAGCTCGTCGTGAATCTGGCTGATTCGCTGCTTATACCGAGCAGCTTTTTCGTAGTCGCTCGTATCGGCAGCTTCTTCCATCTGGACATTGACCAGCTTGAGTTCTTTCTGGAGTTTGCGCACCTCAGGCGGTGTGCGACCCTTATCAAGCCGTAGATGGGCAGCCGTTTCGTCCAAGAGATCAATAGCCTTGTCTGGCATGAATCGGTCGTTCACATAGCGTTTGGCAAAGGCAACAGTATCCTCAACAACCTCATCGCTGATGGTTACCCCATGAAATTCTTCGTAGTGCCTCCGTAACCCTTTGAGGATAGCTGTGGTCTCGGGTACGGTGGTCTCGGGTACCTGAATTGGTTGTAAGCGACGTTCCAGGGCGGCATCTTTTTCGATGTGTTTGGTGTACTCGGTGGTGGTGGTTGCGCCAATCATCTGGATTTTGCGGCGGGCCAAAGCTGGTTTTAAGATGTTGCCGGCATCCATGGCGCCTTCGGCCGCCCCGGCGCCTACGATCAGATGCAGCTCATCGATAAAAATAATATTGTTCTTGTCGCGTTCCAACTCAGCCATGACCTTTTTCAACCGATCCTCGAATTCACCGCGATACTTTGTGCCGGCAATCATACCGGCAAGATCCAGCATGATGATGCGCTTATCGAGCAAACTATCCGGCACTTCTTCGTTCACAATACGCTGTGCTAGTCCTTCAACGATTGCCGTTTTACCCACACCAGGCTCACCAATAAGCACTGGGTTGTTTTTGGTTCGACGGTTCAGTACGGTAATAACTCGTCGTACCTGGGCGTCGCGGCCTACGACTGGGTCAAGCTTGCCCTCGCGTGCTTGTGCTGTCAGGTCGGTGCCGAAAAAATCTAGGGCTGTTTTGCGCGCCTTCTTAACGCGTCGTTTGGCAGCAGTGCCACCAGCGCCGGTACTACCGCTGTCTTCAAATTGTTGACGGTTAAGGAATTGCTCCAGCTCGCTATTGACTGCGTCGACATTGACATTCATATCCCGCAGTAATGTCGTGGCTCGTGCATTCTTTTGGCTCAAAATACTGTACAAGATGTGTTCTGTCCCACAGTAATCCTGGCCGAAATCCTGGGCAATGTCGTAAGCCATCTTGAGCGTCAGTTTAGCCGTTTCAGACAAGCCCTTACCACCCATATTCATAACGAGTGTTTTTGGCGTCAAATTCAGGGCTAAACGTGCTCGATCAAGTGTAATCCCGGCACCCTCAAGTATTTTGGCTCCCATAGAGCTCTGCTGCGCCAGAACACCGAGCAATAAGTGCTCTGTGCCCACGTACGGACTGCCGCTGGTGCGCGCAATCGTATCTGCATGGCGTAAACTATGCAGCGCATTATCAGTTAAGTGGTTCAAAAAATCTTGTAAGTCGTCTGAGCTTGGTATCATCATAGCGCTTATTTCCTACCCTCCAGCGATGTTTGTTATCTATCGCTCCTTCATAATATGCAAGAAATTAGCACTCGTCAAGTCCGAGTGCTAATTTACGTTTCGGGGCAACCTTGATCTGCCAGTGCGTTTAGCAGGCCAAGGCGTTGCGTCAGGTTACTCACCGTGTTGCTCGATGGCGTCGAGCAGTGAACTTTCGAGTTCTGATTTTTTCTTGAGCTTCTGTACTGGTTTTTTGACCTCTTCGGCAGGAGCTGCGTCTGCACCGCTATGAGGCTCCGCTGCTTTCGCATCATCGCTCGGCTGTTCTTTACGGCCCTCTATATCAAGTTCATAGCCAGTTAACTTGCTTGCTAAACGAACGTTTTGGCCGCCTCGGCCAATGGCGATGCTCAACTGGTCTTCCGGCACCCGCACAACGGCCCTCTTGTTCTTTTCGTCAAGCTCGACCGTATCAACTTTTGTTGGACTCAATGCATTGATGATGTAGGTCTTGGAATCCTCGTCCCACACGATAATGTCGATTTTTTCTTGCTCACCAATCTCGCTCATGACCGCATTGACGCGGGTACCATGGCCGCCGACAAAGGTGCCAACCGGATCAACACCAGGCACAGTGCTGGCAACTGCTAGCTTGGTGCGCACGCCAGCTTCGCGGGCAATGTCTTTGATAACGACGGCGTCATTTTCCATCTCTGGCACTTCACCGCGGAACAGCCAGTCAACAAACTCGGTGTTACCGCGCGATACCACCAGCTGCGGACCACGAACACCGCGCTCCACGTCTTTGAGGTAGACCTTAAGCCGCTGGCCCGGATAATAATGTTCACCCTGGATCTGTTCGCTGCCCGGCATAATGGCCTGGGCTTTACCCAGATCAACCCGCACCATGCGGCCGTCAACACGCGCCACAATGCCGTTGATAACGGTACCGATTTTGTCTTCGTATTCGGTCAAAATGTTTTCGCGTTCTGCTTCGCGCAGACGCTGCAAGATAACTTGCTTGGCTGTCTGGGCGGCAACGCGGCCAAAGTTCTCGACTTTTTCGTGCACTTCAATAATGTCGCCAACTTTGGCATTTTTTTTCATAGCGCCGGCATCTTTGAGTGAAATCTCGGCTTTGTCATCAGTAACCGTCTCAACAACTTCTTTGCTGATATAGGCGTCAACATCGCCGTTGTTGAGGTTCATGGTCACACGCACTTCTTGCTCGCGGTCACCGTAGTCGCGGCGATAGGCCGCCGCCAGAGCCTGCTCAACAATCTCTTGGACTGTTTCTTCTGGTAAGTTTTTTTCTTCGGCGATGGTTCTAACAGCCAAAGCCAGTTGTTTCATATCTAAATCCATATGTTTTCCTTTCGTTAATTTGCATATTCACAATGACGTACATGAGTAGACTGTGAATGAAAAATCCGACCTGCCGGCCGGATCATTACACACTATCTATTGTACACAAGCCTGTCCTATAAATCAAGCCGTGGTAGAATACCTTCTAATGAGTAAAACAGCCAAACGATTATATGAAGGCTTCCAGCCGGAGCACTATGATGTGTCGTTTACGTTCGACACCGCTGCTATGACATTTTCTGGTACGGTTGTTATCAAAGGCAAAAAAGTCGGACGGCCATCCAAAAGAATCACCTTGCATCAACGTGCCCTAGACGTCACCAAAGCTCATATCACCAAGCACGACAAGAAAGGCGACACTGCTATCACGCCCTCTCGCCTGAACCAACACCACAAACTCGAAGAGGTCCGTATCCACGCCGACTCACTGCTCTACCCGGGCAACTATACGATCGCTGTCGATTTTCAAGGCGCCATCACCGATGCGATGGTCGGCATCTACCCCTGCTACTTCGAGCATAAGGGCCAAAAGAAATTCCTCATCGCGACGCAGTTTGAGAGCCACCACGCCCGCGCCGCTTTCCCCTGCATTGACGAGCCTGAAGCCAAAGCTACTTTCACACTCACGCTGCAGACGCCAAAAGATGACGTCGTGCTGTCGAACACCAATCCTGAAAGCGAAAAAGTATCCGATGCAATCAAAACGACAACCTTTGCGCGCTCGCCACGCATGTCGACGTATTTACTGGCGTTTGTCTTTGGCGACATGCACTCGGTCGAAGCAAAAACCAAAGACGGCACGCTGGTGCGCTCATGGGCCAGCGTGGCGCAGCCTAAAAAACTGCTCCAGTATTCGGTTGACGAAGCCGTCAAGGTGCTTGGCTTTTTTAGCGAGTATTTTCAAACGCCGTACCCGCTCGAAAAATGCGACCAAGTTGCCTTGCCGGATTTTGACGCCGGCGCTATGGAAAACTGGGGCTTGATCACCTACCGCGAAGTTGCCCTTTTGGCTGATCCAGATAACCGTTCCATCACCAGCGAACAGTATGTTTCGTTAGTTGTCGCACACGAGTTATCACATCAGTGGTTTGGCAATTTGGTTACCATGAAATGGTGGGATGACCTCTGGCTGAATGAAAGTTTTGCCAGCATTATGGAGCACGTCGCGCTCAATAACCTGCACCCGGACTGGCAACAATGGGAAACCTACGCCAGTAGTGATGTTCTGGCAGCCACCTCGCGCGATATCTACAAAGACATCCAGCCGGTCGGTGTTGAAGTAACTGATCCGGAAATTATCGAAACCTTGTTCGACCCCGGCATTGTCTACGCCAAAGGCGGCCGCCTCATAAAAATGCTGCGCGAGTACATTGGTGACGATGCCTTCCGCAAGGGTCTCAAAACCTACTTTGAAGCATTCGCCTACAAAAACGCTACCCGTGATGATCTCTGGCGGCACCTGGGAAAAGCCAGCGGCAAAGATATTCACGGGCTCATGACACCATGGCTGACTCAACCCGGTATGCCGCTCCTGTCGGTGGCGCGATCAGGCGACATGGTCACGCTCACCCAGGAACGCTACGTGCTTGATGGCGGCAACGACGACACGCGCTGGCCAATCCCATTACTGGCCGGGCGATCTGTCGAGCCAGAAATTATTACTGAAGCATCGACCACGCTACAGCAAAAAAACTTCGTACGCTTCAATCAAAACGCCAGCGGCCACTATTTAGTGCGCTACCAGGACAAAGCTGCCCAGACCAAACTACAAGAAGCTTTTAGCACACAAACCATGCCGGCCGAGGCCCGTATTGATCTGGTTAATACGCTGTACATGCTGGCTCGCCGCGGTGATACGCCGTTAACTGATGCGCTGCGGCTCATCAGTCAGGCCGAGAACGAGCCGCGTGATAGTGTCTGGTCGCTCATACTGCGTACACTCGGTGCCGCAACCCAACTGACCGAGGGCGACAAAACTGCCGAAACAGCCCTCAAACACCTCAAAGTTGGGCTCGCCACCAAACAATACCAAAAACTCGGCTGGGACGACGATGCGGCTGACGACCCGAACACCAAGCAACTGCGCCACACCATGATTGCACTCATGGTGGGTGGCGAGAACCAGCAAGCTATTCAAGAAGCGCTGACACGCTACCAACCAGATACGCTTGAGGACATCTCAGCGGAACTTCGCAGTACCATTCTTGGCGCAGCAGTTCGTTTTGGCGACGCCGAGGCTATCGACACGCTGCTGGCTGCCTATCCAAAGGCCTCGGCAGAACTGCAGCTCGATATCACCTCAGCTGTACTCAGCACGCGTCAGCCTGCCCAAGGCCAAAAGATTCTCGCGACAGCCCTGGGTAAAAGCGGCTTCGTTCGGCCACAAGACGTCATGCGCTGGCTGGCAATCAGCCTTCGCAACCACCACATTCGCGATGTCGCCTGGCAATTTATGGAAGACAACTGGGCATGGGTAGAGCAAACTATTGGCCAAGGCAAATCATTTGACTATGTGCCCACCTACGCGGCGGCAGTTATCAGCACACCGGACTGGCAAAAAAAGTACACGCTGTTTTTCGAACCAAAACTCGAACAGAAGATTCTACGGCACAATATCATTCTGGGACTCGCCGATATCAAAGCTCGTGTGGCTTGGCGTGGTCGCGACGAAGCCGCCATCAAAACCTGGCTCAAGAGCCTATAAATTCCGGGTTAATCTCCAGCACCGGCTCGACTTCTTGGTTCATCAAAAAACCGCCAAAAGATTGTACCGTGCGATAGGTGCCATACGATATACCATTTTCGCACTCATCGTTCGTGCCCGGCACAATCATATCAATATAGGCTTCTCGAGTGCCGGCTATACCGGCCCCATACACCCCGATTGGCGCGTCGCACCAATGCCATTGCGGCTTGGAAGTATCATTATAATTATTGATTGAGGCTGTGCTCATACCCACAACCGCACCATGCTGGTCGACCACCACGCCGCCGCTAGCGCCGAAACGAATCTCGTCTTCTTCCTGGCCGGGTATCACGTCACCAATGACAGTCCCAAACAGCGGATCGATGCTGCTTGGACCGGTATAAATCACCTGGTAGATAGCCGGATTGCCTGTTTCGTGATTATCCTGAAAGTTCATCAGCAAAAGCGGCTCTCCAATCCTCAGCGGAAACGCTGCTTGATCGCGTACCGGCAACGCCCGATCCGAAAAATCGGCTTGATAACATACCTCTACTTTAGCAACGTCTTCGCTCAGACGGGCTTTTTCTTCGATGCTCAAACCTTCTTGTTTCCACGGATCATTAAAGGCGTAGGTGTAATAATCAAACTCTAGCGGTGTACCGTCATTGAGCTCGATCACAAGATCTTCTGGTGCAACCTCGTCCAATACGTGGCCGGCAGTCATCAGTTGCGGCGAGCCGGTCGGCGTCCGCACCAAAAACCCTGACCCCAGGCTAAACGTTTCATCTTCACTGCTTCGCGCTTGCAGATGGGCGACGGCTGAGCTGACATGTTTAATTACTTCTGGCGTCGGCGGTGCAATTGCTTCCGGTTGTAGTTCAATAACCGTATCGAGCAGCGTATTCGTCAGAAGCAGCTCGCCTGGCTGCTTCACCACCACCGGCAAACCTTCAAAATACTGCGCTAAACTCTCGCTCAGAGCCTCATTTGTCAGTATCGGCACGGCGTGGCTTGTTATAGAATCCCCAGTAGGCCCATCATAAAAATGCCCGTTTTCACCATACAGACCCTCAGGCCACTCTTGGCAAATAGGATTGTCTGCACTTCTTGGCTCCACCATTTCCAGTGGTGTTGTCTCCCTGTTATACCCCTGTTCAGCCTCTGGCGAGCCACCAGAAGCACAGCTGGCCAGCAAACTGGCCGTAACAAGGGCGGGGGCAACGATTCCACCTCGGTGACGTATCATTATCTTCTTATTATACCACACATGTCAAATTATTTCAATATGCTCGCTGATTTCCAGCGCTGGCCCTGCTACTTCAATAGCCGACAAATAGTAATCGCCTGGCCAGTCGTGAGTATGTACCCAAAACTCGGCCGCAAATTTCATTTGCTTGAGCTTTTTGGGCGTGATGTATTCCAAGCCACTGCCCCAGGTACTGTCAGCCCGATATTTTACCTCTACAAAGTAGATGCACTTGGCCTTCTCGGCTACGATGTCAATCTCGCACCAGCGCGTTCGCCAATTCTGCTGCAGGATTTTGAAGCCTTTGCTGCTGAGATATTCGGCTGCCGCGTTCTCCGCCGCCCGGCCTGTGCTCGTCGTCATAAAAAGGCTTGTATTGGTTTATATGATGTTCGGTGCAGTTGGCAGGCGCCAAGTTTTTCGAGTGCAGTGATGTGGGCTTTGGTGCCGTAGCCGACGTGAGCTTCGAAGCCATACCCGGGGAATGCTGCCGCCAGGCGCGCCATGTGATTATCGCGCGTCACTTTGGCGTAAATACTGGCTGCGCTGACAATCGGATGCAAACGGTCTGCTTTTATGACGCACTGTACGTTGGTGAACGCGCCATCACAGTAGTTGATGTGCCCGTCCATAATGATGTCATCGGTTGTGGTGACTCGCAAAGCACGGAGCGCTCTGGACACGCCCAGTTTCATGGCGGCAGTCAGACCGGCGTGGTCGATTTCGGCTGGCTCTACCCAACCTTCGCCGAACTGAAAGTTAGAAGTTAGATTATAAAATATAGCTTCACGTTGCTTCTTCGTAAGCAGTTTTGAGTCAGTAAGTCCGTTTGGTAACGCGCCCGTTTGCCGGGCAGCGACGACGAGCAAAGGCCCTGCCCAACAGCCTCGCCCAACTTCATCTATCCCAATAAGCATTACCCTGTTAGCATAACATCTTTAGGCCTTGATATCATTACAATTGTGCCCGTTGCTTTATTTCGTATTTTGATGTATAATAGTTGTTATGAGTGAATTTATGAGTCGTCCTGTCCGAAATACCGTCCTATCGGGCGGACTACTGCTTGCAGCCTTGGGCTGTGGCAACACTACAGAGTCAAATGAGTTCGTACCAACCTCAGCCAGAATAACAACACTGAGCGAGGAATATAAAGCTGATGGGAGTGTATGGCCAATAATGTGCGAAGGGCCGGCAGATCGTTACGTTGAAGCAACGAACGGCGACACATTACTAACACTGGCAGCCGAGCACACCATATTCGTACAACCTGCCGCTATTGGCCAGCGAAATATCCCTCTAGAAGTCTACGTACAGGCTGTAGCAGACATGAACGAGCTTGCGGACCCGGACACTATCTTTGTCGGTCACGACTACTTTATGCCAACAATCTGCCAACCGCAGACAATAGAGCGATAGTTGTTATAGCACAAAAAATCGCTCGTTATGAGCGGTTTTAAATTTCCAGTTTTACCAGCGTACGAGCGAACTAGTTGGCTAGGCAGCCTTGTCTGCTTCTTTGTGACGGGCTGCAACTTCGGCAGCCTTGGCTTCTAGTTTGGCGTCTTCTTCGGCCTTTTTAGCTGCCTCGGCTTCGTGCTTCGCCTCAGCTTGATCGTGCAGTTTTTCTTCTTCGGCTTCGGCCTTTTCGTCGTGGACTGCGTTGACGGCTTCTTTATCAAAATCGACCCCTGTCATACGGGCAGACTTGCCGGTACGCTTGCGCATATAACTTAGGTAGTTACGACGGACTTTGCTTCGTTTGACCACTTCTACTTTGAGCACCAGTGGCGAATGTAGCAGGTATGATTTCTCGACACCGATGCCGCTGGTAACCCGGCGAACGGTAATTCGCGCCGTGTGGCTGTTCTTGCGGTCCGTGCGAATAACTAAGCCCTCGAACACCTGGACACGTTCTTTGCTGCCCTCTTTAATTTTCTGGTGTACACGAACCGTATCACCAGAGCGGACATCAACCACTGCTGACTTCTTGAAAGAATCGTTTATTTTTTGCATGACTGTTTGCATAAGACTTTATCCTACACGATTTAACAGGTTATTGCAATAGCTTTGTTCCCTGTTAGTTTATAAATCTGCCAAGTTCCGAATTCCAGATTGCACCGTCTGGGATGTGCCGTTGTGGCACCTCAGGAACACTCCGCAAGTGTGGTGTCTCACGACCTGGTCCAAACGGCGGAATGCCCATGTCGGCAGCACGTTTTCGGAGTTTATCCGGATTATAATCTCCGGCATGCTCCAGCCATTCGGCTCCCAAACTAACAAATTCTTGACCGCTCTTTGGATATTCAGGGCTCGGTAACCCTTCTATGCTATTCGTCATCTTATTCCTTTATTTTTAACAACAGCCCTCAATTATACGCGAATGGTATGATATGTACATGACAAATTTTGGCGACGCAGCACTCAAAAAACACCAGGAGCTTCGAGGCAAAATCTCACTCCAGCTCAAAGACGATTTAGATAGCAAAGACAAGCTCAGCACCTACTACACGCCAGGGGTCGCAGCCGTATCCTCGCACGTTGCTAAGCACCCCGAACAAACGCGTGACTACACCTGGACCAACAATAACGTCGCGGTGGTCAGCGACGGTTCGGCCGTGCTCGGCCTGGGCAACATCGGCCCCGAGGGCGCCCTGCCGGTCATGGAAGGCAAAGCCATGTTGTTCAAACATTTTGCCGATATCGACGCCGTGCCGATTGTGCTTGATGTGCATTCGGCAGACGAAATTGTCGCGACAGTCAAAGCCCTAGCGCCAAGCTTTGGTGGCATCAACCTCGAAGACATTGCCGCACCACTCTGTTTTGAGGTCGAAGAACGACTCAAAGCCGAACTGGACATACCCGTCTTTCACGATGACCAACACGGCACCGCGATTGTGGTGCTGGCCGGGCTGCTCAACGCTTGCAAGGTCACAGGACGTGAACTCCGCTATTGTCACATCGTCATTATCGGAGCAGGTGCTGCCGGCGTCGCCATTGCTAAGTTATTGCGAACATATGTCGACCGTCTAGCGGTAGACGGCAAAGGTACTGGCCCGTCTATGTTTGCTTTTGATAGAAAAGGCATCATTCACCATGACCGCGCTAATCTTAATGAATCAAAGAGACGACTGCTGGAGTTTACCAATTTGTCCAATAGCAAAGACTCCCTAGAGGAAGTGACGCGTAATGCTGATGTTATTATCGGTGTTTCTGGTCCAAACACCATCGCACCAGACATAATAAAAAGCATGGCGAAAGATCCGATTATTTTTGCCATGGCCAATCCTGAGCCGGAAATTATGCCCGACAAGGCCAAAGCCGCCGGCGCAGCCATTGTCGCCACTGGGCGCAGCGATTTTCCCAACCAAGTCAATAACGCCCTGGCCTTCCCGGGCATTTTCCGTGGGGCGTTGGATAACCGCGTGAGCAAAATTACCGACGAGCACAAAATCGCTGCCGCCGAAGCTATCGCTGCTTTAGTTGAAAACCCCACGCCTGACGAAATCATCCCAAGCGTCCTCGACCCCCGCCTCGTCCCGGAAGTCGCCAAGGTGATCAAATAGCAACCCAGTAAAATTCTGTAAGCATAACTGGCATCAAATGTCATTTTGGTGTTTTATAGTCTGTATGCCTGAACAAGAATATATTAACAACGGTTTTCGTCCAAGCCTCAGCAGGCATATACGGCGTGATCATCCTACTCATCGAGAAATGCTAGATCAACTTGGCATGACAGATCTTGCAACACCGGCGCCTTCACTTCATCAGCGCAAGGTGGCTTACTGGTCGAGCTCGCCAAATAAGCATGGCGAGATCGGCATTTTAGCGGTTTCAGTACACTGGCGCGGTGCCATTTCCGAGAGGTCATTGTGGCATTTTGGCTGGACCACGCAGGATGAACTCCTTCAAGCTCCGTCAGAGCCAATTGTCTGCGTTGAGGCAGCCGAGTATCACACTCCAGGGCCACACTTTGGGCTTCAGGCCTTGTTCAGCGCCGTCGTCCCAGTCCAGGAACAACTCTAATCAAAACTAATATTGGAGCTTAATCACAAATAACCGCACATGCAAGCACAAGCAGCATAACCCAAGCCCCATAAGTTCGTTCATCCTAGGCTTCCTCTTGACATACTATCTTAAACTTTGGCCACTACCTATACATGGAAGACAAGTTATATGCACTTGAAAAAGCAAGAAGTGTGATTGCTTCCGTACAAGACCTCACACCAGAACGACACCATTTCCCTAAAACATAGAGTTTTGGGGCTAACCAATAACCCTGTAAATTTCCTCTAGCGTCGTCTCGCCATTCAATACCTTGAGTATGCCATTCTGTAACATGGTGCTCATGCCACTAGCGATAGCTGCTTTTTCTATATCGTCTGTCGTGGTGGCCGTGTTACCGCCCTGAAGGAGTTTCATAATTTCGCCGCTCATCAAAAACTGTTCACGTAAGGCAATCTGCCCGCGGTAGCCGTATGGGTTGTCCGCTGAGCTGCCTGGTTTGTAGAGTTTGATGCCGTCAAGTGCCGGTTTCTGGAAGCTGACTGGGAACGTGTCGACTACTTTTTTGATAACCGCTAACTCTTCGGGCGATGGGTCGTAAGCTTGTTTGCTCGTGTCGTCCAGCTTGCGCACCAAACGCTGCGCCATCACCAAGCGAATCGCCGACACAAACAGCGGGTTCTGACCGATGACGTCCATGAGACGCGTCAGCGCCGCTGCGGCCGAGCTGGCGTGAAAGGTCGACAAGACCAAATGACCGGTCAGCGAAGCTTGCAACGCTGTTTTGGCTGTATCCATATCCCGAATCTCGCCCACCATGACCACGTCAGGGTCAAGCCGAAGCACCGCCCGCAGCTTATCGGCAAAGTTTTTCTCGTCGCCAGTTTTGGAGGTCACCGAGATTTGGGTAATGCCTCCGAATTGGTACTCGACCGGATCCTCGATGGTAATAATCTTGCGTTCCTCGCTGTTGAGCGAATTAAGCATCGAGTAGAGCGTGGTCGTTTTACCCGAACCAGTCGGGCCAACTGCTAGGACCAGACCGCTGGGCTTAGCAATAATGTCGTCGACTACTTTTCGATGGGCTGGTTCAAGCCCAAGCTTATCGAGCACGTACATGTCCTGGCTCATATTAAACAGCCGCATCACGATGTCCATGCCATGGATGGCCGGCACTGTCTCGAGTCGCAAGTTCACATCCACTTCGCTGTTATCGGCCATGCGCACTCGCTGGGCGATATGGCCTTGCTGGGCAGCTTCGTCAGAGGTAGAAACATTACCCGCACTGGCAATTGCCGATGTCAAGATACGATTTTTCTCTGGTGTGATACGCGCAATCGGGTGCAAGACGCCGTCGATACGAAAGCGGATCCGCACATGGTCACGCTGATTTTCGATATGAATATCCGAGGCGCCCAATTTGTGGGCCTGTTGTACCAAATAGGCAAGCATATCATTAGCCCGCACCTGTTCGAGTGTGGCCGAAACTTTCTGAATCAGCTCGTCAGTACCAGCATTGGTTATCTCAATATCTTGATAGACGACTTGTTTTGGCGGGTCGTACAGCCGCATGTACTCGCGAAAGCCGGCGTCAGAAATCAGCGAAAACGTCAGCCGCTGGTCCAAAAAGCGCTGACGCAAGTTCGACATAGTCTGCTGGGATGTCGTATTGGTAATACCGAACGTGACATTACTGCGATCGGCTGTAATAGGAATGACTTTGAGACTATATAACTCTGGCACGCTCAAGATATCTTTGTATAAAGCCTTGTCGGTGATTTGGGCAGTATCAACATACGGCAACCCCAGGATGCGGGCACGCTTCTGTACTGCCTGTTCTTCGTCGCGTCGGGCATCATCACTCATCGGAAAGAATACCCCCAGTTGTTTTGTTTGTGGTCATATAGGTTCTATTATAAGCATAATCGTCACAAATACCACTGTTTTTGGTGACAACAAACAGTGGTATAGTGCATCAGTGATGAGAAAAATTGTTGTGATTGCCCACGATATACGCAGCGCCCACAATGTCGGTGCATTGTTTCGAACAGCTGAAGGGCTCGGCGTGCAAAAAGTATACTGCACCGGCTACACACCGTATCCCATAACACCCGACGATGAACGTTTGCCGCACCTGGCGCGCAAAATCGACAATCAGATACAAAAAACCGCTCTTGGAGCGCAAACATCGCTGCGTTGGGAGCACAGCAGCGATGTCATAACACTCATAGCCAATCTCAAGGACAAGGGCTATGAAGTCATCGGACTGGAACAGCACAAAAAGAGCATGCCGCTCAATAAATACGAACCGCCGAAAAAACTGGCCATCTTGCTTGGACGTGAGGTGGAAGGTATCGATAAAGAGCTCCTTGAGCTATGCGACGATATCGTTGTAATCCCGATGTTTGGCAAAAAAGAATCTTTTAACGTCGTTGAGGCCGCTACCATGGCGCTTTACCACTGCCGCTTTTTTGAACTTTGAAAAACCATAAGAACTGTCGTACAATATAGCTATGCCGACTTCGAAGGCGCATAAAACACGACATCACTCGAACTTGCGCCCAAAACACAAACATACAAAAAAATACCTCCAGCCGTACTGGCCGTATTTGCCGCTATTGACTATCCTCATTATGATTGTCAGCTTCTTGCAGCCGTGGCGCAGCAGTCTGGTAGGTCCGCAGGTTTTGCCGTACGCGACTGATGTAACCATGACGACACTGCTCAACAAAACAAACGAGGAGCGCACAAGGGCTGGCAAAGACGAGCTGGCGCTTAACAACAAGCTCAGCAATGCGGCTCAGGCCAAAGCCAAAGACATGGTGACGCGAAATTATTGGTCACACAACACGCCTGATGGCCAAGCGCCGTGGATATTTGTAACGCAGGTCGGCTACGACTATCAAAAAGCTGGCGAAAACCTAGCCTACGGGTTTTTGTCGAGCCAGCAAGTGGTAACCGGGTGGATGAATAGCGCCTCGCACCGCGCCAATATTCTTGATGAACACTACAAAGAAGTCGGATTTGGTGTCGCCGATAGCGCAAACTTCGACAACAATGGTCCGTCGACCGTCGTCGTGGCAATGTATGCCAGTCCGCTTGACTCGCCGCCACTACCAGCCGCAAGCGAACAAACCACGCCGGCCGTCGCGTCATTTAGCTCGCTGTCTGGCACGGCGCAGACACCCAGTCCGCAAACGATTAGTCGTATCCAAGCCCTGACAAGCGGCTGGGCACCCTGGGCACCGTATTTCGTTGGTATGATTATCGGCGCCGCGCTCTGTTACTTGGCTATCAAACACACTATCAGCATTAAGCGCGCATTTCGCAAAGGCGAACGCTTTGTGGTTCACCATCCGTTGTTTGACGTAACCCTAGTAGCGCTGATCGTCCTGGGACTGGTAGTAATTCAGCGCGTTGGAACAATTCTGTAGCTACTGGATTTTGACATTTGTTTTACCAGCAAGCTGCTCAAGCTGCTGTAGAACGGTTTTGTCGCTATTGATACGAACTGGTAGTTTGATAGCTTGCTTTTCGCTGTCCGGACCAACCACCAGCACAATCTCTACGTCGCCCGGGCTGGCATCGACAATGCTTTTGACGCCCGTCAGGAGCTGCTGATCACGTGAGTCGGTAACACGAACGTAGACCCTCTGCGGGACGACCCGAGCTGGTGCCGTTGCTTTTTTGGTACCGCTTGTTTTTGGGGTGGTAGGTTTTTTACCAGTCGGCTGGTAGGCTTGCGCCTGTTCAAGCGTTATCTCACGAGCGTCATCAACCATCAGCTTGCCCTCAGTCGCTGTTTCGCCGTTTTTGTCCCGATGCGAGACCTTACCCTTGACCAGCACCACTCTGTCGCGCTCCCAGATGCCGAGTGTTTGTTGATAGACACTCGGGAACAGTACGAGTTCCCGCTCATCTTTGTCGTCAGCGAGTTTCACGAAGGCCATTTTTTGGCCGTTTTTGGTGGTAATCTCACGAGTATCAATTATGACACCGCCGGTGTTCACAGTGCGATTATCATACTCGATTGCAACATACGAAAGCGGCAGCGCTTTTTCTTCCAAAATAGCCTTGAATGCGTGCAAGGGATGCTGCGACAGATACAGCCCCAGGAGTTCGCGCTCCCATTGCAACTGCTCGCGCAGGGGTATTTCGGGGCCTGGCTCAAGTTTGAGCTTGACCGTTGTCTGCACGTCGCCAGCTAATTCGCCAAACAGGTCGGTTTGGCCGCTGGCCAGTTGTTTCTGGAGCTTACTGGCGTAGGCAATCAGAACATCGACGTTATGCAGCAACGTCGTCCGCTCCTCAAACCGGTCAAAAGCCCCGGATTTAATCAAACTTTCGACTGTTTTTCGGTTGACAATCCGCGAGTTTACTTTGGCGAGAAAATCTTCAATGTCTGCAAACGATCCGCTCTCTGCCCGCGCTCGCAGTATGTCCTCAACAGCGCCGGTGCCGACGTTCTTGACCGCCGACATGCCGTATCGAATTTGCTCTTTACCTGGTACGACGGCAAACTCCACGAATGATTCGTTGACATCGGGCGGCAACACTTCAATTCCCATGTGTTGGCATTCGTTGATTTCAATTGCCAGCCTATCAGTATCATCAAAATCGCTGGTCATCAGCGCTGCCATAAACGCTGCCGGGTAGTGGGCTTTGAGATAAGCCGTTTGATAGGCAATCAGCGCATAGCACGCGGCGTGTGATTTGTTGAAACAATAGGCTGCAAAGTCTTCCAGCTGCTTCCAGAGTTGTTCCATGAGTGTCCTATCCGCACCGACGGTCTGAATTGCCCCATCAATAAAATCGCCTTTGAGCTTTTTCATGACTTCCGGAATTTTCTTGCCGATGGCTTTTCTCAAGGTGTCAGATTGCCCGCCGGTAAAGCCGCACATCTCCTTACTAATCTGCATCACCTGCTCTTGGTAGACGATCACGCCGTAGGTGGTTTTCAGCGCCGGCTCCATCGCCGGATGCAGGTACTCAACACTCTTCTCGCCATGCTTGCGGGCGATAAAATCTTCAATCCATTGCATCGGCCCGGGGCGATACAGCGCAACCATAGCCACGATGTCTTCAAATACCGTTGGTTTGAGTTCGCGCAAATAGCGTTTCATACCGGCAGATTCAAACTGAAATACGCCAGTGGTATTGCCCTGTTGGAATAGCTCAAACGTCTTTGTATCATCAAGCGGAATAGTGTTAATGCCTATATCTTGGTCGTAGACTTTTTTGACAATGCGAAGTGCGTTTTTGATAATGGTCAGATTAGACAGGCCCAGAAAGTCCATTTTGAGTAGCCCGAGGTCCTCAATGGGGTTCATCGAGTACTGCGTCGCCACAACGCCTTTTTGGGCCATTTCAAGCGGTACGAACCTCACAATGTCGTCCGGGGCAATCACCACGCCGGCGGCATGCACACCGTGATTACGGATCGTACCCTCTAAACGTGTTGCCAGGTCAAACACGCGCTTGGCGTCCTCGTTCGATTCGTACTCTCGCTTCAAGTCTACGTCCTGTTGGAGCGAGGTTTCCAGTGGAATGTGCCGGCCCTGGACTGGCGGCGGGATCATCTTTGCCAAACGGTCAGCGTCAGCGTAGGGCACCTGCAAGACCCGTGCGACATCGCGCACGGCGTTGCGGGCCGCCATCGTACCAAACGTCACAATATTTGCTACCCGATCATCGCCGTATTTTTGCACGCAGTACTGAATAACTTCGTCGCGGCGGGTGTCCTGGATGTCTATGTCAATATCTGGCATTGAGATACGATCCGGGTTCAAAAATCGCTCAAACAGCAGGTCATATTTGAGCGGGTCAAGCTCGGTAATCTTCAGCGCAAAAGCAATAATTGAGCCCGCCGCCGACCCGCGCCCCGGACCAAAGACAATGCCGTTGTCTTTGCCCCAGTTAATAAAGTCAGAGATAATCAAAAAATAGCCGTTGAAGCCCATGTTTTCGATAATCTCAAGTTCGTACTTTGCGCGATCGAGTACAGCCTCTGGGATATGCTTCTTGGCTTCCTGCACAGTCATTTTTTTTGCCGCTGTTTCGCTTTTTTTGCCATAGCGCCAGACCAAACCCTGGTACACAAGCTCCTGTAGATAGCTCTTTTCATTTTTGCCTTTTGGCACGGGAAATTTCGGAATCAGAATTTTGCCCAATTCAATCTGCACCATGCACCGATCAGCAATTGCTCTTGTGTTCGTGATCGCCTCGGGGTGGTCAGCACTCCAGCGCTCAATCAGTTCTTGCGGATCGGCAACGTGCAGTTCAAACTCTTTGAGGCTCATGCGTTTTTCGTCGCTCAAAAACGAACCGGTTTGGACACAGAGCAAGATTTCGTGGGCTTCCTGGTCTTCGTGTTTCAGGTAGTGCGCATCGGACGTCAGTACGCACGGGATAGCAAGCTCTTTACCCAACTTAAATAGTTGCTTGTTGACTGCGACCTGCTCGTCCCATTTGCTCGGGTGGTTTGGATGGCCATGGTCTTGGACTTCAAGATAGTAGCGGTCGCCAAAGACCGACTTATACCAGCTGGCAATCTTCTTGGCTTGGTCATACTGATTATTGCGCAAGCTATCGCCGACTTCACCACCAATACAACCGCTTAACACAATTAGTCCCTCGTTGTATTTCTCGAGCAAATCGTGATCAATGCGCGGCTTGTAATATAGCCCGTTCAGGTTGGCAATGGTACTCAGCCGCATGAGATTTTGATAGCCCGTTTCATTCATGGCCAGCAAGATCAAATGGAAGTTCGGCTTGTCCTTGCCCGGCTCTTTGTCGGTGTGCTGCCGGGCGGCGACGTAGGTTTCCATGCCAATGACTGGCTTGATATTCTCGCTCGCCGCTGTTTTATAGAATTCTATCACGCCAGACAACGTACCGTGGTCGGTTATGGCTACCGCCTCCATGCCGGTCGTTTTTACCATATCAATCAGTTTTGGTATCTTAGTTAGGCCATCGAGCAGGCTGTACTGCGTGTGGTTATGCAAATGCACAAAGTCTTTGGGCAAAATCTTTGCCCCGGTCGCTTTTGCTTGTTGCTTTTTTCCCTCACTCATCAGTACTACTCATTATAAAAGAAAACAGCCGGCCGCGCGCTGGCTGTTTGTAGTGGAATTTACCGTTTTGGTTATGATTTTTTGAGATACTTTGCCAGGTAATCTTTAGCTTTGGTAGCTTCAGCTATAGCTTTTCTAAGTTCTGGCTCATCAGTCTCACCGCTCTTGATGGCGCTAATGACTTCTTTTATTTTTTGCTTGGCTTCTTTAGCGGACGCAAGCGCTGCATCAAGTTCCTTTTTTGCCGTTGCACTCTTGTCTTTGGCCAAGGCCGTTCCCTTGTCAATCAGCTCGCTCAGCTCGTTGTTGAGACTTTTGAGCTTCTTTTCAGCTTCGCGGTAAACTTTGCTTGCTGTATCTTTTACATCTTGCCTCGTTTCTTTGCCGCTTTTTGGAGCGGTCAAAATACCGGTGATAAAGCCGGCAACAGCACCAACCAAGGCGCCAATTACAAGTTTCTTGTTACCATCTTTGCTCATAGCTATCTCCTCTTTTTCGTCTGATTCGTTACTGCGCTCACAATATTGCTAATCAGTCCGGTAATTGCGACCGGTCCGGCTGCTTTCTTAAAAAAACTGCTCACCGACTCCACGTCATCAACGATTTCTTCAGCCTTGTCGACCACCTTTCGTACCTGGCCAGTCAGCTTTACAAGCGCAACCACCAAAATAATGCTCGCCACAAGCAACACTGCAAGTGCAACGGACAAAATAATGACTAGTATTTCAAATGCATCCATAGGCTCTATTCTACTCCTCTTTCAAACGTTTCTCAAGATACCGCCGAAATGGCGCACCGATTTTCGGGTGCACCAGCGCCGTATCAACCAGCGCCTCTAGGTAGCCAGCCTTGCTGCCGGTGTCATGATAGATACCCATAACGTCGCAGCAGTACACCGTATCCTGCTGTGCGAGACGATTGACCGCTTCTGACAACTCGACTTCGCCGCGGGTGCTAACTTTTTCTTCGGCCAGTATCGGTATAATATCCGGCGTCAATAAATAGCCGCCAACGGAGGCGATATCGGACGGCGTATCTTGTTCGCCTGGCTTTTCAACCAGTTCATCAACTTCGTAGGCTTGGTCCGATAGTTTCTTTCCCGGTCGTATCATGCCGTATTTATCAGCGTCGCTCGTTGGTACGCGGTGTGCCGAAATGACTGATTTGCCAGTTTGCTCGTACACTGCAAGTAATTGTTTGGCCCGAGGCACGTGACTTCTGAAAAAATCATCAGCAAAAAAGACAAAAAACGGTTCGTTGTTCAAGATGTGAGCTGCATTCAACACCGGGCGGGCATTGCCGCTGGGCAGTCCTTTTTGCCGCAAATACACAAAGTTGGCCAGCTCAGCAATGTCTTTTATTTGGGCAGCTTCTTTAGCTTTGCCTTTGCGCTTGAGTTCTTGCTCCAGCTCGACCGCTCGGTCGAAATGATCTTCAATGGCCCGCTTGGTGGCACCGGTCACAATGATAATATCGGTCACTCCAGCCGCAACCGCCTCTTCGACAATGAGCTGAATGACCGGCTTGTCGATAATCGGCAGCATTTCTTTGGGCATGGCTTTGGTCTGCGGTGAAAACCGCGTTCCCAACCCCGCTGCGGCGATCACTGCTTTTCGAACGGGTTTGGGACGATCCATCGTAGATATTCTATCACGCCCCTGGTTTTAGAACCCAAAATCGTGCTCATCTGTCACTCCTTCACTTATGCTATAATCCGTTATAATTATGAGGAAGCAGAATAGAGTACTCCTATCAGTGGTGTCGCCTGTCTACAACGAGGAACGAGGAATTTTACAGTTCTACGACTCACTTCATGCTGTCCTCCGTAAATCATTTGGAGAAGGTTTTGAAATGATTTTCGTAGACGATGGGAGCACAGACAAAACACCGGCTATACTTGGGGGCATTGCTCGCAAGAACAAGCTTGTTCGGTTCGTTTGTCTGTCGCGAAATTTTGGTAAAGAAAATGCTTTATCGGCAGGCATTGCCCACGCCCAAGGTAAAGCAATCCTGCTTATTGACTCAGACGGACAACACCCCGTGGAATATATTCCACGGTTCATCTCAGCATGGCAAGACGGCGCAAAAGTTGTCGTCGGTATCCGGGACACGAAACACGCGGGAGCTTTTAAAAAGCTTGCCTCAGAGCTTTTCTACCACGCGCTAAACTTTTTTTCAGATCAAAAAACGGTGCCAGGCTCAACTGATTTTCGCCTCATAGATAGTTCCGTACGAGAAGCGTTTCTTGAACTTAGAGAGAGCGATCGTGTTACGCGCGAGTTGATAGACTGGCTTGGTTTTGAACGTGCATATATACACTACCAAGAAAACCCCCGAAAGCATGGCCAGCCAACGTATACATTCCGGAAATTACTCCATCTCGCTCTTAATAACATCATTGCGTCCGGCTCAGGGTTACTCAACCTCATTCTGTATTTTGGTCTTACCACAGCCACACTTTCTTTTCTTCTCGGAATAGCTGTATTCCTACAACAGATAGTATTAGGTGATCCGCTTAACTGGAATTTTACCGGAACCGCAATGTTGGGAATAATGACAGTATTTTTGGTCAGCATACTCCTGGTTGCCATCGGAACACTTGCAATGTTCATCGGGAACATATACAACCAATCAAGAGGTAGGCCACTTTATGTAGTGGATCATGAGAAGTGCGTAAATACAACAGATTCATGAAAATAGCCAGATACAGGCGCCCTGCTCTATATCTTATTGCGGGCACCATCTCGTATATAACCGAAATGGTATTTCTTGTTGTTTGTCGAGATACATTTCAAGTTGATGCTGTTACTGCTGTAGCCATCAGTTTTTGGATTGGGACAGTTATCGCCTTTCTACTGCAAAAATTTATTGTTTTTAGAAATAGTGAGCTGAACTTCAAATCTTTACTAAAACAAATTGGCGGATACGGAGCACTGTTACTGTGGAATTACGCATTTACTATAGGCTTAACCGTGCTATTAGATCAGCGTCTTCACGTCGTGTATATACGTACGCTAGCAATCGTTATGATCGTATGCTGGAATTATCTGCTATATCGCTCGATATTTAGACAAAAAGAGAAGTTAATCGTATGAAGAACTTGTACGGAAGCATTATGAACAAAATGATAGCAAACGTCAGACTATTGTCTCTTATTTCTGGATGCATACTTGTGACATTCTGGACATTCCTTCGTTTTTTTCGCTTTAATCTCAACTTTGACCTTGTTGGCCAGCTTGGACTAGCCCAACAGTGGCTAACCGTTACTCCGGAAGGCGCAATGATTGGGCCAACGAACTACCTCATTAAGCTATTTTTTGTTTACATACCAACCGTTACCACTCCAGGTTCACCCCTGTTGAAGTTAGTGTTTATAACCGTTGTTATAAATGTTGCAACCTATATTCTCAGTGTAATTCTACTCGAAAAACTATGGCAGGAACTAACTGACAGACGGCCGCCAAAAGTGTTTTACCTTGCGGTAATCTGGCTTTCTTTATTGGCTGGTTCAATCTATTGGGTACAATTTTCAAACTCTCGAAACCTTGAGGTTGTTGGCGGTTTATTAGCATTCCTTTTCGGTCTACGCCTCTTGCATAGCAAATCAAAAAAATTACTTCTGTTGTTTGTTTTGTTTTTAAGCATACTGTTTTTTGCTGATCCACTACAAATTTATATGACCATCGTACCCCTACTAATCGTCTGTTTTGTATTCAAATTTTTACGTGTTGATAAAACTATCCATTGGAACTCGGTAGGCAAAGTGTCCATAGGTGTGCTGGCAGGCCTCGTATTGTCACAACTTTGGCTGCATTGCGCTAAATCTATCCTTGGAATTCGTTTCATAGAAGCAACGACACAACCCCTCTCCTTTAATTCTGTTATGCACGGAGCGAAACTTGTACCTCGTAGTATGATTCATGTGTTTTTTGGAGGAATAGAATTAGGCAAACCGGTTGGCGTTCTTAACATACTTATTGTGGGGACCATACTATCGTTCGCATTATTCTATCTTTTTAAGAAACAAATAGTCTGGCGCCAAAAACTGACCATAGCAATCGTAACTGTAGCAATAGTTAATGTGTCAGTGTATGTACTGAGTGGCCAGTCCGCTATCAGCGGAACATCGCGTTACCTTATCATGCTTGCCCCTTTCTACGCGCTCTTGATGACTGAGGTACTCCGAATACGTCACAAATCACAAAAATCGCTAATTATTTTTATTGTTGTGGCAGCAGGTATCAACACCCTCTCGCTTTCATACGCCTTCCTTAGAACATGGGATGCAAACTTTCAAGTCAACAATCACCTATACGCAGTTGAGTCATACTTAAGAGATAAGCAGTACAGCTATGGTTATGCAAGTATGGACACGAGCATGCCAGTAAATTATCTTTCAAATCAAAAAGCAAAGTTGTTAGCCTTAGAGTGTTTACCAAACAACTCTGTTAGACAACACTACCTGTTTTTTGACAGAGCATTTGCGGATAGTCTCACTATGGGTATTGAGGATGACGCAGTCGTCCCTATAGTTCTCGATGGGAGCACAATAGGCAACCACCCCTGGACATGTAAAGAAAGTAACCTCAAGAAACAGCTAGGAGAACCCATAAAAATTGAGCGCCTATCCGATCACAGTATAGTACTCATCTATAAGCATTCTGATATACAGAGTAGGGTACCCCAATAATTAACACTGCCCTTAGTGTAATTTGCCAGATGCTTTACACACCGAGGTGTTTTTTGATCAGTTTTTGGGCCAGGCCGGGGTTGGCTTTGCCTTTCGACTCTTTCATAACCTGGCCAACCAAAAAACCAATGGCTTTTTGTTCACCATTTTTAACGTCCTGGGCCGCTTTTTGATTGTCATGCAACACTTGCTCGACTATTTTTTCAATTTCGCCCTCGTCGGAGACTTGCAGTAGATCGTGCTCTTTGGCGATCGTTAGCGGATCACCACCTTCGGTTACGAGCACCGACAAGACCGTCTTCGCGCCGGTCGAGCTGATTTCGTGCCTATCGGCCATCGTTGCAAGTTGTATCAGCGACGTGCTCTCAAGTTTTACTGACTCCCAGGTTAGTTTATTCTCTCCCACGAGCGCCTGAACCTCGGTAGCTAGCCAATTAGCAATGCGCTTGGCTGTTAGCTTTTCGCATGAATCGATAACGGTGAGCATCAGCATGCCAGCCGACACTGCGTCGACGATTGTCCGGACAGCAGAATCGTCTAAGCCCAGCGTACCCAGCTTGTCTCGTAGTTGCGCCGGCATCGGCGGCATGGCTTTTTTTACAGCCGCGATGGACGCCTCGTCCAAGACGACGGGTGGAATATCCGGTTCTGGCATGTAACGGTAGTCATGTGCCTCTTCTTTGCCGCGCTGTGACATTGTTTTTTGCTTGGCGTCGTCCCAACCACGTGTTTCTTGAACAATGACCTCACCTTTTTCGAGGAGCTCAATCTGGCGCTTTATTTCAAACTCGACGGCCTTTTCAACGCTCTTAAAGGAGTTGAGGTTTTTGGTTTCAGTACGCGTGCCGAGTTCACCGTCTTTGCTGACCGAGACATTCACATCAAAACGCATATTGCCGTGATACAAATCCACGTCTGAGACATCCGCGTATTTCATGAGCAAATACAACTCTTTGGCGTAGGCTTTGGCTTCAGCTGCAGTGTGCATATCTGGCTCAGACACGATCTCGAGCAACGGTGTGCCAACGCGGTTTAGATCGACCAAGCTGTAGTCGGCGCCGCTTGGATGACTTGACTTGCCGGCATCGGCCTCAAGATGCGCCCGGGTGATACCAATCTGCTTGGTTACACCATCAATCTCAATAGTGACCTGGCCACCAAGAATAATCGGCTGATACAGCTGGGTAATCTGGTAGCCGAGTGGCAGATCCGGATAAAAATAATGCTTGCGATCAAAGGTACTCAATTTTTGCGGCTTGGTGCCGAGTGCAAAAGCTGCCCGTGAAGCAAGCTCAATAGCCTTTTCGTTTAATACCGGCAAAGCGCCGGGCATACCAAGGCATATGTGGCTAATTAAAGTATTTGGTGCCACACCACGCGCATCGTTGCCAACACCGGCAAACAACTTGGTTTTTGATTTGAGCTGTACATGACACTCAATACCAATCGTTGGCAGATACCCCTCAACCAAGTAGCGTGCTGTGTCACTCATAGTGCATTCAGGTCCTTCAACGCTTGGCCGAAGCCTAGAAGCGCATCTTTGACGTCTTTTTCTTTGAGGCGAACCTCAGGATTCTCTTCCACTTTGCGTGTGAGCTTATGGCCAAACCAAACGGCATCATTGTCGCTGAAACTACGCTGGGCCGACACCAGCC
This sequence comes from uncultured Candidatus Saccharibacteria bacterium, assembly GCA_964602865.1. Classification (GTDB taxonomy): domain Bacteria; phylum Patescibacteriota; class Saccharimonadia; order Saccharimonadales; family JAGQNJ01; genus CAZRSX01. The sequence goes on from CAZRSX010000003.1 coordinate 38,066, forward strand.
GTTCGCCGGTGTTCTTGCCCTTGAAACCTTTTTTGATCAGCGCTTTATCGAGAAGCTGGTCGGCTGCGACGAGTGCTTCTGGCCAGGTGGCTTTATCTTTGCAGTATTTTTGTAGCTCAAGCCATTGTTTTTTGAATTTTGTCTTCTTGACTTTCATAGGAGCACGCCGCCACAACAGCTTTGCTGCAACCGTCACAATCGTCAGCACAACGATGCCTGCTCCGAGTAGTGCTATTTTTTCTTCTGGACTCATTGCAATATCCTTTCTGTTTGGCGGGCAAATCCGAGCAGCGCGCGGTCGTGGTGCTGCGCCGCCATGAGCTGGAGGCCAACCGGCAACCCATTTGATTCGCCAGCCGGCACACTGACCGCCGGTATCCCAACTAAGTTTGCAGCGACCGTCATAATGTCTGTCAGATACATCTGCAGAGGGTCTTCGTTATTCTGGCCAATTTTAAAAGCAGTCGTTGGCGCTGTCGGACCAAGCAAAAAATCCACGCCCTCAAATACTGTATTGAATTCATTGATGAGTTTAGTCCGTACAGTCTGAGCCTTTTTATAGTACGCATCGTAATAGCCGCTGCTCAATACATACGTCCCAATCATAATCCGCCGTTTGGCTTCGCGGCCAAAACCATTACTTCGCGATAGCTCGTAACTTTCGTCAAGATTTGTAGCATTTTTATCACTGTAGCCAAAGCGTTGGCCGTCATAGCGGCTGAGATTACTACTGACTTCTGCAGGACAAATCACATAGTAGCAAGCAAGTGCGAGATCGATCGACGGCACGCTGACCTCTTTGACGGTAACCCCGGCTTTTTTCAGTGCATCAATTGCCATCTCGAGTTGTTTTCGAACACCAGCGTCGAGTCCTTCAGTCAAATATTCTGTAATAACTCCGACTGTTTTCCCTTTTAGCGTGTCGTCCAGCTCGGTGTACGGCGTATGGTCGCGCTCTATCGTCGTACCATCAAGCGGGTCGCGACCACTCATGACATCAAGTACGACTGCCGCATCTTCAATATTCATCGTCAGCGGTCCGATCACGTCAGTGCTACTTGCCATAGCAATCACACCGCTTCGCGAGACAAGTCCATAGGTCGGCTTGTAGCCAACTGCGCCACAGAAACTTGCCGGCAGACGGATAGAGCCGCCAGTGTCCGTCCCGAGTGCGAACGGCGCCATACCAAGCACGACGCTTGCCGCCGAGCCGCCAGAGGATCCACCTGGCACGCGGGTTTTATCATGTGGGTTTTTTGTCGTAAAAAAATCGCTATTCTCAGTGGAGCTACCATGTGCAAAGGCATCGAGGTTGGCCTTGGCGACACAAATCGCCCCTTCAGCTTCCAGACGTTCAACAGCAGTAGCTTGGTACGGCGCATCAAAGCCTTTGAGGATATTGCTGGCGGCCGTTGTATCAGCACCAAACACCAAAAAATTGTCTTTAGCGATAAATGGTACGCCAGCCAGTCGGCCAGGTGATTCGCCATTTTTTATCTGTTCGTCTACGTCCTTCGCTCGCGCTCGCGCGCGTTTCTCGGTGGTGGCAATAATCGCCTGATAATCGCTGCCAGCTTTGATAGCTGCCAGTGCCTGCTCGACAAGCTCAGCCGCGGTCTGCTTACCAGCCTGTACGTCTCGAACAATTTCCTTAATCGACGGCCACGTTTTCATAAATTATCCGAGTACTCGCTTGACTTTTATCTGATGTTTTTCAGTCGCCGGTGCATTCTTCAGCAGATCGTCCGGCTTAGCCTGATAGTCGATAACCTCATCTTCGCGCATAACATTGGTCAGTCCCGTCACTTGTGAAGTCGGCTCCAAGCCTGTTGTATCAACTTTGGATAACTGCTCGACGTACTCAAGAATCGCTGATAGTTCATCAGGAAAACGCAGCAGCTCTTCTTCGGTGAGCTGCAACTTGGCTAATCGAGCCAATTTTAAGACATCTTGGGGTGTTAACTTCGCCATTTGTTCCTACAGTATACCAAGAGTTCTAAGAAATTTCTTTGTCTTTCTGCGAAAACGTTATATCATAAGAATAAGCATTGTAAAGCTAGGAAATAAATATGGCTTCAGTTGTGCCACTCCCAACAGGAAGAATGCCCGAGAACCCTGAGGTTTGGGCTGGCTCAGAAGTCGCTCCGGTTACTGAACTACACCCCCGTGAAAATGGGGGTGTTTTTTTACCTCCAGTTTTGCCTAGCTATGACACAGTCGTTGATACTTCATATCGAAAAACACTTAAAACAACCAGGCATGCCGGGATTGGAACAACGTGGGTGGAAGAGTGGCGCATGGATGATGGTACACGCTACCAAATTTTAATTGGCGAACCCGACAAACCAGGTATAGATATTCCCGTTATTAAGGACACCGCGCTCGGGACACAGGTAGAAGGCTTTAACGAAGACGTTGCTCGCCTACTTATGAAACTTCACTTTCCCGTTATCGTCAAAGGTCCTGAGATTGGTAGCTCTATTCCACTTTCTCATAGTGCGCATAATACTCACCAGGTCATGGATCGCGCAGAGGAAATTGGATTTTTTAGACCAAAAGTTGCCGCAGTAGAAGGTTACTCCCGAGGAGCAATGATAGGATTTGGCACGAATTCGTACGCACCTGAGAATGGCCGGCACATAATTTATTCTAACCTTACAGATCCTTGTGTAGAACATGAAATCAAAGTTAGTAGAGAGCAACTTGAAGATCTACGTGAGCACGGTCCTACAGAAGTGTTCACAGCAGCCTTACAGCTGGGCAACCTAGTTCTGCACCCCATAAGAGCCTGGCACTACAGGAAAACTGTAGATCTATCCATTGACGGAGCTCTGCAGTTTTACCGAACAGCTCTACCCGTGTTTAGTGGAGAAGCTGGGCGGCTCTGCAATGCAATGCCACAAGATACCAGAGCTACGGTTGGCTTCTTTCAGAATAGTATAGGCAATAACGAGAGTGAATACGTTGAAGTTCTAGAGACCTACTATCCAAATATCGTAATTAAACGCACTCACGGCGGTCACTTAACTGGTATTGACGAGCAAATATTAGCCAACGTCGCCACCCGTTTTTCTGGGTTAGGAACACAACTGAGAGAAGGCGTAGAGCCAGCCGATATTGACTACTCCCTCGTCCATCAACAAAAACCAAAAGCGGCCTAAATTTTACTCTTGATTTCTTCAATAAGGTCGCGTAGATCGGCTGCTTTTTCAAATTCCAGGTTGGCAGCCGCCAGATCCATCTGGCTGGTCAGATCACGAATCAGCAAGCCATACTCGTCTTTTGGTATTTTCTTGAGATCAAGTTTTGGCGCATCCTTTTTCGTGCTGCGCGGCAAGGTGCTTTCTTCGATTTTCTTGGCAATCCCGGCTGGCGTGATACCGTGCGCTTTGTTGTACGCCTCCTGAACCTGGCGACGGCGATTGGTTTCATCAATAGCTCGCTTCATACTACCGGTTACACGATCGGCATACATAATAACCCGACCTTCGAGGTGGCGAGCCGCCCGGCCGATAGTCTGGATCAGCGCTGATTCGCTTCTTAAGAACCCTTCTTTGTCGGCGTCCAAAATAGCGACCAAGCTTACCTCTGGTAAATCCAGGCCTTCGCGCAGTAGGTTTATCCCCACCAACACATCGTACGTTCCTAAGCGGAGCTCACGCAAGATGTCTGAGCGTTCCAGGGTATCAATATCGCTATGCAGGTACGTTACTTTTATGTTTATCTCGCGCAAATATTCAGTGAGATCTTCGGCCATTCGCTTGGTCAGGGTTGTTACTAAGACACGCTGGCGCTTGTCAACCGTGTCTTTTATCTCGTTGACTAGGTCATCGATCTGCTTGTTGATTGGTCGTATTTCAATCTGCGGATCAAGCAGACCCGTCGGCCGGATAACTTGTTCTGCTGGTTTTGGACTGCGGGATAATTCGTATTCACCCGGCGTGGCGCTGACATAGACAACCTTATTGACGTGACGCTCAAACTCGCTGAAAGTCAGCGGACGGTTGTCCAGGGCACTTGGCAAGCGAAAGCCGTGCTCCACCAGCACCTCCTTGCGCGCACGGTCGCCGTTGTACATGCCGCGGAGCTGCGGAATAGTCATGTGCGATTCATCAATAAACATCAGGAAGTCATCCGGATAGTAATCAAGCAGCGTGGCGGGCTGTTCGCCTGGCTCACGGTTGGTGAGATAACGCGAGTAGTTTTCGATACCCTTCACAAAGCCGGTTTCTTCGAGCATCTCCAGGTCAAACTTAGTACGCTGTTGCAAGCGCTGCGCTTCCAGCAGTTGTCCGTGTTTATTAAAGTAGCCCAGTCGATCCTCCAGTTCATGCTGGATACTGCCAAGCGCTACCTTGAGCTTATCGTAGGGCGTGACATAGTGACTGCCCGGGAAAATTTGGACTTCATCTTTTTTCTGCAGTATTTCTCCGGTCAACGGATCGAGTTTGGCAATTCGTTCAACTTCGTCGCCGAAAAACTCAATACGATAGGCGATTTCTTCACCGGCCGGAAATACATCAACAACATCGCCGCGCACCCGGAAGGTGCTGCGATGAAAGTCAATATCGTTGCGCTGGTATTGGATGTCAGTCAGCTGCCGCAAAAATTTATCGCGTAGTTTGCGTTCGCCGGTTTTTACTTTGATAGACAGTCCGCCGTAGTCTTCGACCGAACCGATACCATAAATACAGCTCACACTCGCCACAATCAAGACGTCGCGGCGCGTCAGCAATGCGTCAGTCGCGGCGTGACGCAAGCGGTCGATTTCTTCGTTAATCTGGCTGTCTTTTTCGATGTACGTGTCGCTTTGTGCGATATACGCCTCTGGCTGATAGTAGTCAAAGTAGCTCACAAAATAATGCACCGCGTTATTGGGGAAGAATTGCTTGAATTCGTTATACAGCTGTGCTGCCAGCGTTTTGTTGTGACTGAGTACCAATGTTGGTTTTTGTTGACGGGCCACAATATTGGCCATCGTAAACGTCTTGCCCGAACCAGTTACACCAAGCAAGGTTTGCTCCTTGGTGTTTTTGGTGAGGCCGTTGTTCAAGGCCGCGATTGCCGACGGCTGATCGCCCGTTGGTTTATAGTCTGATTTTAGTTCAAACTTCGCCATCCCTCCATTGTAGCAAGAGAATCAATTCTTGAGTTGCAGGGAATTCAGGATTGTAACCATATCCTTGAAGCTCTGGGTCTGCTGCATCGCCTCAATGTCAGTAAAATTAACGTCTTGCAGCAAACTATCACCTTGCTTGATCTCCACGATAATAGAAGCGTCAACGCCGCTGACGACAGCGCCGGACAGTGTTGTGGCATTGCCGGTCGCGATACCCTCCCCAGTGACTACTTTTATTGCATTCGCCCGTCCATCACGGTCGCTAGCCCCATAAACGCCTTCTGTAAAAATCACAAACGTATTCGGAGCATGCTCGTTGTGCAGCGCTACTGCAGCAAAGACCGGATTTTGCGCAGGCATACTAGACGCCTGCAGACCGACGATGCGTATCTGCAGCTGTGTTTTATCGTCAATCTCAAGTGGTAGCAAATCGAGTGGACCGGTGATAAGAATTTGCTTTATTCCCTCAAGATTTGGATTATCATCTCGTTGAACCGTCCAGGTTGACGGGTACCGGAAGTTTGCCACGTCATCATCGTACGTTTTGATTTCTGTCTGTTTACTCTCTTCATTACGCTGGCTGGTGTCTGGCTGTGTTTGGTTGACTTGCTGACTATACACCCACCAGCCCACGCCGGCAACCAGGCCGATGATTATTACTATAAGCAAGACCTCTACAACAGTGAAGCCTCTGGAGTTAAGTCGCTTTTGCATATGTTTCCTTTCCGGTTATGTTTATTGCCAATATAGCATCGCTAACCGCGCTTTTTCTTGGTTTTGTTTTCGACGAACCAGAACTGATCTCGATTTTCATATTGATTTAAGATATCCTGATACGCATTCTCAAGAATCGTCTCGACTTTCTCTACCAGCGCAGCCGGATCTGTGTCATACACGACTAAACTGCGATGCGGCGCCTCGAGCAGCTCCATAAGCTGCGGGATAATATCTGCGGCACCACCAGAACCGAGCAAAATACCACAGGGTTTGCCGGCTTCGAGTGCCGAAATAAACTCGTGCAGACTCCCAAAGCGGCCACCAACCGTGATGACCGCGTCGCTTGATTGCACTAAGTACAGATCCCGGCCAACATATTGCAGACCGGTAAAGTTAATAAAATCAAAATACTCAAACGGCAAGCGGTATTTGCGCAAATGTTCGCGCAGACTACCGGCCGGCGAAAAGCCCACGCTCATGCCGCCGGCCTTCTTGGCACCTTTGGCAGCATAAAACGGCAAGCCAACCGTAGCTCCTGTTGTCAAAATATGCCCGTGCTTGGCAATCTCGTAGCCAAGTTGCAGGGCTTCGTCGGCCGAATCTTCAACCGTTGCACCAGCCGCTGCACCAGATACACAGATGGTGAAGCGTAGCTGATGTTTATGCTTCTTGCCATTTGAAGGTTTCGGGTCTGGCTGGAACAGATAACTCATACGCCGGGCTCCAGTTTTTCGGGCGCAATCATATCGTTATCAAGTTGTTCGAGTATTTGCTCTTCCAGTACTGTTTCGCCCATGTAGCGTATAAAGATTTCATTCCATAGCGACTCGCGGAAATGATAGACATAGCGCTTTGCAAACGGCTCTTCGTTCGAGTAGGCGAACGCCACGTCCATGAGGTTGAAGGCCACGGGATCTACCCGGACGCGAATCGGCCGGGCAATATAATCCAAGTCACGCCAAAACTCGAGCTCCGGATCGAGCTCGTACAGCGCATCTTCAGCACGTCGCCAGTGCAGATCTTCCGGCTGCACATGCGGCTGGAATGCTTCCGGGTGGGATTTATCTTTATGCCGCCCCAAATATTGTTGTATCACTCGCCAATGGACGTTTTGCCCAGCCATCACTGCTGCGTTGCTGGGGTCAGCGTTAATCGTATCAACTACTTCTGCACCAAAACGCGGGCGGGTTGATTTCAGTTTAAAAAACGCGCTGTAAAGCCGGATCTCATTGATGTAGTGGAACAATAGCGACATAGTTTTGAGCGGCAAGCCGCGCATACGTTCGCGGCGCATCGGCAGCACCACAATCACGCCCAGCTCTTTGGTATGCGTGACGTTGTGGAGTTTTTTCTTGGTGAAATCATCGGACAAATCCACCCATTTGTCATGATCCATCTCAATAATTGAGATATTCCGCTCCTCAAAATCAGTCGCCTTGACATGCTTGAGCAGTTTGTTGTATTTGCTGAGCCAGTCAGCCCCTTCGGAAAACCGAAGCGCTGTATACAGCTCGTCAAATGGCTCGTGCTTGAGCATACTGTCAATGGAGCGATAGCCGAGATGCTTCATCATTGCGGTTGGCGGCATTTGTTTGAGCAGTTTCTTAGCAACAGAGCGTTTCAGCACCCAGCACCGTTTCGGCACCTTGGACTCCTTGACGACTTTGACCATGGCTGGCACCTGCTCGCGGATAACGTCGTTGCTCTCGTCTAGCTTCAAGAGCTGCTTGGTAATGCGCTTATTGTCGCGTGCAACGCGATTTTCGAGCGCATAGTACAGCTCCTGGGACGACGTATCGTTTGGGTCAAGCCCCAGCTCTTTGGTTTTGAGCTGGACTTTGCCAATGATCTCCGCCGACAACCGTACATCGACGCCTGGCCTACCGCTCTCTCTTTCAAGCTGTTGCAAGGCCAATGAAAATAACGGCTCCTCAGCAAGCAATAGCTCTGATAACATTCTGTTCATCTTACCTCAACTTTACCATAAGCGTTACCGCTCGCCAAAACCCCGACTTGCACTCATTTTGTGACGGCCGTCCAATTTTTGATGTATGTTTTGTAGGGTTTACGAGAGGAAAGTTAGAGGTTGGTGACTTCAATTGGCATGGTGTGAACATGGTCTCGCTGACGTAGTATGCCGGTTTTGGCGCCAATCTTACTGACAACACTGGTTGAATTAGCGCTAGCATAGGTCAACGCCTGCTCTATAGAGTGGCCCTCGGCTATCCGCGTTACAAACCCACTGGTAAACGCGTCGCCGGCGCCCAAACGATCAACCACTGCAACATCTTCGTACATGCCAGCTGCGAACATATGCACGCCGTCGCTTGCAAACGAGCCGTTCGGCCCGTCAGTGAGCAGCACCAGATCGACATGCTTATTTGCTTTTTGTAGTATTTCTCGTGTCGTTTTGCCGTCAAATAGTTCAGCCATCTCCTCGCGGTTACAGCTTAATATATCAAAATCATCAAGCAATGCTTTAAATTGCCGTATATGTTCAAGCTCGCCTTTGCCTGGATTGATGGCGATTTTAATTTTGTGCGCCTTGGCATACGAAACGGCAGTTTTCAGCGCTGCAATATCACCGGAAAGCGAACTAATGTAAAGCCAGTCTGCTTTGCTATCATGAAAATCTTTCTCCTGAAGATCATAGCTTTTTGACGCACCGCGGTAGGTCAACACCGTGCGCTCGCCATTTGGGGCCAGTAAAATTGCAGAGTAACCAGTGCCTTCTTTGACAGCATATTTTACCAGGCTGGTATCGATGCCTTCCTCGTGTAGCATACCCAGCACAATTTTGCCCGGCTCGTCTTTGCCGATACGACCAATGTACTGCGTATGTAATCCGGCTCGGGCAAACGTCACAGCTGCGTTGGTCGCCCCGCCGCCCACACTAATGTCGACTGCCTCAATTTCGTTTTTACTGCCCAGCGTAAACTCTTGGACATATTCTTTGCCTTCTTTTTGCGCCGTAAAAATCTCGCCTTGCAAAAACACGTCTTGTACCGCAGCACCGAGACACAGTATCCGCACGTTCTTCATGGTCTAGTCCGGCCTCGCCTTGCCAGCAGCCTGAAACATATCGATTTTGCTCTCAACAACTTTCTGGACTTCGCCTATAACCGTACCCATCAGTTTGATAACTGCATATTCGTCTTTGTTTTCGCGCAAGACTTTTTCGAGCGTGCGACGGTAGGCTATCCGCATGTCAGAGTTAATATTGATTTTGCTAACACCAATTTTTACCGCTCCTTGAAAAAAATGTCCCGGCGTGCCGCTGCCGCCATGTAGACTGATGTTGCAATCAATCGCCTCGCGAATTTGTCGGAGTAGCTCAAGATCCAGTTGTTTCGGTACCGGGTACTTGCCGTGCAAATTACCAACCGCGGCCGCAAAGGTATCGATACCCGTGGCATCGACAAAGGCTTTGGCGGCCTCGGGCGTACTAAAGGTTTTACGGATTTCTTCGTAATCAAACGCCTTTTTGAATAAATTTGAGCCGCCGCCAAAATAATGGGGTTCACTCTCAACCAGGGCGCCGGTTTCTTTGGCGGCCTCAACGACTTTTTTGGTCGCAGTAATAATTTCTTTGTCCGTTGCCTCGTGATTGGCCTGCGAGACATCAATGTGAATAAACTCAAACCCGGCTTTGATGCCTTCGATGGCGTCTGTAACGCTTGGGCTGTGATCGAGATTAATGAACATCTCAATATCATATTGCTCTTTGTAGTTGTCAACCAGATCGCGAATATTTTCAGCCCCCAGCATATCGACTTCGCCCTTACTCAGTTCAACCATGACCGGTGCGTCTTTAGCTTTTGCTGCACGAGCTACCGCAATCAGCGTTTCTTGGTTGTCAAGATTAAACGCACCGACTGCGAATTTTTGGCGCCGAGCTCGCTCCATGAGACGACGGGCTTTTTTGCTGTTTTCTCTCATCTGGGTCAATGATATCGGCATGGTTAGCGTTCCTTCCCGCACAGTTCATGGGCTGCAATGGCAATGTGCTTCGACGTCAAGCCAAAGTGCTCCATGAGCTCATCCGGGTGGCCGGATTCGCCAAAACGATCTTTGACACCAATGCGACGCATTGGCACTGGGTAATGTTCGCTTAAGAGTTCGGCGACTGCCCCGCCCAAACCGCCGGTAATTTGATGCTCTTCAGCAGTGACAACCTTGCCGGTCTTCCTGACACTTTGTAGAATCGTCACTGCGTCAAGCGGCTTAATGGTTGGGCAATGAATAACTTCGGCATCAATACCGTCTTTGTACAGGCTGTCGGCCGCCAGCAATGCATGATAAGTCATGGTGCCTGTGGCAATGATGGTCACGTCGTTGCCTTTATCGTAAACATAGGCCTTGCCAATCGCAAATGGGGTTTGCTTTGTGGTAATAACCGGCGTTGCTTCGCGCGCCAAGCGCATGTAGTTGGGCCGCTCATCGTCAGCCATCGCCATGGTCATCTTTTCGGCTTCAACCGAATCACAGGGCGCCAGCACCACCATGTTGGGTAGCGCCCGCATGATAGCGATATCTTCCAGCATTTGGTGCGTTGCTCCGTCTAGTCCAACCGATACACCCGCATGCGAGCCGATAATTTTAACTGGTTGGTCATTCAAGCAAATGGTTGTGCGGATTTGTTCCCAGTTACGCCCCGGACTAAACGCTGCGTAACTGCTCACAAACGGTATCTTGCCTTGCGCTGCCAACCCAGAACCAACCGTGACCAAGTTTTGCTCGGCCACACCGATTTCTACATATCGCTCTGGGAATTTCTCGGCAAATAAATGCATCTGGGTTGACTCGGTAAGGTCGGCGCAAGCTGCAACAATCTGCTCACTATCCTCGCCAGCGGCCAGCAAACCAACGCCAAAGCCTTTGCGAGTTGGCTCCTTGAGCACATCTTTGCTCGTATAGTCGGCAAGGTGCATATCACTCATGCTCGCTCCTTATTTTGCCACGTAAAGTTCTCAGTTCTTTGAGCGCCTCAAGCTCTTGCTTATGATCTGGCGGTTTACCATGCCAGCGATAGTCATATTCCATAAAATCCACGCCCTTGCCTGGTACCGTATGCGCAATAATCATGACCGGCTTTGAGACCACTGCGCGAGCCATGGCACAGGCGTCAATAAAGGCCTCGATGTTGTTGCCGTCTATATCAATTACATGCCAGCCAAAAGCTTCCCATTTGGCGTGCAAGTCTTCCAGCGGCATGACTGTTTCGGTTGGCCCATCAATTTGAATATTGTTACGGTCGGTGATGGCGATGACGTTGCTCAGTTTGTACTTGCTGGCCAGCATAGCCGCTTCCCAGACGTTGCCTTCATTTTGCTCGCCGTCGCCCATGATGACATAAATCCAACGGTGCATATCTTTGTTCATGCGCATAGCCAAGCTCATGCCGCAGGCTTGGCTGAGGCCACAACCCAACGGGCCGCTGGTGTTTTCTAGTCCCGGTAACTTGGTGCGTTCCGGGTGGCCTTGCAAGCGCGAACCAAACTGGCGAAGGGTCAACAGCTCTTTTTTATCAAAATAGCCGGCATGCGCCATTGTCGCGTACTGCACCGGCACGCAGTGCCCGTTGCTCAAAAGCAAAATATCGCGCTCGTCCCAATCCGGTTTATGCGGATTGTGCTTGAGGATATCGAAATACAGCGCCGCGAAGATGTCGGCTAAACCTAGCGGGCCAGCGGAGTGGCCGCTACCAGCGTGTTCCAGCATCTTGATGATATCCTGCCGAATATCATTGGCAATCAGCTCTAGCTCCTCAAGGGTGTATGTCTTGTTTGTACTCATAGTGCTTATGCTCTAGTGTAGCAAATTTTGTAGCTCTTCGAAACGGGCCTTGGGGTCATCGGCCCGCTGAATAAAGCCGCCGACGTTAAGCACGTTGACGCCGGCTTTGGCAATCTCAGCAGCGTTGTCAGCATCAATTCCGCCATCCCAGCCTATCTCGACCGATGGCTTGAGGCGGCGAATGTGTTTAATTTTGTGCAGCAGTTGTGTATTTGCCGTGCCGCCAAACCGGCCCAGGTCACCGCTAAAAATCAGTACGTGATCAACGTGTTTTATGGCTTTTTTGAGAGTCCGCGGAGATGTTTCTGGGAGCAGCGCCACGCCGATTTTTATACCATGCTTATGCAGCTTGTCTGCGAGCAGCTTAAAGTTGCCCTCGGCTTCAGCATGCACAATCACCAGGTGCGGCTTGAGTGCAATCAGCTCCCTAGCCTCCATGCCCGGCATGGCGTGCATGATATGCAGATCAACCGTTATGCCGTCAGGCAGCCAGGCGGTGTCAAGCGGTATGGTTTTGGATTTTGCAAAGACACCGTCCGTAAAGTCCAAATGTATCCGCCGAGCAAACCCTTGCACGCGCTCTATCTGCTCACGGTATTGGTGCGCATTCTCAGCCAGCACTGTCGGGCAAATCGTCGCCATCGTCAGCGTTTCTTTCGGCGATTTTTTGTTTCTTTGCGGTGCACCAGGGTCACAAACAATACGCTGCCGCAGACGAGGGCCGGAAAGAAGAACGCCAGCACAATCGGAAAAGCCATGGTGCAGCCTTCCTGAATCTCTCGTCCAGGCGTGCAATTCGTCGGCCCACCGCCCCCATAGACAACCACCAGCATCACTGCGTAAATACCAGCTGTCAGTAGCAAAATACGAGCAACTTCTTTTCGGGTCTGTTTTCTTTTTCGTGCGGGTCGCCGTGCCATAGTTTTATCCTAGCTCGTCCAGCTGTCGTATCCGACGCTGAAAGCGCGCCGCACCGGCAAACGGCGTGGCCAGCCAGACGTCGACCAGATGCTTAATTGTTTTTTTATCAGTAATTTCACTCGCCGGCAGGCAGAGCACATTGGCGTCGTCATCATTGCGCGAACTCTTGGCTTCAGACTCATTCCAAACCAAGCTGGCACGAATACCCTTGAAACGATTGGCGGCAATGCACACGCCTTGGCCACTGCCACATAGCAATATGCCCGCAGAATCCTGGTGCGCCAACACGTTGCTGGCAACCCGCGCGCCGTACATCGGGAAATCGTCATTTGGGTCAAGTTGTTGATTGCCCACATCTTCGACCTCATGACCGGCGCTTTTCAAATACTGCTCAAGCATTTCTTTGAGCTCGTAGCCGTTATGGTCCGCACCTAAAAATATCTTCATGAGTAATACCTTAGTGTTTATGCAGCGCTTTACCAACATCAGCGACCAGCTCAACCAAACGATTGCTGTAGCCCCACTCGTTGTCGTACCAGGCCACTACTTTGACCATGTTGCCACCTACTACCTTCGTCAGTGATAGATCGACAATCGACGAATGGCTATTACCGATAAAGTCACTGCTGACCAACTGTTCTTCGGTCACATCCAAGATCCCCTGGTAATATGGCTGTTTGGCGGCCTTTTTGAATACCTCGTTCACTGCTTCGACCGTGGTATTCTTTTTGACCAAAAAGGTAAAGTCGCTCAGAGATACAACCGGCGTCGGCACACGCACCGACAGACCGTCAAAGATACCGTCAAACTGCGGCAAGACTTCTTTAGTGGCAATTGCCGCGCCCGTAGTTGTGGGTACGATATTTTCAGCGGCACTCCGTGCCTCGCGTAAGTCTTTGGCCGGGGCGTCCTGCAAACGCTGGCTGGCGGTATAGCTATGTATTGTCGTCATCATGGCCTTTTCGACACCAAAGGCTTGGTCCATGACGTCAGCTGGCGGCACAATACAGTTGGTTGTGCACGAACCGTTGCTGATGATATCGCTGGCTGTGTCTACCTTGTCGTCGTTGACACCCAGCACAATGGTGGTTGCACCTTGGCCTTTGGCCGGGGCGCTGATGACCACTTTTTTCGCGCCCGCGTCAATGTGCGCTTTCGCTTTTGCCGGGTCAACAAATAAGCCAGTCGACTCAATTACCACGTCGACCTCTTGGGTACGCCAGGGCAAGGCAGCGGGGTCTTTCTCGGCAGTTACTTTTATCTTGTGGCTGCCGACAACCAGGTGATCGCTATCGAATCCGACCTTTTTTTCATACCAGCCATAGTTGGTGTCGTGCTTGAGCAAATGAGCCAGCGTTTTTGTGTCGGTCAGGTCATTGATCGCCACGATTTCGATATCGCTGCGATCAAACGCTATCTTAAATGCATTGCGTCCAATCCTACCAAATCCGTTTATCGCCACCCGTGTTTTCATTTTTAAAAATACCCCTTTTATTCAAGAGGTATTGTAGCATAAGCGGCTATGAAATCTATAGCCTAGCTTGCTACTTGCTGGAGGCGCGCATCAGACTCGGCGATAACAGCCTGACGAATTGCATGGAACTCACTGCGATCTCGACAAGGAAACGCACTCGGATCAAACAGTTCAGAGCCGGCGACTACACCAAAACTACCCAGGAGTCTTGTGATATCGCCTGCCCGCCATGGCATCGCTGCGAGTTTAAGTTCGTCGGTTCGTTCATCACGCTGGCAGTGTCCAACAAAAAACTCCGCCAAATCGGTTGCATGACTGATGTATTGACGATGGTCATGTTGTTCAAAGGTAAGTTGTTCTGGTGTTACAAGATCAGAAAACGTAGTCATCTTTTCATTATATCATAGTTATCTATAGTTTGTCAAGTTTTACTGCTTGAGCGACGGCGTGTCATCGAGGATACGGTTGTCATGCAAATGCTGGAGCAAATCGCGCTGCAGCGGATACTCAAACAGAGCAATCGCCTTATCCAGCGCAACCCATTTATACTGGTCGTGCTCAAAACTCAAGGTCACTGTCTGTACGTCAGTCCGCACTGCATAAAACAGCCAGATAACGTTTAAAGCTTCTTTGACCGCCGTGTGCGTATAGACCAGTTCAAGATGATCTGCAGCAACCGTCAGCCCTGTTTCCTCTAATACCTCGCGAGTGGTTGCGGTTGCAAACTGTTCGCCGTCCTCGACCATGCCGCCCGGCAAGTCCCACTGCAACGGACGGCGCGGTGCGGTCTTACTGCGCCGCACAATTAAAAGCTCGTTGTCGCTATTCAGTACGATTGCCTTGCCGAGAACTCGCGTTTTCATGAGTTTGCCAACAACTCCTGTAGCCTATCATGCACGTCCGGATTAGCGGCGATAAAGCTCAAGTTACGATAATCATACGTATCGCTGCCGATATTAGCGACCTTGCCGCCTGCTTCTTGCACCAATAGGGCACCTGGGGCGAAATCCCATGTATAGCCATAGCCGTTCAGTGCCACGCGACCTTCCATTTTACCAGCAGCCACGCTTGAGTGGCCAAATCCAGAAGCTAGAAAATTAAAAAATCCGTAGATTTCATCGCGCACGCTGGCCCATTTCTCTAAATTGGCAGGGTCATCAGCATGTGTTTCAAACTCGAGTACGGCTCGCTTCATCGGGACATCACTCACTTGCAGTGCTTCGCCGTTGCAGTACGCGCCATTACCTTTTATGGCTGTGTACCGCTCGTTGCTGGCAAACATATCTATGATACTTAAAACCGGTTCGTGCTGAGCAATCAGCGTCACCATAGTACTGCAAAAGGGCAGCCCTCGTACAAAATGCTCTGTCCCGTCTATCGGGTCAACCAGCCAGAACGTGTCGCCCACCTCTTTCAAGCCACTCTCTTCTCCGACAAATGGAATGCTATCATCAAATGCGGCTAACGACTCACGTAGCTGAGTCTCGATTTTATGATCCCACTCAGTGACGACAGTATTGTCGCGCTTTACCGTGTGGTCCTTTCTTCCGTAGGCGGCCAGCAAGTCTGGCCTGATGGCATCAAGCACCCCTGTTACCGCACCCTGTGCTGCTCGCAGGTAGTCTTTTTCGAAGCTCATTTTTTTGCTCGGGCGATGGAGTCTTCGATGACTTTTTTGGCTTCATCCGGGCCGCCCCAGCCCTTCAACACGGCGCTGACGCCCTTCCAATCTTTTTTCCAGTCTTTGTAATGGCTATAGAAATGTTCGATGTTCTTTTTAAACGCTTCGCCAAGATCATCAAGCGTTTTGATGTGGTCTTTACTGATATCATCAGCTGGTACGCAGATAAGTTTCTCGTCCATCTCGCCGTCGTCTTCAAAATGGAGTACACCAACAGGACGCGCCGGAATAACCACGCCGTGTGGCAACGATTCGTCAATTACAATCAGTGCGTCAAGCGGATCACCATCGTCGCATAGCGTATCCGGTACATAGCCGTAGTCTGTCGGGTAACCCAAGAGAGTCCCGTTGACGCGATCAAGGAACAGTCGCCCGGTTTTTTTATCAACTTCGATTTTATTGCGTGAACCCTTTTGAATCTCAATAATCACATTGACTGCATTTGGGGCGTCATCGCCATAGCTTACATCTGCCACTTGTGTTCTCCTTTTACTTCGGTTCAATTGTACCCTACCTTACCAAAAACCCACAAACAAAATCTCGAGAAGCTCGTTCCAAGCATACTATTGATAAATAATTTATATTAATATGAAGGCTTTCGCCCCTGGCTATGATCCGAGACTTATTACGGAACGTGGAGAAGTATACACTGCCCTCCGTAATCACATCAGCGAATCCGGGCTGACACCGATAGAGGCTACTGCTGTTGATGAGGCAGGCTCAACCCGACTTGAACAAGCCATGACATTTATGGCTAGTGGCCTTTTGTATCACGTTATCGACCCGAGCTTTATTCCTCCCGAGGGCTACCTGAGTGAGTATGCCATGGCCTACCCCCGTGGAGAAGAGGAAGTTATCGACGGCATTCGCTATCCGCTGTTTGGCGATCCTCTGATTGGCCATGACTATCATCTTGCCTCAGAAAAGTTCAAAGCCATGCCGGCTATCACGTTTGCGTACGACATTCGTGAGGCTGGCGGACTGCACTTGCGCGGCATTGACCGAATGCTGGTTACGGTTACACAAAAAGTCACTAACACTAAGCCAAGTGCCGTTATCAACGAGATTCCTGAGGAGTTTAGTCTTATCTATCCGTCTGCCGGTGATGTTGATAAAAAAGCTGGCCGCGCTACCAGAGAAGGCTACAAACGAACCGCACGAGCAAACCACATTCCTGTTATTTATGATGGCCTCTACAGGCCCCGCGTGACGGCACCAATACGACGCCGGAATGATTTTGTAAACATGCAAAACCTGGTCGGCGGCCTATTTGGAGAAGGCTTGGTGTTTGCGCCTGAAGGAATAAGCCAGGAAGCCTTTTTGAGCTACCAATCACTGTTGAGGGTTTTGAGCGCCAAGAATCTTGCCCGCTATAAAGTACCCGAACCAGAGTTTGCCCGTCTTATTGACTTTAGCCTCGAGCCAAGCAACGACGGCCTGCTGCGGAATACTGCGAGCGTATTACAGCGCAAAAATATCTGGCAACATAACAACGAGCAGGTTACCGTTGCCAACCTCGACAGTATGGTTCTGCCGCTCCCGGAAGATTATGCCGACCTTGACGCTGTTGTCGTCCGGCTACTGCAAAAAATTGTCAAAGTAGACATCCAAAAAGACAAGGATCACCATCTCCTTTCCAGACAAAGTTTAGACCCGAATGGGGCTGGTGAGCTTTCCGCTGCAATGCCTGAAGATATGCGCCGTGTCATGCAAGGTTCTGCTACGATGCTTACCCGAGCATTTGGTAACCGGCCAAAACGACGCTAGGCCACCCTTTCTTCGGTTTCGAGATATTCGCGGATACGGAGCGCTGCGGTTGCGCCCTCGCCAACAGCCGTGGCAATCTGCATGGTAGCGCCACTTCTGACGTCGCCGGCAGCAAAAACGCCCGGCACAGCCGTTTCGAGCTGTTCATTGGCTTTGACAAAGCCGACGTCATCAAGCTGTACAATTCCGTCTTTTAGGAAAGCCGTGTTTGGCTTCAGCCCCACAAACACAAAGACGCCATCAGTCGGAAATTCAACTTTTTTGCCATCGTGCGTACCAATTACTTTAGTGACCTTGCCACCTTCGCCGACAATTTCATCGGTCGTCGTCCCAAGGTGCACGGTTATTTTGTCATGCTTCTCGAGTTCTTTTATCAGCACATCTGAGGCTTTGATCGTACTGCGTACTAACAGATCAATATGCGTGGCAAACCGTGTCAAAAACAGCGCCTCTTGCACCGCCGAGTTACCGCCGCCAACTACGACAAGTTTTTTGTCGCGGTAAAACGCGCCGTCGCAGGTCGCACAGTAGTGCACGCCGCGGCCATAAAATTCTTCTTCGCCGGGCACGCCAATTTTTTTGTAATCACAACCCGTCGCAATCAAGACAGCCCGAGCCTGCACGTCGCCATCGGTGGTGCTGAGCGTTTTGATACCGCCTTTTTCGCTAATGCCCAGCACTTCGCCCAAGCGAATATCGGCGCCAAACCGTTCGGCCTGTTTGCGCAGCTCTTCGGATAATTCCAGTCCGGCAATGCCCTTTGAAAAGCCCGGATAGTTATCAACCCAATCAGTAATGGCCGCCAGTCCCCCAACGACGCCTTTCTCAAACAAAATCGTTGGAATGTCTTCGCGCGTCGTATACACCGCCGCCGCTAACGCCGCCGGCCCCGCGCCCACCACCACTAAGTCATGTACCTTGTCTGTCTTACCCATAGAACCCTATTATACGTGGCAAGCGGTGGTTATGAAAGAGCCGGAAGCGGTTTTTGCAGTGCGGGCTTTTGCCCAATAATTTCGGCTATTTCTCTATCAACCGTCGCTCTGGTCTCTTCGGGGACATATGTCACGTACACAATGTCCATAAGATGCGTATAGTGCTTAAAGAGCTCAATGATGTCAACCGAACTGGCCTCGGTTCCTGAAGTTACGAGATTATTTCGGTAGTCGATAACCGTCTTCATACCTCTGTAGGATATTTTCTCGCCATTAAAGTTATCTCTGGTCTGGATTATAACCGGAGCCTGAAAGGCCAGCTCAAGTTTTGCATCGCCGCGGAGCGCCCAGGCTCGATAGCCTAGCGGGTCGCTGCGATAGTCCGGAATATCCTTGTCTAGAGAAGGGCGCCAAATCCGGCCATCTAGGCTATAACTGCGCGACACCTGGTGCGCCAACGGCCAACGGAATCCTTCGTCATCGGGATCCGGGTGTTTGTCGGTGACAATCCGCTCGGTAATACCCATGTCTTCCGGAAAATACGTTGGGTCTCCAAGGAACCTTTCAAACGGCTTACCAGGTTCTACGAACTTATGATCAATATCTTTTTCAAAGATAGCTTCGGCATTCATGCCAATAGCTTTACCGCCAAAACCGAGCTGCACTTGGTGCACCCTCGTGGCTTTTTCTGGCAGACCCTTGGGTGTTTCGAGAGGACTCTCAATTGGTTCAATCGCGACCAGTTCCCGCAACGGAATGACGGATCCATCCTTCAGCACCAGTCTGTTTTGCCTGTGTTCTCCCAGGATATCCTGCGAAATAGGATCTGCTTGATATTTTATCTTCTTGACTCCACCAGCGTCCTCAATCCGCTCCAAGGTAGTACGGCGATGTTCCTGGTAGATCGCAAAGCCCTTGTAGTAGGTACCAAGCATGAAATCATATAAACTGTCCCGCATGCCGCGCATGGCTTCTTCGTGCGCCCATTGATTGGATTCCTCAAGCAAATCTTCTGGAGGTGGAGGGAGTAACACTTCTTGCATACAGCCAGTTATAACACGTTCTCAATATTACACCAAGCATGAGCAATTAAGGCCTGGTGCTGCTAAGGCGTACGAAGAAAAGTTCTATGCTAAAGCGGGGGCGAGCTGGGCAAGATTGTATCCAACCACCACTCGCTTGCTGTCGTCATGGTTTGTGACGACTGTTACCGGCACGGTCAAGGCACCAGAAAGCTCCAATGCTTCTTGCTGGCGGTCAGGGTTTTCGTCCAAGTTCACTTCGTTATAGCCCACGCCTTTTGACTGCAACCATCGCTTGACCATAACGCAGTATGCGCAGGTATTGGTGGTGTAGATTGTGATGTCTTTGGCGTTTTTCCCCATAAATGATTCCCCTCTTGCTCGGAACTTTTGAGGGCTTTGAAGCACATTTCCGGGAAACGAAAATGCAGTTTTGGCCCTAAAAGTTCTTTGTTTTTGATGTTTACTTTAATGTTCTATCTGTTACCGTTCTAGTATATATAGTGCTTGTGCTTTCGTCAATACCCCCATATGTTGTGTTTTTTGCACAAATTGTCATTTATTGGACGGCGATGAGTTCGACATCAAAGACCAGTGCCGAGTTCGGTGGAATATCCGGACTTGGCGACTGAGCGCCGTACGCCAGTTCGGCCGGAATAATCAATCGACGGGTACCCCCGACCTTCATGCCAGGAATACCCTCGCCCCAACCTTTGATAACTTGTTCGAGCCCAAACGTAGCAGTTTGGCCGCTGTCTTTGGAGCTTTCAAAAATAGTGCCGTCTTTAGCCAAGGCGCCGGTGTAGTGTACGGTGACGGTCGCGCCTGCTTGTGCTTCATCGCCCGTACCGTCAACCAGATCAATCTTCTGTAGCTCGCTCACGTCTGCAATTGGGTCAAAGTTAGCAAGTTTGGTACCGGCCGAGCTCTGTCCGTTTTGATTGCTGCTGTCCATAGTGGCTGCCTCCTGATTACTGCTATTACTGTCTTGGAACATGGTCCATAGTACCATTCCGGTAAACGCAAGTGTGCTCAACAAAAACATACCTGCTGCCACCAGTGCGAACGCTCTATCTCGTTTTCGTGCCATATACTCCCTTTGTTTGTCGTTTTAGTATAGCCTATCCGGCTGTTGCCGTGTAAAGAGCCAAATATACAACATGTTTTGCATAAAAAAAGACCGCCCGGTTTTGAGCGGTCTTTCCAAGTCAGTCAAACTCGGTTCTTACACTGCAGCAGGCGCTGCTGGGTCAGAAGGTGCTGCAGGATCTGCAGGTGCTTCTGGTGCCGGCACTTCAGGGGCTGGCGCCTCTGGAGCCGGTGCAACAGGCGGTACGCCTGGGTCTACTGGAGCAGGAGCCCCAACGCCGGGATCAGCGGGTGCGCCGACACCTGGGTCGACCGGTACCGGATTGTCTTGTTGTGGTGCTGGATTTGTATTGTCGTCCATCTGGTTTCCTTGTTTATGTTTATGAAATAACGCTTTCTATTATAGCGCGTTTTGGCGTGCCTGGCAAGACTCTTATGCTTTTTTACTATTTGACAACAGTGTCCAGAGAAAGCCGGCCACCAAAAACAGCAGTGCGCTATAAAATGCTACCTCGCCATATAGCTCTACTTTGTAGGCCTGACCGGGGTTGAGATAGAAATAACGGACGCACACAAACGAGTACAGCGCGACGCTAATGGCCGCTGTTGCAAACAAGGCTGCTCGCGACAGGAGCGCTGTAGCGACGATAATTGGTATGACGTAGAGTAGCACGCTCTTGCTGGCGATGCCGCGCTGCGCATACACCATGTAGGTTGCGATGGCCAGATCACTGGCAATAAGCGCATATACCAGCCCTTGGTATTGCAGCGTACTCTTTGTAGTCGTTCGCGAAGCATACCAAACAAGCGCGCTCACAACGACCAGTCCGGCTGCAGCCGCCCAGCGCCCCATGATAATATCTGGCGTGATGAGATTCCAGGCGTCAAATAAAATCGTGGATACAATAAAGATAGCGGCGTAGACAAAATGCAGGCGCGACATACGCAGCACATGTATTTGGAGCCAGGCGTTGAGTGATGGTTTTGACATGCTCCAATGGTACTACAAGCCCAGCGTGTAATGCTAGTGCTCGGCTATGCTGCTAGCCAATAATCTGATACAAAATGAGTCCGGCTGAGCTGAGCACGCCCAGTATCGGCACAAACTTTGGCACGGTGACGTGATTGTGGCTTTTGTCGGCATGCATTTTGATTTTTATCAGTGACAGATTAACCAACACAAAGATACTGAGCACCAGCAGACTGGTAAGTTTGGCCAGCGATACCAGCGGCAACAAAATGGTGCCGGCGATCATAATCGCCACGACTACTACTGTCGCAAACACTGGTGTTTTAGTCTGGCCGTTCACGTCGGCGAATCGTTTATCAACCCAGCCCTGACGAGCCAGGCCGTACAAAATTCGAGACCCCATGATGACCTGAACTATCACGCCATTGACTGCGGCAATAACACCAATCGAACTAATAACAATTGCGTTGCCGGCGCCCGCGGCACCGTATACCATCGCCAGCGGTGCTGAACTGGTCGCCAACTCATTTGGATCAACCAATGTTGTAGCAACAATTACAACAGCCAGGTACAGCACGGTCGCCACAATCAGCGAGATCAGAATCGCCAGCGGCATGGTGCGCCGCGGATTTTTGACTTCTTCGGATACGTTCACCATGTCCTCAAAGCCAATAAAGGCATAAAACGCCAGGAACGCGCCGGCCATGACACCGGCCCAGCCAACCGACGGATCGATATGCAGCACCGTGCCAACGTCCGCGCTGGCAAATGCGCTGCGACCAACCCAGATGATGATTACCAGACCTAGTACTTCGAGGCACGTGAGCACCGCCGCAAATATTGCCGATTCACCGATGCCTTTGGCCGCAAGCAGGCCAATAAAAATAAGCAGACCGACACTTGCAACAAGCGTTGGTACGCCAATGATCGAGTCCAAGTAGCCGGCAAAACCTTGCGCCAGTGCCGCCGCCGAAGCCACGCCGCTGGCCACCATAGCCAGACCAATCAAAATCGACAACCAGCGCCGCCCAAACGCCTTGTGCAAATACACCGACACGCTGGCGCTGACCGGATACCGGCTGGCCAATTCCATGTATGAGAGCGCCGTCAGGGCTGCGATTGCCATCGCAATCAGAAACGCCAACGCCGCACTACTGCCAGCGCTGCCGGCGACTTTGCCCACCAGCACATAAATACCAGCGCCCAAGATGTTGCCCAGTCCATACAGCGTGACGAGCGGCAACGACAGACTACGTTTGAGGCGTTTACTACGGCGAGCCATTGGCTCTTATGATAGCATAAGCGTGATGGTTTCGATTTAGATTCTGCTGGCTTGCAATGTCTTTTTGGCAGCCGCAGCAATGCTATCCAGCAGCTTGTTAGTTTCGTCAGTCGTCAGCGTACGCTCGTAATGCGTCAGCGTGATGCGCAGACTGATGTGTTTATGCGTGGCGTCTTTGTCGGATTGGTAGATATCAACTGGCGTGACTATATATTGATAGCCGTGGTTTTTCTCGGCGTCTGCGAGCGTTGTTTGAACCGTGTCAAACAACTGTTTGTAGGTGGTGGTTTTGGCAAGCTTAAAGGTAATATCCTGCTCAGTCGATGGGAAGCGTGACAGTGGCTGATACCTTTGCGAACGAGCTAGTGTGGCAAGCCGCGCGATGTCCAGCTCGAACCCGGCGGTAAAGCGCGGCAATTTGAGGTTTTGGCGCACTTCTGCACGCAGTTCGCCAATTTCACCAATAAATTCGCCGTCTTTGGTTTTGATAAGCGCCGAGCGCTTTTTCTCAAACGGCGCAATTGCCGCCTGGGCGACCGCCTGCTTCGGACTATAATGTTCGGCTGGCTCGAAAACACTTTCGATACCTAAGCGTAAGAGCAAATGCTGCACATATTTTTGCGCTTGGTAGTACGGTGCGCCGTTATAGGCTTTTGCCGCTTTGTCACTTGCGGCGAATACAAACGCCAGTCGCTGGTCTTCAATCGGCAGTTTTTCTTTGTCGACAAAGCCTTTGACATGCACCGGATTCATCTCAAACAATGCAAACTCGTTGTGCCCTGCCTTGATGTTGGGGTGGATTTTCTCCAGCAGGCTCGGCAGCAGGCTCGTGCGGTAATACTGCAAATCAGGCGACAAGGCATTACTGAGCTGATAAGCGTCGTCCGGGTTTTGGCCAACTTTTTTCATGAGGTTGCCGTGCACAAAGCTGTAGGTCAACACTTCGTTGGCACCACTGTTGCTGAGTACGGCGCGAATGCGTTTTTTGACGTCTCGCAAGGCATTGTTCGGCGATGGCTCGACGCTGCGCATCGGTAATTCCAGCGGCAGGTGGTCATAACCATACAAACGGCCGACTTCTTCAACAATGTCTTCGGCAATCTCGATATCCGTTCGCCAAAACGGCGCGCTCACTGACAACGCGTCGTTAGTATGCTCAACATGAAACTCAACATTTTTGAGAAGCCTCGTAATGTCTGTACTGCTCAGCGCCAGACCCAGGCGCTCATTGATGAAACTCGGCGTTACTGCAACTGGCGGCCAGTAGTTTTTGGCGTGCTCCGGGCTGGTATCAACAATCTCACCGGCCACTTCAGCGCTGGCGTGCTTTTGCAGCATACCGGCCGCATACGACAGCACGATGTCGTTTTGCATCGGGCTTTGGCCTTTGTTGAAGCGCGTCACCGCGTCGGTAAACAGCCCGTGCGCCATGCTGGTTTTACGGATACTGTACATGTCAAAATTGGCACACTCCAAGATAATGTTCGTCGTATCAGCGTCAACTTCAGTGTCCGTGCCGCCCATGATACCGCCCACGCCAATGAGCCTGGTGCTGCTGGCAATCATCATGGCGTCACCACGCGGCTCAATCGTTTTGCCGTTCAGTAGTGCTATTTTTTCGTTCTTGGCTGGCTTTCGCACCACAATGGTGGCATGCTTGGCACTATCCTGAGCCGCCACTTTATCGTAATCATAGGCGTGCAACGGCTGCGCGGTCAGCACCATCACGAAGTTCGTGATATCCACCACGTTGTTGATGGATTTTATGCCCACACGCGTCAGGTAACTCTGCATGGTAATCGGCGACTTGGTGACTTTGACACCACTCATCGGCACCGCCATAAAACGCGGCACTAGTTTTGGTATGTCGTTTTTGACCGTGAGCTTGAGGGCTGTGTCGCCTTTTTTGAGCTTGTCAAAGCCCTGCGCGTACCAATCGGGCGAGGTAAACTTCACCTGGCTGATGCCGGCGATTTCACGCGCCACGCCCAAGATGCCGAAGCAGTCCGGGCGATGGGTAAACATCTTGTTTTCAACCTCAATAATATAGTCGTCCAGGTCATACACGTCGGCAAGCGGCGTGCCGGGTTTTGCCGGTTTGTCCAAGATTAAAATGCCGTCGTGGTCGTCATTGATCGCCAGTTCTTTGCCGCTGGCCAGCATGCCGTTACTATCCACGCCGCGAAGCGGTCGCACGTCCAGCCTGAACTGCTCGCCGTCAAAGGTACTTGGCACAATCGCGCCGGGCGGTATCCAGGCCACCGTGATGCCGGCTCGCACATTTGGCGCCCCGCAAACCACCTGCACCAAGCCTTTGCTATCGCGTTTGACCTTTTTGTTAGCACCGCCGTCATCAATTTTGCAGACGTTCAGCTTGTCGGCGTTGGGGTGTTTTGTGCACGAGACAACTTTGGCTACCGTTACGTCTTTGTAGCGTTCACCCAAGCTTATAACTTCTTCAACTTCTCCCAGTTGCGCGCCAATTTTTTTCACCAATTCGTCAACAGAAACCTTGACGCTCGTAAATTCCCTCACCCAATTCAAACTAATTTTCATTTTAGTGTAAATCCTCCATCAACAGCTAAGACCTGCCCAGTTATAAATGAAGCATCCTCCGATAATAAGAAAGTGATCGCGGAAGCAATCTCTTCTGGTTTGCCCAAGCGCTTGATAATCGACAGATCTGTTGTCCAGCTTGGATCTTCCCCGGTGCTTTTTGTGAGTGGCGTATCAATCAAACCGGGTGCAATTGCGTTGACACGCACTAGCGGATCTTTGTATTTGCGTGCGAACGACTTAGTGAGCGATATAATACCGGCTTTTGTAGCAGAATAGATAACTCCATAAGGCTCGCCAATAATACCGTCCACCGAAGTAAGCACGACAATAGCACCGTCTTTTGATGAGTCTTGTATAAGCCCACCTATAGTTTTAAGTGTGTGGAAGGTCCCCTTAAGGTTAACATCGATAGTACGGTTGATGTTTTCGTCACTAATATCGTCAATACCCGCAGGCAATGGCAACACTCCTGCATTAGCAACCAGACAATCAAGCTTGCCAAATTCCCCATGAATAAATTCTTTTAGGTCGTCCACTGTCTGCTTGTTTGCAATATCGGCCGCGAAGAAACGAACTCGTGATTTATCTTCAAATTTATCTACGATATTTTTGTCGCTATCATTTGGTGAGTTGAGAACAACTGCCATACCGGCATCATATAAACGTTGAGCGGCCGCCAAACCTATGCCACTTGTTGAACCAGTTACAACTGCGATTTTCATTTGGACCTCCTCAACGATGTGATCATTTCTTTTTCCTTATCTGGAATAGTAGATTATCACACTCAATCTGTGCTGTAGATATCGCTGCAATCATCCGCTCTGGTTCAACAACGTGAAGACCAGGTTTTCTAATGGGGTCTGCGACCAGAAAGTTTCCTTTTTCATCGTATCCGTAAATAACCACGCTATGATTCCATGTTCTGCCATTGATATCATCTTTGACGGACTTTTTTTCATCAAAATTACTAGTACGGCCGCGACCATATAATGTATTGAAGCAAAGGCATGGTAATACTGGGCCTTCTGCCAATAATTCATAGAGGAGTTTGGTATTAACGGCGGGCTGAATATAAAGTTCTCCATCTGCTTTCAAGAAATCAATGTATGCTTGTGCATACGCAACTGTCCATACCTTTTCTAGGGCAGGAACAATCCATCCGTCCTTACGAGCTTTCAGTCGTTCACATAGTTTTTCTTTTGACAACTCTGCCCAGGATTGATCAATAACTTGACAATCGAATGTGTAAAGTGCGACATCGTAGCCAAGTGAAATGCACCAAGTAGCCATTTGTTGGTTGATTGTACCGAATGGTTCACCGTCTTCGCTGTAAACCTGAGGCACCTTGCTTGATATTTCATCAACAGAAATATCCTCATTGTAGTAGTCCAGCATCATACTTAAAGCAGTGGGGCTACAAGTTGTGTTTGTAGGCTGATACTGGTGTTTTATTTTGTACTGAACGCTTTTCATGCAAACCACCTCAAACTAATTTTCATTGTTTATCCACTCCGCAATCTTTTGATAATAATCCTTGAGCTGCTCTTCTGTCACGTCGCTTTCATTAAATCCATGTTTGAAACCAGGGGCTTCCCACGTATCCGCCCCGAAGGCATCCGCAAACGGCTTGGTCGCAACAGGCGGGCACACCGTATCAAACTCGTGCGTCACAACCAGCGCCCGGCCATTTACAGAATCGGCGTGCGTAAAAAGCCAGTGGTCAACATAGCTCTGAGGGTTGTTGCGGTATTCTCTAGAATGAGCATCTTTTATATCTCCAATTTTGGTATACAGCGTTTCTTCTGGATAGCTTGCCGGCACCCGGAAAATTATATGTTGGAACGACCGAAATTTTGTCAGATATGCCGCATGAAATCCACCATAACTTGTACCGAGAACTGTTATTTTTTTGTCTTTGTAATTGCTCCTCAGCCAGTCAAAAGCCGCTACAACATCCGAAAAGTTATCCGCTCTGCTTAAGTCATCAAGAACAAACGGACTTTCGCCATGCCCAGCATAATCCAGCACGAGCGCAGAATAGCCTGTTTCTTTAACTAACGACCGAACCATATCTTCATATTTTTTCTTGGTAGATGTAAATCCGGGCAGAACCAACAATACTTGATTTTTGTCCGTACCATACCAATCAGCGCACAATTCATAGCCTGTGTTTTGAATTTTCATTTCTTCTTTCGTTACCTGAACAGCTTGGCTCATGTTAGCAACTCCTGTAGTTTTGGGTTTACTATTTTGTATATCAATTCATGACCAGCATCGTTTGGGTGCAGCCCATCTGGCAGCAAATCTTCCCCAGCGTTAACATGCTTCTTGAACTCGTCAAACACCGGTACAAAATCTACGCCTTGTGCTGCTGCAACGTGAGCCATAGCGTCTTCATAGGCCTTGATATTTTTATTCGTATAGTAATATTCGCCCCACGACACCGGTGTGGTTTGTCGCTCATCGCAAGCGGCAAAGCCAACAAAAATAATTTTAGAAGCAAACTGTTTTACTTTTGTGATTATTGCTTCAAGATTTGCCTTATATTTTTCAAGTGGCACTTGTGGTTCGTGTGGCTCCATCGCTCCATCATTGACACCAATTTGTAGAATTATTACCGGCTTAGCAGAATGATGTGGCCGAGTTCTTGCAGCTACCTCAGGCTCAATCCGCCTCAAGATATTTTCTGAATTATCGGCAGAGATTCCGAGATTGAAAACAGTTGGCTCATCGTTCCCGTCAAGATCTTCAAATTGTCGAGCGTCATAGAACATACGCATACGGTCAACCCAGCCGTGCTCAACCGCCCAGTAACCCTGCGTAATACTATCGCCAAAAACCAAAGCTCTCATGACAATCGCCTCATTTTGCTTGCTTCCTGTTGATAATTACTTCTGTGACTTCCATACCTTTTGGCAGCTCAAGTGTTTGCTTCATATACTTTGCAATGTCTTCTGGATTCATCCAATTTTCTGGGTCTGCTATTTCTCTACCAGTGACTTTTTTAGCAATATCTGAATTAAACCCACCCACGCAGAAACTAATTACGCGACACGAGGTATCCTTCAGCTCAACCTGTAAGTTGGCACTGAAACCACGCATAGCCCACTTAGACGCGCCGTATACAGCCTGGTCAACATAGCCTTTTAACCCGACGGTAGAAGCAACATTTACAATATCTGTGCCGTCTTTTTTAATACGGTCGGCCAAGTTGGACACGAGTAATATTGCAGATTTCACGTTCGTAGACATAACTCGTTTAATTTCATCTTCCGTGATTTTTCCTAGGGGCTGGATAGACATTACCCCCGCGCAGTTCACAATTGCTTCAAGCGGCTCATCAATAGCAGCTACCTCATTAGCAGCTTTTTCAATTTCTGAGCCTACACGCAAGTCACGCAGTAGGTTTGTATCTGCATATTCACATTCACGCCGCGAGATGTTAACTACGGTTTTCCCCGCCTCTTTGTAAAGTTTCGCTAGTTGGCGTCCTAACCCATCACTTGCTCCAGTAATTACTATCATGAAAACTGCCTCATTCGTGCTGCTATAGCAAATTGCATTAAATAGTCATCCAGGCTGCTTTCGCTCGCGGTTGCATACTCATTGACAAATATTTCGCGCGCGCGCAAAACTTCACGAAGTTTAGAAGACTTTTTGATCGCTAACACCTCGGTAGTGGCGTCAAACAGATCAAGGGCGCGCTCAAACGCCGCTTCCGATCGCTTTACATCCCGCATTTTTTTGGCAGTAAAGGTACGCCCAACCTCAGAGTAGATGTTGCCCATTTGGTCAAAAATACTCAGCTCTTGCCACTTTTCGCGATCAACACTGTAGCTACTCATGCACAACCTCACTGACAATCTGCTGTATTTGCGAGCGGATTTTTGGATCGTCCACGCCACGAGTCCGGTTATTCTGCCGTGGCTTCAGGTTAATCATTGAATCAAACTCCACAAATTCATCTGTACCAAATTTATCCGGATAGAGGTTTATCCCCCAGAGGTCTTCTTGTTTTGAACCATTTTCCAGCAGCTTCGCTTCGCCATCAGCGTGCATTTCCATATCCACAATGACGATTTTCTTAGCCACATCAACGTCAGCCTTAACGAGGCTGCCATACATACGCTGTGCCATTTCTCGTAACTCTTTTACTGATATTTCGTTGACGATTTTCATGAAAACTGCCTCATTTCTTTGGCCTCTTATGATTATTGACTTTTCCGCCTCTTTTTGCTACACTTTTCTTATCCAATGGTTTCTTCAACCGTCGGGGAATCACATCCAAGGGCGCTCCTCCTAATCGAGGGGCGTTTTTATTTTTCTGTTCACGGTATTGCAATTCCTTGCCCCAGATATCGTCAGTAATATTGAGTATGTCTATATAACCATGCCCGCCGGTACGCATCTCTGTTGAAACATTATTCCGAGATGAAAATATATACACCTTTTTACCTCTGTTTTTAATGTAATTAACAAGTGCGAGGAAATCTGAATCACCTGTAAAAAAAACTGCTGTGTCATATTTTTTGATAAGATTTACGGCATCAATGGTCATTTCAACGTCCATATTGCCTTTTTCTTGAATGGCTTCACCTTCGTCTGTCAAGTTCTTAAGCCGCTTTAGCGGTTTTTTGCGAACAACAAACCCAAGACCTTTTTTCAAATATGTATAAAATTGGTGTTTTGGTGCCGTACTATAAGCTCGAGTACCCTCGGCCGGATAAGCGGTATAGTAATAGACCTTGATTTCACTCGCTTGGTATCGCTGCTTTAGATAATCCTTCAGCTTTGCAAGATCAAAAAATCTTCCTTTTGTTTTTTGAGCCTCCCACAGATTAGATGCATCAATAAATACATTGGTAGTTGGCTGTTGAGATTCTTTACCCATACACTACCCCGAAGATAGATTTCTGATTATACTTTTGATAGAATGAACGGGCTATAGTGGCGACAGTGTGCCATGCGAAAGCTGGTAACCACGCGGCCAACGACGATAGGTTACGGTTTGGGATTTTGTGCCTAGCACTTATACCTATCAAAAATTGCTCCCTAAAAGCCCTGGGCTTATGGGAGTTATTTTTTTGCCTACTCATGAGAATTGCCTCAAGAAGTCTAGTTTGCCGGATTCGAAGTGGCGAACATCTTCGATGTTTTGCTTCATCATCACCAGCCGATCAATGCCAACACCCCACGCAAAACCAGTATATTCACTAGTGTCAATTCCGCCCATCTTGAGCACGTTCGGGTGAATCATACCGCAGCCCAAAAGCTCAATCCAGCCAGCTTGACTGCACACGTGGCAGCCCTTCTTCTGGCAAAATGGACAGCTGATAGCAAACTCAAAGCTGGGTTCGGTGAACGGAAAGTAGAACGGTTGCGTGCGAATTTCCAGCTCTTGCTCGTAGTATTCTTCCAAAAAAGTCTTGAGCGTGGCAATTAAGTTGCCGGCATGTACGCCCTTGCCCACATAAACCCCTTCCAGCTGATAGAACGTGTGCTCATGGCGCGCGTCCAAGTCTTCGTTGCGAAACACGCGCCCTGGAATAACGGTAGCAATCGGCTTGCCCTCTTTGAGCCGATCTTTACGGCTCTCCAGCACACGGTTTTGCATGGTGCTGGTGTGCGCTGGCGCGATGAGTCCATCGGTGGTCATAAAGGTGTCGTAATCATCGCGTGCCGGATGACCCTCTGGGAAGTTCAGCGTTTCAAACATATGGTAATCATCGTCAAGCTGGCGCGACTCAACCGCCTCAAATCCCATTCGTCCAAAAATATCCAAGATTCGCTCTAGCTCAGTCATAAGCGGGTGTTTGCTGCCATGATCGGCAGTGAGGAGCTGCGGTTTAGTTTTGGCGTTCACATCAAATGGCGCAGTGACATCAATCGCTTCAACACTGTCAACTGTCGACTGTTTACTGTCAACTAGCTTCTCAAGCTCCTGCTTGAGCTGGTTCACTTCCTTGCCAAAGCTGGCGCGATCTTCCGGCTTTAACAGCGGTATTTCTTCGTACAGCGCCTTGAGCTCCACCGCCCTTAGAAGATTGACATCAGGTTTTGCCTTGTGCCGCTTCTGGAGCAACGCTGCCACATCTGCAATTTTCTTGTGCTTATAACTCATACTTGCGAAGTATTATAGCAGTTTCAGGATGGCATTGTCACAGATAGGAGTTGTGGCAATGCTAGACGCCGAATTTGAACTGCTCAAGATCGACAATACCGCTGTCACGGATTTGCTTGAGGGCCTCGGCGTACGCGATGAGTATTTTAAGCGCGTAATCAGCACGTGCCCTGACGCCATCTTGTGTAATCTCGCCATTTACGAGCAAGTTATTGACATCACTAAAGCGCAAGTTTTCCGGCGTCACCACGTAGTGTGTGTTTTTCGGTCCGGTTGCCCGCAGCTGAGCCAGCGGATATATACCGCCCATACCGTCGCTCACACTGGCCAATGTCACAGGCTTGTGCGCCAGAGCATTACCTGCGTAGTGGAACATATTGTGCAGTCCTACGCTGAACATGCCGTCCCATTCCGGTGATACAAACACATAGCCGTCGGCGCTTTCCAGCGCAGCTTTTATAGGATTCCAAACCTCTTCCCAAGGGCCTGAGCTGCTATTATCAAAAATCGGCAGGCGGCTTTCGTTCAGATCAACCAGCTCGGTTTGGGCACCCAGTTCCACTAGTTTTTTATCAAGATACTCGGCCACTTTACGTGATTGGGAGTCTGGTCGTGTACTCCCGGAAATAACAATAATTTTCATACGTCCATGATAGCATAGAATCATGGCGCAATTTAGTTTTGATATTGTGAGCGACTACGACAAGGCCGAGATGAATAATGTCTTCGACCAAGTGCAGCGTGAGCTTGCGAATCGTTATGATTTTAAAGGCACGCCGGCAGCTGTTGAGTGGCTCAATGCTGAAAAGACTGGGTTAAAGGTTACTGGCAATAGTCAGTATCAGCTTGATGCAATTGTTGAAATTATTCGTAAAAAGCTAGCTGCCCGCGAGCAAAGCCAAAAAGTTATTGATACCAGTCGCGAACCGGTTGAAGCCAATCTCAAAACGACTTGGGAAGTGCCGTTCCTGTCTGGGCTTGACCAAGAAAAAGCCAAGAAAATTACCAAGTTACTCCGCGACAAACTCCCGAAACTCAAAACCCAAATTCAGGGCGAAGAAGTCCGCGTAACCAGCAGCGCCAAAGACGAGCTGCAGGCTGCCATGCAGCTGATACGCGCTCAGGATTTTGACTTCCCTATCAACTTTACCAACTATAGATAGTTTTAGCCTGATCCTACACAGAGTAACTGGCTTATTTGCATTTTTATAATCATTTGTGATATATTTGTGCCACTATGTGTACAAATGCAACCAGCATTATTCCTGTACATAGCCGGGCTGTTGGCCAAGGCACTCTTTTTGGTGGTCGCGCTCTCTAGCGCTTCCTATATATCTCCTACTATCTGAACTTTTTACATTATTTAGCACAATTTATGTGCAAGGAGATTTTAATTATGGAAAACTTAGAGAATTTTGAACCTATACCAATACGATACCGTGACAGGCTTCGGCTGAAGTTTGTCGATCGATATCCGAAAAAATATCAGCGAGTCGCTGTGGTAGCCACGGTAGTGGCTGCAAGTGCGCTCACGCCGATCGCCGTCCACCAAGAACTCACATACGAGCCAACCTACGAAGACCGTCTGAATGATGAATACCGTGAATTCAGGGACTGCCTCGCAACTGAGCCATCACTTGCGAACAGTCGCCGTGTAATCAGCCAAGACCGTCTTCATCAAATTGATCTTCAATTTGCTTTCCCGGAATATCCGCTCGATGCCGAATTTCAGACAGTCGTCGATCAGTGCAGAGAGGAGCATCCTATGCCGCGAGAATAGCCGTAAATTGGCCAGCCACAGCGTCGGTGGCCAGATGATTGAGCATCTGACCACCATGCTATAAGCTACAGCGATGGTTCATCGGCGTATGTTCAAGACTTCGACTTCCCCGTCTCCTTCACCAACTTCCGCTAGGCAGCAGCGATTGCCCATTCGGCAGCCAAAAGATGGGGCTGTCGCGTTCGGAAAAACTCTTGAGCGCCACCGACACGCATCACATTTGGCATGGCGAGACGATCTGCGATTTCAGTGTCAGCATTCTCTCGATCAACGCCACCAGTTGAAAGATATGGAATATCGGGTCCATATTGCGCCCACAATCTGGCATGTTCTTTGGCAATTGGGGCCACAATCGGGCCGCTCATGCCGCCTTTCCCTCCAGTTAGTTCCGGAAATGGCTGTGTGGCAATGGTGTTGATGCCCACTACAAAATCAATGAAATCCTCCGTCGCATAGACAAACGACTGCACCGTTTCCCCGTCGGGGTATACATACGGTGAGTCAGTATGCGGACCGTCTTTCGCGCCAACACACACCTCGCTACCCACTCTTTTGCGGACAGCTTCCAACACTTCACCACACGCGTCTGGTTCACGATACAGCGGAGGATGAAATGATCCATCAGGAGCTTTGCCATTTGGACAGGCAAAGTTTACTTCAACCGCAGTCGGCTCAGACTCGGCTGCGATTTCAACCAGTCCTGGAATGACATCAAGTGGTTTTTCGTGTGGTAAATTCGTCACCTGAATTATGGTTTTCACTCCTATTTTGTTCAGCTCAGCTATCGGCTTCTTCAGTCCAATGATTCCATCTTTGCCAGGGTTTTTAAGTCCGACGCAGTTACCGGCGGCATGCCTCGCCAAATCGTACGTAAACGTTTCGCCAGGATTTCCGTCCCACTTTGGAAGCGTAAAACCACCAAGTGCTAGCAAAGGAACGGCTAGTGGATCTTCAATCTGTTGAAAAGGTTCCAGCTGAGCCGGTTCCTTCAATATCCCCGCCGAGATAAATAGCGGAACGCCTTCACCTGGGTGTAATGGGTGTTGCTCAAAATTTGGTATTAGGCCGAAAAAACTCATTCCTGCATCAAGCTTAAATCGTACCCCAGCATCTAGCAAGCACAAGCGAGTTACGTATGCTTCAGGTATACTAATTGGTATATGTCCAAAGACCCGAAAGACGAGCAGGATCTAGAAAAACAAGCGCCGGATTTGCTGAGCGAAGCCAAAGACGTGTTGGCACATAACGACCGCGACGGCAAATACACTATTCCGGCCAGTGGTTTGTATCCGCACCAGTGGTTGTGGGACAGCGCTTTTATTGCTATTGGGTTGGCGCATTACGATGTGGAGCGCGCACAAACGGAAATTTTGAGCATATTACGCGGCCAGTGGGCCAACGGCATGATTCCGCACATGATTTTTGCCGAGGGTATTACCCACCGCCAGGATCGTGAAATCTGGCGTAGCTACGTGTCGCCGTTTGCGCCGGACAATGTCGCCACCAGCGGCATTACCCAACCGCCCATGTTGGCCGAAGCTGTGGTGCGCATTGGTAAGAAATTGAGCAAAGCCGAGCGTCGCAGTTGGTATGGCCGTGTCTATCAGGCGCTCGTCAACCATCACACCTGGCTGTATGCCGAGCGCGACCCGCACCACGAAGGCCTGATGTTGCAAATTCACCCCTGGGAAACGGGGCTGGATAACACGCCGCCGTGGATGTTTGAGCTGCACGAACACCAGCTCAGTTGGTGGATTACAGCCGTCGAAAAGCTGCACCTGGACGGATTGTTTACGGTCTTTCGCAAAGACACGCAGCATATGTCCGCCGCCGAGCGGCTCAGCACCATCGACGCGCTGGGTCTCTACAGCGTGCAACGCCGGCTCCGGCGCAAACAATACGACATTCAGCGCATCCTGACGCATTCGCATTTTGCCATTGAAGACGTCGTTTTTAATTCCATTTTTATCCGCGCCAATCACCATTTACGGCACATCGCCAAGACTATCGGCGAAGAGCTGCCCGAAGATCTACTGGATAACATGAAGAAAACCGAAAAAGCCCTGGAACAGCTGTGGGATGCCTACTCTGGCATGTACTACGCGCGCAATTTTGTTACCCACAAACTGATCAAGATCCCGACCATTGCCACGCTTTTGCCGCTGTATGCTGGCAGTATCAGCAAAGAACGTGCCCAGCAGTTGATTTCGCTGCTCAAAACCAGCAAACAGTTCAGCCCCAAATATCCGGTGCCGAGCGTGCCGGTTACGTCAGAGTATTTTGGGGAGCATCGTTACTGGCAGGGGCCGACGTGGGTGAATACTAACTGGTTGATTATCGACGGCCTCCGGCGCTACGGCGAAACCGAGCTGGCCGACACCATCACACAAAAGACCCTTGAGCTGGTGGAAAAACACGGCTGTTACGAATACTTTTCGCCCAAAGACGGCTCACCAGCTGGTGCCAAAAACTTCTCCTGGACCGCCGCCCTGATTATTGACCTCCTGCAATCCAAATAAACTCTCCCTGTTCTGCAAAAAAAACTTGTACCCTAAAATGTGACGGCCGTCAGATAATTGGGTACAAGTTTGGCGCCTAGTAGCAGGCGCCGCCCCTAGCATTCCAAGAACATGGAAATACTAAAAATCAGCAAAACGGTTACCTCGCCGCCACTGCTTGATGGCAGCTTTGTAGGGCAAGAAATTCCTGAATATCCACTTGTCGGCACGGCGGCGAACAAGCCAACCGCGGTAGCCGCTGATTTTATTTTTTTGTGTTTGCAAAACCGCCCACCGCTCGCCAATCGGAATAACGTAGATCGGGTGCCACGCTCGGTACGCAACTGGCGACGTACCTTTTTGGGCGCGCAGCAAATTGCGCACCACAAATTTTGCATCATGCAGCGCTGTCTGCGCCATACCGCTAAATTTGGTACAGGCGTTATCGCCAAGTACATATATATTGTCGTGTCCTGCCGCCCGCAAATACTCATCAACTTTGACGCGGCCTTTTTCTAGCTCAAAGACCTTGGGATGGTCGGCGTAAAAATCAACCGCCCGGCTGCCCGCTGTCCAGACAATAATATCAGCGTCCAGATCACCGCTGTCCAGGCACACCGTATTTGGCTGGCACGAGTTTACTTTGGTACTCAGCCGCAGCTGCACGCCAAGTTTCTTCAGGCGTTTGTAGGCCTTGGCTGACAACACCGGGTCAAGATTCGGCAATACGCGATCAGCGCCCTCTATCAAAATCACCTCCGGGTGTTTGACGTGCGCGCGGTATTTGTGCGCCACCATGCGCGCGTAATTTTGTAGCTCGCCAGCCAGCTCCACGCCGGACGCGCCGCCGCCCACCACCGCAATCACCGGGTCTGTATCGCTTTTTTTGAAAAGTTCCGTTAGCTTGTTGCGAAGGGCAATGGTCTGGGGCACCGTGCTCATGGCAAAAGCATGCTGCTGCATGCCATCAATACCAAAGTAATTTATAGTATTGCCCATCGCTAATATCAGTACATCATAGGGATACGTCGTGCCCGTTTCGCTTATGATAACCGTACGCTTGGCGTCAATTCGTTCGATAGTATCGAGCACAAACGTCACGTTTCGGGAGTGCTGCAACATATCGCGAATCGGTATGACCACTTCCATCGGCGAGCGGCCAGTCGCCGAACGGTACAATGCGCCGTGATATTCAAAGTTATTGCCGCTGCTAATCAGCGTGACGTCAAAACCTTTTTTGTTGACTAGCTCCAGCGCCGCTTTACAACCCGCAAAGCCGCCACCAACGATAATTACTTTTTGTGTTTTCATGCTTGTGTTTAGTATACCAAATCAGGGTTCAATAATCGTCACGATTGGCGCGTGATCTGATCCGCCAAACGGCAGAACTTCGTGAGAAACCGGACGCAAACCCGACAAGAACATTCTATCGAACTGGCTTTGTATGATTGGATTGGTGTGCGTTCTATAGGTGTCACCGCCCGCGCCGTCGTGGTAACCAAATTGCTGCGCAATATTGAGCAAGCCTTTTGAGAACAGTGGATAATTAAAATCGCCGGTCAGAATAGCGCCTCGATTACTGCCGTTTTGTTGGTAGCCTTCCATTCTAGAAAACGCTTCATACGCCTGTTGCCTTCTGGCATGGTTAGAGGCATAGAGGTTTGCCAGGTGAATATTACCGACTGTCAGCGCTTCGCCGCTATCATTGAACTTCAAAACGCTCGCCAGCAAACGAAACCGCTCAGTTTTAGCTCGTTCGTACCACGCAAGCGGCAAGCGGTGACTTTCACTCTCGACGTGTTCAAAAATTTCAGGATTATAGTAGGTCGCCAAGCCAACGCGTCCCAACTGAGCCGTTTCTGCCAAAACCAATCCGCCGGCCTCGCGTTTTACTTTTGCAGGCACTACTTCTTGCAAGCAAATGATATCGGCATGGGAGGTCTCCGCCAGGGCTGCTAACTCACTGTAGCCCTCATGAAGTTTGACATTGTACGAAACTACTTTAATCATTCCGGAATCTTGCAAATCCCTTCATGACTTCAAGTGTAGGTGTTAAAAGAAGAAAAGTCGAGAAGAACGGTAGTGCCTTAATCGTCAACTGTTGGTCTGTCGAGTAAAAGCGGCTCGATGACCGATTCGCTACCGGCGATTTTGACGATGTCTTTGTCTATTCTGCCCAGTTCTTTGCTGGCACTGTTATAGTGCCCCACTGTTGCGCCCAGGCTGGTGCCGACTTTTTTGAAATAGCCGTCGTATTTAATAAGGTGGGTGGTCAGCTGCTCGACATTTTTACGGATAACTTCGGTGTCTTTTTGGATTTCTAAACTGCGCATGCCCTGCACAATGACCTGCAGCATGGCCGAGAGCGTACTCGGGCCGACAATCGTCACACGCTTGTCTACCGCCGCGTATTGCATCAGGTCGCGGCCATTGACGCCGCCAGCTCCGACTTTGTTGGCCAGCAAATCGTAGTAGATAGCTTCGCTCGGGATAAACATCAAGGCTTGTTCGAGTGTGCCTTTTTTGGGCTGGATATATTTGGCCGTTTCGTCGATACGTTTTTTGAGATCTTCTTTGAACTGCTTTTCCAAGCCTGCGCGCGCGGCACCTTTGGCCTCAATCAGGCGGTTATAATTCTCCAGGCTAAACTTGCTATCGATCGGCAGCAGCTTGTCATCAAGCTTGATGGCCGCGTCCACCACCAGCCCCTCGGCCAGCTTGTGCTGCAAGACATAACTACCCGGCGGTAATTGGTTTTGTAAAATCTGGTCCAGGTAGAATTCGCCCAAGACGCCGCGCTGTTTGGGATTTTGCAGCACGTTTTGCAAACTTTTTAGTTCGTCGGCCACATCAACCACGCGCTTGTTGGTTTCGTCGAGCTTGGTCAACCGCTGCGTCACATCAGCGATAATTTTGGCACTTTGGGCAAACTGCCGCTGAATACTGGTATTGAGTTCTGTCTGTGACTTGCTCAATTTTTCGTTGATATTTTCACTCAAAGACTTCTGTAGCTCGTTGACACCTTTGTTGAGATTGTCGAGATCCGTTTTGAGCAAACTGGTCGCCTGGTCATTGTTCACACTCGATAGCTTTTGATTCAACACAAAAATCACCGCCCCAAAACCAGCTGCGATGACGACGATAATTACTACCCCAAGCATATCCATGCCTACAATTATACTGGTTGTGCTCTGGTTATGCTACTCGCGGCTAGTCGTTACGGTCATCTTCATGATCTTCTT
Source organism: uncultured Candidatus Saccharibacteria bacterium (assembly GCA_964602865.1). Lineage (GTDB taxonomy): Bacteria > Patescibacteriota > Saccharimonadia > Saccharimonadales > JAGQNJ01 > CAZRSX01. The sequence continues at coordinate 77,039 of CAZRSX010000003.1, forward strand.
CGTGCTCGTGGTCGTCTTCGTCCTCGGTATGTTCATCGGCGTGTTCGGCTGTGGTTGTATTGTGACCATGATCGTGGCCAGCGTCAATGTACTGGTGCGCGTAATTTGTCACAAGTCCGACTGTCAGTACGCCCAAAATAAGCAGAAACGCCTGGGCATCAAGTAAGCTACGCTTCTGCTTTGCATGAATCGACGGTATTACATCACTCAGCGCAATGTAAAGCAAAAATCCCGCGCTCAAGCCAAGCAGCGCGCCGATTGGTAGCTGTCCGCCTTCGCCAATCAAGAATGTTGCAACCGCAAACACTATGGTTGCGAGCGCACTGAGCAAGTTCGCAAGCATGACATTGCGCCGACGCATACCTTTTGACAGCAGTAGGCCGAAGTCCCCGATCTCTTGCGGTATTTCGTGAGCCGCGACAGCTATGGTCGTCACAATACCAGTCGGTATACTGACCATAAACGAAGCAGCAATCGCGACACCATCAAGTCCATTGTGTAGTGTATCTCCAAAGATAATGAGCCATTTCCGCGGATCGGTTGTGTCGGCATGCTCATGATGGTGGTGAAACCAGTGTAAGAACGTTTCCGCAAAGAAAAACAGGAGTATCCCAATCAGTGCCGCGAGAAGTACTTGGTATGTTTCGCCACTGACCTCAAGTCCTTCCTTGAGCAAATCCAGGAATACGGCGGCCAGCAATGCGCCCCCCGCAAATGGTGTCGCATATTTGGCGACCGATTGGGCTCTTTTTTTGTTGCTTAATAATAGGAGTCCGCCGAGCAGCGAGAACACACTCCCGATAAGCGAAAAAATAATGATGTATGTCAATGTATCCATGGGAACAGCATATGGTTGGATTATGGTTTTTGCAAATTTGTTGCAATTTTTGTTATAATTGCAATTATGACCGAAGTAAACGAATTACTCATCAGAACACTCAAAGATAGTGGGTATAGCGTCACAACCGTCCGCAAGCAGGTTTTCCAAGCCCTAGACCAGAAAGAACCGCTGGAAATGCGCAACATCGTTGCCGCACTGCCCGGTGTTGATAAAGTCAGTATCTACCGCACGATTGCCCTGTTCGAAAAACTCGGCATCGTCCACCGCTTACAGATTGGCTGGAAATACAAACTGGAGCTGACTGACACGTTTAGCTACCACCATCATCACCTCACGTGCAGACAATGTGGCAAAGTTATATCGTTGCCAGAAAACGCAATACTCGAAACCAGCCTGCACGCACTTGCAAACCAACATGGCTACCGCGATCTTTCCCACCAGCTCGAAATCACCGGCATCTGCCCCGCCTGCCAAAAACAAAATCTTCAGGGCTTATGAAATGTATCCGAACTCATAGTTTCAGTTCTGCAATTTGGCTAAGAGGCTTGTCGTTGATATATGTGGTATCAATAAACTGTTGATAAAAGTCTGCTCCAAAGTGACGAGCACCGTCAAGACAGGTCTGCAAGTAACGAGCCTGGGCTTCGGAAGTAAAATCGTACACCCCATCACGTTTATCAGAAACAAATACCAGACATAGGCCAATTGGCTTACCGGAAGTAAAATCATAGGCCATCGTTTGTAACACTCTGTAATCATGCTCTCTGGCTATCAATGCCTCGTAGTCGTGCTCAGCAACTTCAAGCACAATACCGTTCACTACAGAGTCATTTGCATCATTCTGCGTAATGTTGACCGCACAGTAGGGCAAGCCGGCTAAATCGAGATTGGTGTCTGTAAAACCCTTCTCATCAATAAGGTCAAAGCTCCTTTTGAACCCCTGTATGTATGCAGGCTGCACATTGCCGGCCCGAGGTGCGGTAGCTTGCAATGACTTGTGATTCAATAATGACCCGTAGCCGAATACTTGATACTTATTCATAGGCAAAAGTATACCGCATCCTGGGCAAGTAAGATTGGTGATCGAATTCTCCAAGAGATTGGCGTATAAGTTCTTGCAACTGCGCTCGATCAATGTATATCGCGATGTTGTTGGATAGTGGTATGAGCTTTGATGAAACGCGAACCTTGACGATAGAGACATTGAGCGGTATTGATATTGATGCTCAGGTTGCGCCCAGTCAGCTCAGCCATGCCGATTTTTTCGATACTTCACCAGGTCGCGGCTTTCAACACCTTGCTAAATCATTTGCAGAAAATGGAGTAATGTCTGGCGACGCTCAAAACCATCAGCTTGCTTTGGCCCGTGAAATATTTTTAGACACGGCGACCCTTACGATGCATAGAGTGAGGGAAGTGCAAAAAGAAACCGGACAAATCCTATTGCCAAAGCCGGGATTATCAAGTGGCAACATTGAACCAAACTGGTAACTCTTAACACTTGGTTTACCTAAGCTGTCATAAAACGCAAAAAAACATGGACCCTGGCATTGCTACCAGGGTCTGAGGAAGTCTCTCACTTCCTGACTTTAGCATAAGCATTCGTAACAAAAATAGCTGTGACTTTTATCACACGAGTCCCGCACCAGCTGGCCTGCTAACGTCAACTTGCGGTCTTTTACGCATATGCTTACAATAGGTGTAATGAGCAAGCACGAAACCATAATTTCCGTCCAAAAACTTGTCAAAAAATTCGGTAGCTTCACTGCACTCAACCAGCTTGATCTTGCGGTCAAAAAGGGCGAAGTCCATGGCTTTTTGGGGCCTAACGGTTCGGGTAAATCAACGACGATCCGCGTATTGCTGGGGTTACTCCGAAAAACCAGCGGCGATGTCACCATGCTTGGCAAAGACCCGTGGCATGATTCGGTTGAACTGCACAAGCACCTGACGTATGTGCCAGGCGATGTCAACTTGTGGCCCAACCTGTCGGGCGGCGAAGTCATTGACCTGTTCGCCGACTTGCGCGGCGGCATTAACAAACAACGCCGTGATAAACTCTTAAAAGATTTCCAGCTCGATCCAACCAAAAAATGTCGCACCTACTCCAAGGGTAATCGTCAAAAAGTCGCCCTGGTAGCGGCGCTGGCTTCTGACGCTGAGCTGTATATTTTAGACGAGCCGACCAGCGGGTTGGATCCGCTGATGGAATCGGTGTTCCAAAGCTATATCAAAGAACTCAAGAAAGCTCACAAAACCGTGTTGCTCTCCAGCCATATTTTGGCCGAAGTCGAGGCGCTGGCCGACCGCGTGACCATTATCCGCGAGGGTAAAACCGTCGAAACCGGCACCTTGTCGGAGCTGCGCCACCTGAGTCGCAACAGCGTCCACGTTGAAACCAAGAAGCCGTTGTCTGGTCTGGACACCATGAAAGGCGTGCATGATTTCAAGTTAGCGTCAAAACACGCCGCCGCGTTTGATCTCGACCACGATGCTATCAATAAAGTCGTCGCCCACTTGAGCAAGTTCGACATTGAGAGTTTCACCAGCGAACCGCCGACGCTCGAAGAACTGTTCATGCGCCATTACGATACGGACATCGCCGCCGACACTGCCGCGGAGCAATCCTGATGCGCGCACTCAAGGGAACAGGGCGTCTGGTTCGTTTGGCATTGCGGCGCGACCGCATGAAGCTGCCGGTCTGGATTATTAGTATCTTGCTACTTGGTGCGGTCACGGCGAGCTCGATTGAGGCAACGTATGGCCAGGGTGAAGCCGAACGGCTATCCTACGCCACCACCATGGCCCCGAGCGCTGTCGGCCGTATGTTTGGTGGTGCGATTAGCGGCCCAAGCATCGGCGAGATTATCGTCATCGAGAGTTTTTTGTGGGTAGGGCTCGGTGTCATACTGATGAACATTTTCTTGGTCGTCCGGCACACTCGTCAGCACGAAGAACAAGGCCAGGCTGAACTGATTGGTGCAATGCAAGTCGGCCGGCAATCCGCACTCACGGCAGCGCTCCTGACAGCGCTTGGCGCTAATTTCATAGTTGGGGCATTGCTGGCCAGTACCTTTATTGCACTTGGCTTTGAGACAACCGGTGCGCTGGCCTACAGCGTTGGTATCACCTTGCTCGGCTGCATGTTTGCGGTTATTGCCGCCGTCACCAGCCAGCTTTCTGAAAATACTCGTGGTGCTTCGGGTCTGGCCGGTGCATTTTTAGGTGGCGCGTTTTTGGTGCGGGCTATTGGCGACGCACTCGGTACCGTTGGTGCTGATGGCGTCAGTGTGACCAGCAGCTGGCTTTCATGGCTGAGCCCTATCGGCTGGATACAACAAGTCCGGCCGTTTGGCGATGAACGGTGGTGGGTACTCGCCTTATGCGTCGGCTTTATACTCGCTGGTGTTGCCCTCGCCTACGGTTTGCTGGCGAGGCGTGACATCGGCTCGGGAATCCTGACCAGTAAAAGTGGCCAGGCTAACGCCCGCGCCAGTCTGCTGAGACCGCTTGGACTCATCTGGCGGCTGCACCACGTCGCCTTTATTGCCTGGCTGGTCGGTATTATTATCATGGGCGCGTCAGTCGGTGGCGCCGCCCCTGAATTCGAGAACATGATTGCCGAAAATCCGCAGATCCAGGAAATCTTACAGAGCATGGGCGGCAGTGGCGACTTTACCGGTATCTTGTTTGGCTCAACCTTTGCGCTCGGTGCCATAACACTGGGCGCCTTTACTGTGCAATCCGTCCTGCGCACGCGTCATGAGGAGGCTGAGGGTCGCGCCGAAGCGGTGTTGGCCACGCCGCTCAGCCGGGTTCGCTGGCTGCTTCGCTACGTCATCTATACGACGCTGACCACGACTGTTTTGCTAGCCAGTTTGGGGGCTTCGACCGGACTGGTTTTTGGTCTGATAGAGGGCGATGTACTGTATTGGACTCATGAACTCACCGAAGCAACGCTCGTCTACGTGCCGGCCGTGTTAGCGCTCGGCGGACTGGCAATGTTTCTGGTCGGTATTATTCCGCGCTTCGCTGTAGCCTTGTCGTGGACAGCCTTTACGATCGTATTATTAGTTGCACAATTTGGCGCATTGCTCAAACTGCCGACATGGGTGATGAACATATCGCCGTTCGTGCACACGCCTACCCTGCCCGCCGCATCGTTCAGCCTGACACCGCTAGTGATTCAAGCTGTCGCAGCGCTGCTGCTGTTGGTACTAGGCCTGGTTGCCTTCCGCTCCCGCGATCTCAGCACAAGCTAAAACTTATATTATACGGTTAGAGGGATCGTTCGATGTAGCCCGCAGCCGTGCCGTTGTGCGAGAAAAACTTGGCCGCGAGCTTTGTTGTGCCTGGCTCGATAACATTAGTGTAGACGCACTTTTTGTTGCTACTGGTCGTTTCGACGTAGTCGTGCCACGCGCCATCGGTGTAGTGTTTGAGATAGCATTTTCCGGCTTTGTTGCTGGCGATATAAACCATGACGTTATCGCCTTCAACACTAAAACGCAGACTGACTTGGGTTGGTTTTTCGTGTTTCTTGTCATTCTTGTCTTTGTCCGGTTTAAGGTTGGCCTCGTCCGGTTTGTCCATCTCAGACTTTTCGACTTCGTCAGATTCTGGCTGGTCGGCTTCGGGTTCGGTTTCTGGCTCTTCGATGGTGTCAACCGCCGCCAAATCATCTGTCTTGAGCTCAGTCTCGGTCTGGTTTTGCTCAGCTTCCTGGCGGGCTACTTTGCGATTGTTTTGTATAAAAAAGCCGCTGCCAAAGATAGTCAGAGCCACTACAACAACGATCGGAACCATCGCTTTCTTGTTTTGCGATAATTTGACAAAAAAATTCATAGCGCAGACGTACTCCTTTATATCACAAAGTGACTGATGAGCATTATAAGCGCCATCGAGGCCATTGTCACATCTTCGATAAGCGTTACGGTCGTGAGCGGCAGCTTTATAACATTGCCCAGACACGCACAGCGGATAGCTTCGCCTCTGGGCAGCGCCTTTAGCACACCCCACGCGCCAACTGATAGCAATACAACCGTCACCGTGTCACGAAACAGCGGATAGAGGTTAGCGCAGTACAAGAAGCCAAGCATCAACTCGATGAACGGATAGGTGTAATTATAGAGCTTGAATCGTTTGGCGATCGGGTCGTAGGTGGGAAACATCAAGATAAACATTTCGTAGCCAATCAGCTTGAAGCTACCAAATATCACGAAAAAGCCGCCCATAAACCAGCGCATCCACTCTTGCCAGTCAAAGCCAAGTACCGTGCTCATAACCGTTGCACAGAGCATGATGACCAGAAAAACGCCGGCTAATTTGTAGTATTCTTTTTTGGTGCTCTCGGCTGGAACCATAACCGCCGTGTCATGCGTATGCTCAGCGTGTTCTTCGTTCGGACGGGGTTCTCCGGGCCGTCGCCGCGGGCGCTGTGCATAGTTGTCTGAATAGTGATAATCCATTAGCAGAATTATACCATCTTATATCGCGCTGCTTGACAAAATTGCGGGAGGTTACCAGCCGCCCCCACCGCCACCGCCTCCTCCACCACCAGAGAAGCCGCCGCCCCCAGAAAACCCGGATGAACCCGAACTGCTAGGCGGCGCAAATGTCGTACCGGACGTTGTCGAAAAGTTATGCAACGATGATGCCAGATAGGCAGTACTGAAGGTTGTCCAATTGCCGCGGTACCACTCGGGCGGTTCGCTATCGCTATATAAGTGTTTGAACTCGTCAGCCCACTTTTTCTCCAGGCCAAACAAGATAGCATACGGGAGAAGCTTCTCGAATAGCTTTATTTTTGTCTTGTGGTCTTTGGGGTCGCCAAAGCGCCGGGCACCTTCGGGGCTTTGCAGATATTTGAGCCGTTCGGCCTCGGCCAGCTTGATGTACTTTTCCATACCCTTCAGATAATCGCGCAGCTCAACACCGTGCATAGTCCGCGCCGGCATAGCGGCCGAGCCGATAAAGGTAATAATGGCCGCGATGACGAGTCCAATGCCCAGTAAGATACCGATGCCGGTCATCATAACCAAAATGCCGAGTATCAGCAGCACTGTTGCCACGCCAACGAAACGACGCCGGGCTTTGGCCGGATCGGCCGCAAAATAGCCTTTTGTAAACGCAGTGTGCGCCGCGTCCTTACCAAGTTTTTTAACCGTCTGGTGCATCGTTGTTTTCAGCGAAGACAACGTTACTTTGTCGCCAACGGTTGGGTGTGCGCCAAAAAACATCGTCACGACATCGCGATGTTCCGCCGCCAAGTGTGCTGGTGATTTAATAAGTTCCAACTCGTAGTCGCGCGGCTTTTTGTCCAGATCATAAATGACCACGTACTTTTGAATTGCCAGCTCAATCAGCGTAGCGGTGATAGCCTTGTTACTGAGCTGCTCGCGAAACACCACATCGGCAATGACAGGGTTGACACCTTTTGGCGGCAGATATTCAGGAATAATGATTCCCCTACCTTTAGGATCGCGGCCGTGGCGATGCCATTTTTTGTAGACAACACCAAACGCAAGCAGCGGCGGCACAATCACCATAGCAATCATACTAAGCACGACCAGCAGCCTGACAAATGCCGCCAGTGTATCCGGAGAAAACGTACCCTGGTCAAACGCCAACACCACTGTTAACGTCTGGTTGGGTCCCAGATTCTGAGCGGTCGAAGTAATAATGGTGGTTCCGTCCTGCTGACGGCGCGTGATACTACAGTTGCCGCTACTGTCTCCGTAGCTGCCCGCAAAACACAGCTGCCGCTCCTGCAGGCCGCTGATGTGCGCCGGCACGTGTACGCGGGCAATCACGTTGTCAAAGCGCTGCGGCCAGCCGTCGCCATTGATATCCCAGTAAAACTCCTGATGCTCATTCTCAAAATTAATTACGTCTTTCACCTGGTAGCGTATGTTGTAGACTACGCGCCCCTGGACAAAGACATTGGCATCGCCGATTTTGAGCACCGTGTTGTCATTTTCGTTGTAGGTCGAGAACGGGTGCGGCTGGCCGCGGTCGTTGGTGACGCTTGCTATTTTCAGCTGTAAACTGCGGCCGTTGTATTTGTTCGGGATAGCCCGCAAAATACCGCGGTTCTGATTTGGGTTCGGAAAATTGGCGACAATAACTTCCTCGACCGTCAGCGTGCTCACCCCCCGATTATTTTTGTCCAGGTAGTAGTCAGCGCTAAACGATGGAATCGAAAAATTCTGGACGTTCTGGGCGTCGACAGGTCTCATAAACCCAACAAAACCGATAAGTCCCACTAAAAGTATCGCGATACAGAAGCGTAAGCGGCGCATGCTTCTATCATACAATGGTTATGCCAAAATGCCCGTCGTTTTTGCCGCCAAACAAAAAACGGGACAACCTGTCCCGTTTTTCTGTATTGCCTGAATTTGTCTATTCGGCTGCTTCGTCACCGTGGACAACAAGTGCGTAGATGATAAGGATATCAATTACGACAACCATGATTGACCATACCGGGTACGCACTGATGAACAAAAAGTTCGCCATTGCGCTCAGCGTTGCCAAAATGATAGCAACAACGCGTCCCCACGTACGACCGTTAATGACCGCTGAGCCTGCTGCCAGCAGAACAACGCCCATGAGCATGTGAACCCAGCCCCAGGTTGTTACGTTAAACGCGAGCAAACTGCGCTCGGTCACGACATAAAAGTCGTCTCTTAATAGTGCCGTGAGTCCGGCAATTCCCTGGAACACTCCTGAAATCATCATGAGCAGTCCAGCGAAGTATACCCACCCCACCCAACCAGAAACTTGTTTATCGTTTGCTGCCATAAGGTGGTCCTCCACTTATGTTAATAGTGCCTTCATCATCACCCAGCGGAGCTAAAATGTCAACTTTGTGGTGAAAACATTATTTACAACACCTCCGCTTTTTTTGGCTTAGATGCCTGCTGGCAATTCCTGGGCGTCAGTCGGGATTTCAATCGTCACATCTCTGTAGTCGAACTCAATGGTGCTCGTCGAACCGTTGAAGGTCGATTCGATCTTAACAATGCGTTTGCTGGCAGTATCGATGAAGACCGTCGCCGTACCGCTGTCTTGGAAGTTAGACACGTCCCAGACGTCACAGGTACCGGTGCTACAGCTTTGCTGGCCTTTGTGGGTTGCGTTAGCACGGAAGTTGTCGATGTCACTCTGGCTGTATTCGTACTGGCCCGGGTCAACTGCGCCTTGCTGGGCATCAGACGTTGGATACCTGAAACAGCCTTGGGCGTCATTACACATATAGTGGGCGTCTTTTGTGGTGACAAATCGTATGGTCTGGCCGTCGCTATCCATTTCGTATTGGCTATTGCCGTTGCCATCAAACTCCATGACAAACGTTTGTGTCTCGCCGTCTTGAGTTGTTGTAACAGTTGCTACAACTGGCACGCCCTCGGTCGCTACCGGGTTAAAAGCATTCTCGGTTGTTTCGGTTTGCCCCGTTGCATCTTGCTGATCGTTGTCACCTAAAAAGAACACCAAGTAACCGCCGGTTGCCGCACCCAGAACAATCACAACTACGCCGCCTATGATAAGAAATTTTTTCATGTACCCTCCTTGATTTTGTGTCGTACTTTGTAGTCTACGGTTTTGCGAGCCGAGAGACAAGTTTTTCTACGTTCTAGTGATGGATGACGATATCAAAGGCGTCTTTGGAGAAGAAAATTTCCTGACTCGGATAGACGAGATTGAGATCGAGGTTCGGATCGCCGCTCATATAGGTCGTTATTTGGGCTGCCTGGTGCACGTCGGCCGCAGTGGCAGCGTGACCGCGCGCGACTAGACCATCGGTAATAACCTGCCCATAGGTATCGCCCGGCTGCACAGTGTGGTGCAGATCGGCTGGCGCCGGTGGCGCTTGCGGTATTGCCGGAGGTGTCGTATTGAATTGGTCTATGGCCTGGTCAATCGCCGGACTGCTTGGCGTACGCGGCGCCGGGATCTGGGGTTGATTGCTGGCATCCAAGGTGTCCGGCATATGGTCAAACAGCCCTTGGGCAACGGTTTGTTTGCCTTGCCCGCCTGATAGACCTTTGTATGCCAGGTACACCCCGGCCGCGGCAGCAACCGTGGCGCCAACTGCGGCAAGGACTTTTTTGGTGCGCGGGCTGGTTTCACGCTCGCGACGGTTTCGCGTCGCCCACCGCGACTGGATGTTCGTCGCCACTGCCGTCAGCGAAAAACGTCCAAGTTTCTTTTTGGCGGGTAGCCGCTCATTCGAGGCCTCTTGCTCGGACGGTGCAACAAGCGCTGTTTCGAGCACTTTTTCGTCTACATACTGCTCCACGCCAAAACGAGCTGGCCTGAAATCTCCGGCTGGTTTCTTTGGTGATTTATGACCATAAATCACCAGCCCGGTCTGAATATCATGAACTGGCGCCAGTGCCTCTGATTCGCCTGATTTTAATTCTGGTTGCGGGTCTGGCAAACCACGACCATACCTTTTTTGGCCAATTGCGGCTTCAAAACGTTGACGCGACTCTAAAATATCGCTGGCATACTCAGCGACTGGGTCGAAATCAGAAATTGACGGCTTGTTAGCTTCCGGGGTGTTTTCGGGTGAGAGAGAATCATGCATATCTTTTTATTATACCATAGTTGTCAATACTTTGTCAATATCCTGAGAAAGTTGAGCTCCATTGTAGCCAAACTTTCTAAAATTTGCTACAATTTCCCCTGTTCTTTGCGATTTTATATTTCGATGATGGGGATTGGCCAAGCGGTAAGGCAGCGAGGTCCAAGGTCCCATGATCGGGGTGAGAAATGCCGGTGGCATTTCGCAAGGAAACCTTCCTTCGAAAACTTGTTTTCAAAAGTGAAGTTTCGGGCTCGCCGAAGGTGAGTCGAATCCGATTCGAACCCCGCGTATGTTAAAATCAGAATTATTTATTGGGGATTGGCCAAGTGGTAAGGCAACGGGTTCTGGTCCCGTGATCGGGGGTTCGAATCCCTCATCCCCAGCCAGATGCGACAGTTTTAAAAGAGACCCATATGGGTCTCTTTTATTTTCCAGTAAAATTTACGACTATTATATCGCGAGAACTACGATTATTCCTCTGTATATAGCGTTTTGAAATTATCCCAGTATGTCTTCTCTGCTTGATTTTGGCGACCACTTGCAAATGCTTGCATTGCTTCAAATATGTCTCGTTTTGCCTGTGTGTCGCTCCACGTTCGCATTCGAGACAGTAGATCATCGAAGTCCTTCTTGTGAGTCTTATATCTCGGCCGTGCGATGTTTAATGAGCTCAATACTACTTGGAGCACTTGAAGATCTTGCGATTCTGCGAGTAGGCTGAAAAGTAGATAGATGTAGTCATTTCTGGGGGTGTCTTGAAGTAGTAAATAATAGTCGTTGATAATCCGAAAAGCAACACGATGAGCTGCAGATGCAGAGCGCCCTGGCTCTCGTAGCCATGTCAATAGATCGGTAGCTAGTTTGCGTTTGTCTGTTTCCTGGAGATGTTCTAGGCGGTTAAGGAATGCGTATCCAATATCTGCTTGTGAAGGGTCGTTACTTTCAACGAGGGATGTAATCTGATCCAGTGCCGACTTTAGTTCCACGTTATCTGACTTGAGCATCTTAGCTGCAATAAATTCAAAATACCGCTCTTTAAACGTGTATGTATTGCGCCCAGCTTTGTCGAGAAGCATCGACACAATATTTTTTCTATCGGGTAACTTATCTAGTGAGCTGATAAAGTCGACATCATAGTAGTTGTCGGCTGGAGCACGCTTAATGATATCACTTAAGATTATCTTCTTTTCATCATCATCAGCGTTTTCGTAGATGTAACGCAATACGTCCGCTGACGTAGCGAGACGGGGCAATATTGTTGGCAAAATAAGCTTAATGAAGCGTCCACGGGACTCTTTATTCCAATAGTCGAGAGGCCGCTGGAAGTGTGGTAAGTCAGTGAAATCTTGGAAATAGCTGTTGATACTATCGACTATCGCTTGTTTGTCGCCAGTGTCAACGAAGTTTCGAATCCAGAATAATGCAATAATCTGGTCTGAACGCTGCTCCCATTGCGGAGTGTACGGGATGATTTTGATGATATTTTGCGAGATTTCAGAAAGGTATTGCGATCCATTTTCCAGTTCTTTGCCAAAGGTGCTGGTTAGTGGTGAAATGGCCTCAATGATCTTTGCCTTATTGTCATCGTATCGAGCAGATGCCGCCAAATCTTTCTTGAATAGCTCGGAGATAGTCGCAACCACATCCGGTATAAGGCTGTGCTTGAGTATATAATCCTTGTAGCGATCTATGGTAGCGAGTTTTGTTGTCAGATTGTCGATATCGAATGATCCTAGATAACTATTGAGCAACTTCTCGGTGATGAACACCTCTTGACTCTTCACATCATCGAAGATGAGGAGTGCTTCTTCATCAGTTGCATACTTCGATTCTAGTAAGGTCCTGAATTCAGTTTTTTGCTGCTTACTCAGGAGTGTCGGATTTTCTTTGAAGCTAGTAATGATGCTCAATTTGAAGGCCGCTGCCGATGCTTCGCTACCAATGATACCTAGATATCGGGTGACGATATTGCCTCGTAATGCCAGGCTTATCTTCTTATTTGCTAGAAGCTTAAATACGTGGTGCAGTGGAAGACCTTCGTGTTTTGGCCAGAGCTCTGTATCGATTGTTTTCGCCACCTCGTTTGCGTATCGTTTACTATCGACCTCAACAGCAAGACTCGAAATTATCTCGAACTGTGTAACCACGACATTGTTTAGCATGTTTTCCTGACCAGAATACTTTGCTACCAAGTCGGTGATAAACTCAACAAGCTTATCGGCAGGCTCACTTTTAGAAGCTTCCATTGCTTCAGTGACATTACCTGCAACAAGTGCATTCTTAATGTCATTGGCATTCTTAAGACCACGAGAATCAGCAGGATCTTTGAAGTAAATAAACGGTTCGGCATCATCTACTGTAATGCGACTCGTTTTTTGCATAAAATTGGTGAAATCTTTCAGTTCTCCTGGGTTCTCACCATTAGTTATAGCTTCAGGCTGGTGCCAATTCTCCTTGAGTGACTCATAGGCCTTCGGGAACTTCTGTCGAATGATGAGTATCTTCGCTAAATATGCAACGTTGCTGTCAATGATATCTCTTACACCCGTACCGCGCGTACTGATAATCATGGCAATTAAGTTATTAATGAATTGGATAATCTCGCGTGGGTTGCGTGAGAATGCGGAGTTGATAACCAAAATGACATCCTCGTCATCAAGAAGCTTGCTGATTTCACCAGTTTTTCCAATCAAGTCATTCGTGTACTGCTCGAGGTCGGTGTTAATGAAGTCGGGAATCCAGATAATCAAGTTGAATATTTTTCGTAGATACTCTGCGGCACCAAAGGAATCCGACCTAACCCCATTGCTGCCATAGAAATACTTTTCAACCTGCACTTCGATTGCGGTAGGATCGCAGGGCACGATAAAGACGAGACCGTTCTTCGCGTTACTGTACATGAACGTCTTGATGGTTGTAAGCATGGAAATAGCAACATCACCTTGTACACGATCTATGTTGTCGAATACGATTACCATCTTCTTGTCTACATGCTCAAGTATCTCAATGAATTTTGCTTCAAATTGCTCCGGTGAGTTTAGCTTATCCTGCTGGATCGTTTTAGTAATTAGTTCAGTCTGAGCTACTTGCTTACTGAATAAGCTATTTACTGCAGCCTTTACAATCTCTTCAACCGCCGGCTTGAGTATCACAACGAGTACCGATATCGATGCAGTGAAAGAAAGGACTGTTTTGAAAAGATCTGCTATAGAGAGGTGCTGCCAAACAGTGTTGAAGAGAATAATAAACACGACCGAGATAGATAGTGTACCCAGAAGGGCAAAACGTCTTGCATATCCTACAAGATTTTTGTACCACGGCCTCTTCTCAGTTTTAGCGGGGTTGTCATTTTTAGTTACAGTATTCGTTGTCGAGTTGTAAAGTGGGGTTAAAATATCTTCATCAATTTTGATCTTTTTGTCTTTGAGAAAATCGACAAGCTTAATAAGAAACGTCCTGCGAAGCGTGTCGTCCTTATACTTCCATGCATCAAAAATGAATACAGGCATATCAAGCTCGCTATCATTTTTCACCATTTCGATGACCGTACTTTTGCCAGCGCCCCATGCACCAAATAAGCCAATAGTATGCGGGGACGTGTCATCTTTGAGAATCTTTTTTAGTGCTGGAGCGATTGAGTTATGGTAAAAGCGTTCATAACTAACCTCAGATTTTGTCTGTGGTTCGTCTTTTAGAAAAATAAACTCAGGTGGACTCTTTTTCATATTTTACCTTGAATCAACCCCACCTGATGAAACCTTAGTCATATTATAGCAAGAAATACAGCTGTTTCAGTAGTCTCCTCAAGGATGTTGCATATAAAGCCGACTCCTGTAGATCTTACGCCCTTTAACAAGTAGTGGCACGTTTAGTCCTCGTAAGAATCCGTCTTGTTCACTTAAGGTTCCTTGTTTGAGCGTATAGCTTGCAAAGTTACGGAAATGATCTCTTTCTGTGAGCTCAATCCCGTGATCTTTAATCAGCTGACTTGTTATTCGTTTATGCTGCTCTATTTTCTTAAAAACTGACTCGCTTGGCTCAACGTCATCAAGTTCGCCAGCTTCTATCATTGCCAGTATTTGCTCGACTATCATATGTGACTTTATTGATGGTTCAGGACAATCAGGATCCTTAGTAGATTTCGTACACCGATAGTATACGTGTCTATTTTTGCCACCATCTTTACGTTTCTTGAAATGTTCCTCAACCGTTAACCTAGATCCACATGATCCACAGTAAAACAGATGCTTGAATGGGAACTTCTTTGATCCCCATGCGGGTTTGTTGTCAGGTACGATAGATGCCATTCTACCTCGAACGATATCGAATAGCTCTTTTGATACTATTGGTTCGTGCTTGCCTTTATACAGAGGTCCACCTACGGGATACGCAAAGTATCCATAATAGAAAGGATTGGTCAGTATTCGATAAATCTGGCTTAGCGAAAGCCGTGCCCCTGACTTAGTTGTGAAGTCGATACTATCAAGCCAGTCCTTTATTTTTCGCCCACTTTGGTTTTGTAAGCCTGATCGCTCAAACACCTCTCTAATAATTGGTGCTCTATCAATATCGAGGACTATGTCTTTCACGCCACCAAATGATCGATTTATGTAGCCGATAGGAGCTGCGCCTGGCCGCCAGCCCATTTCACACTTGGCACGTATCCCACGTTTGACGTTAATACCTCTGTTATCATTCTCAAGCTTTGCTTGTGAACATAGAATCATGAGCAGGAACTTCTCGTTTGGAGTATTACTGAAACTCTGCCCGAAGGTTCTTATCCTTTGCAGACGATTCATGTCCATGAGATCGACTAACGACCCAAGATCTCCAGCATTTCTGCTTAGCCGATCAGGTGCCCATGTCAGAATCGCATCAAACTTGCCGTTTCGTAGATCATGCAGAAGTTCGTTGAACACTGGTCTATGTCCTGATTGTTTTGCCGAGAAGCTTTCCTGTTTTGTATCTACAATATTCAAGTCTTCGCGTTCTGCCATCGCCATCATCTCTTTGATCTGTGAGTCGATTGACATCGCTTGACGTTCATCGGATTCGCTTGATTTGCGGGCATAGAGACAGTATCTGAGCTGAACGGTTTCTTCCATCAACAACAAGGTACCGCAATAATTATAGAAGTCTAGGCTTTAATACTGTCGTTCTACGCAACTAACATTACTCTTTGTTGCGTATGCGGCACCTTCATTGGTGATTATAACGAGACCTTCAAAGTATTTAGTGTCACCTGGGGCAAGAGGAGTGTTCCAGGTGACATAATCATATCCGCTGTAAGTTCCAGCTTCGTTACGGATAGTTATTGAACAAGCAGGGTTAGACTCAGTTGAACCAGTATTTTTTACTGTAAAAGTTAGTCTTCTGCTCGTAGGGTCTGCATATGTATTACCCGCAATATTTATCTCATAGCTTGGTGGTTGTGACTTTGGGATTTGAGCTTGTTCTGCTTCGCTATTTTCTGTTTGTACCGGCTTTGGCTCTTGCCGAGCATTAGGGTCGGTCGTAAATCTAACTATTAAAGCACTGCCGAAGTATAAGACGATGAATGATACAAGCAGAATACCCCACGGCTTTTTGTACCATTTCTTTGCTTGTTTCTTTGGTTTGTTAGTTGGCTGCATATTGACTCCTCGCCTAAGTAATGTCGGTAATCAGCGAGTAAGTCTAGCCAAATAAAAAGGACAGCCACGCTGACTGTCTAGATCCACAAAAGGGTTAAACCAATTGCTTTTTTACGTAGCTGCCCATTTTATGGTTTAACTACGTCAAAAAGACGTTTGCTCTTTTGTGAATCTAGACTATTTCATTATAGCTCATTTTCCTTCTTGAACTGCTCTTTTAGCTCCTTTCTGACACTAGCCTTAAATTCCTCAGGATCATGACCTGCAATACGAATCGCTTCATCGACACCAATTAGGTTAATTAGCTCATCCAGTAACCTCTGCATGCTTCGAATCTCTCCCTTGTGTCGCAAGTTTTCTTCTAAATATAGCCTTATCGCATGAGGTCGATACTTTTTGCTGTTGTGCCTTAGTACGAAGGATATCGCCTGCTGATTATTATTGCTGACATTCTCGTATAGCTTCGACTCCGCAAAGTCACTAATCTTGTCCCGGCCTCGTTCAATAGCGATCGCTACCATTTCCCTGAAGGCCGGGTCTTGATCTCGCCACCTATAAAAAGTCGCTCTTGATATCTTAAGTCTGTTACATGCCCTGGTAACAAGTGGATTTTCCTCAAGTTCCTTTAATAGCCCGACTTTTTTATCACGAGTTTTTCTTGCCATCGATTTTTACCCTTTTCTGACCAGTCAACGTCTCCCATCTCTTAAGTGCAACCTCGGCGTATACTGGTGATTTTTCCATGATGTAACATCTCCGCTTTAGTTTGGTAGCAGCAATTAGCGTTGAGCCTGATCCACAAAAGGGTTCGACCACTAGATCTCCACGCTTAGTAAGTACCTTAATATAAGGAATAAGTATCTCGATCGGCTTGGTTCCAAAGATGACGCCTTGCCCAGAGTGCTTTTCATCACTGGCTATAAAGTCAATGTGATCTGTTGGTTGGTATTTCTTGCCCCCTTCATATCCCTCCCACTGAGGCTTGCCAGAAATGGCATATAAAGCTGTCTCGTATTCTTCTTGCAGTCCATCTGGCTCTTCATCATGGTTATAAAGAACCTCGCCGCTTGCTCCCACCATAGCAATGTCGTGCTTGCTGAAGAACTTATACTTGGACGCAAAGCCCTGGTGACGATTTTTTAAATGCCAAACGATCATATTTTTTATCTTCCAGTGTTTAGCCATCTCGGCCCAAATAACAGGGATATTCTTCCAATTTTCATAACATATGATACTGAAGTCAGGTTTTGCATGAGCGGCAATATTAGCCATCCAGAGTTCGGTAAAATCATCAGGTAGCATATCGGTCTCTAGGTATCTTCGGTTTCTTTTTGCACCGAACCCTTCTGTAGGCTTGCCGTGTCGCTTTGCGTTCAAGTAGTCCAAGATGTAAGGCGGATCCGTCATGCACATGTCTGCTAGCTCTCCGTCCATGAGTTTTGTCACATCCGCTTTAACCGTTGAGTCACCGACCATCAGTCGTGAGTCGCCTAGCTGGTAGATGTCACCCTTACTGGCGTTAATCTTTCTTATGTCGAGCTTCTCCAACTCCTTGTTCAGGTTAAACGGCTTGTCTTCGCCGTTACTTATGTCAAAGACTTCATCCAATTCCTCGCTCGTAAAACCTATATCTGTCAGTAGCGTCTCATCAAATTTGGCTAGCAGTTCAAAGTCCCAGTCCCCAAGATTTTTATTGAGCCGAATATTAAGTTCCTTTTCACGCTCAATATCTGAGATATCTACATATACTACCGGCACCTCGGTGTAGCCGAGGTCCTTTGCCACCTTCAGGCGAAAGTGGCCTCCTATAACTACATTCTTGCGTTTAGCTGACACATTCACGAGTATCGGATCAACCAATCCGAAGCTTCTGATACTATCGGCGAGTTGCTCAATCGCATGTTCGGACCACTTTCGTGGGTTATACGGAGCTGGGTTTAGCTCAGTAATTTTTACAGTTTGTATTTTTAAGCTAGGCGTTTTTATAGCCATAATTTTGTCCTCCAGTGTCGCAATCGGAAATAAAAATACTCCTGCCATTGACGACTTAGTTGTTATATAACTAGGCCCTTTGTCAATTCGCAGGAGCGTTAGCTCAACTGGATTGTCACGCGGTATAGCGTATTAACTACAGTATAGCACTAATGTGCTTATGTGCATGGGTTTTTGTCTGGGAACAGAGGTGTTTTTAGGGTATAATATTGTGTAATATGACTGTCTATTTTGAAGAGGCCACAAAATGAGATTAAGCTTTTCTGACGTGCAACGAAACGTGTCTGAGATAGCTAATCGTCAAAGCTACTCAATTGATGTCCTATACGAGCTCATGGCTGCCTATGGCCGATCTGCCTCTTCAATTACAAAGCTACGCAACGGCATTATTAATCTCGCCGAGGATAAACAAAGTACAGTACTTCAACGTGGAGTCGTTTATCTTAAGGATACTGGCTCCGTTGAAAGTCTACCTGCAGAGGTTGAAAAACTAGAGCAAGACCCTCTAACCGTGAGATACAACCCTCGCTTTCTAATTGCTACCGATTTTAAAACATTTGCGGCTAAAGACACCAAAAAAGGAAACACCCTCGAGATTGCATGGGAGGATATCGATAGAAATGTCGATTTCTTCTACGGGTGGACTGGCGATGAAGTAACAGACGAAAAGACAGAAGCCGTTGCCGATCGTCGTGCTGCCGACAAGATGAAAGAACTCTATTACGAAATAGAGAAAATAAATCGCGACAAGCTGGCCGAAAAAGGTAATACTTTCAGGCATGATCTGAATGTATTTTTCACCCGTTTGCTGTTCTGTTTCTTTGCAGAAGACACGAAGGTCTTTAGCAAAGAGGACAAGAGTATTTTTACTAGTGCAATTAAAGACTACACGCTTACCGATGGTAGCGATCTGGACGAATTCCTCAACACACTATTCAGTGCGTTGGATAGCGAGGACAAGTCATCGTTCACAAGTCCGTTTTCTAACTTCCCATATGTAAACGGAACACTTTTTGATACCACTCGCAACATAGCCATTCCTAAATTCAATGCCCAAGCACGTAAGTACATCTTGGATTGTGGATCTCTCAATTGGGCAGAAATTAATCCTGATATCTTTGGCTCTATGTTCCAGAGTATTGTGGACGAAGAACATCGAGCCACACACGGCCAACACTATACAAGCGTGCCAAATATCATGAAAACAATCGAGCCTTTGTTTTTGGACGAGCTACGAGAAGAGTTCGACAAGCACTATGACAACCAATCTAAGCTTATAAAACTTCATGATCGGATATCGAAGATCAAGATTTTTGACCCTGCTTGCGGCTCTGGCAACTTCTTGATTATTGCCTACAAAGAGCTACGCAAACTTGAGCATGCCATTATCGAACGGCTCTATGAGGATGATTTCAAAAAAGCAGCGCTTGCAGGTAGACTTTCTACGCGCATTGACCTAGATAACTTTTATGGCATCGAGATTGATGATTTTGCTTGCGAGGTTGCGGTACTGTCACTATACCTAGCCAAACATCAAATGAACATTGAGTTTGAAAAGCAGTTTGGTAAAGAAATAAAGCTTATTCCACTCAAAGACAAGGCCAATATACATCATGGCAACTCAACAAGGGTAAATTGGCAAGAGGTATGTCCTAACATAGAGCACACTATTGACGTCCATCGGGCACATGAACAAAGTACTCTCATTGAATTTGATGATAAGCAACCAACTTTGGAGCTAGGTCAAAAATATTGGGACGAAATATATCTAATCGGTAACCCACCATACCTTGGGTCAAGTTTGCAGGACGCAGATCAAAAAAGAGACATGACCCATGTGTTCTCTTCGTTTGGCAACTACAAGAACTTAGACTTGATTGCAGCTTGGTTTAAGTTAGGTGCTGATTATATACATGGCTCAAAGGCAAAGCTGGCATTTGTGTCAACAAACTCAATATGTCAGGGTGAACAAGTCGCTCTTCTTTGGCCGTATATCTTTGACAAGGATGTCGAAATTGGCTTTGCGCATTCTTCGTTTAAGTGGAAGAATGGAGCACGAGATGTAGCGGGTGTAACGGTAGTAATTATCGGCTTACAGTCATTGAGCAATGACACTAAGTACATATATAACGGTGGCATTCGCTCTGAAGCCAGCCACATTAATGCTTATTTGAGCGAAGGCGATAACATAATTGTAGTTAAGCGCACAAAACCATTATCGAACATTCCTAGAATGGGCTATGGATGCAAGCCTGTTGATGGTGGTCATCTTATATTTGATACCGAGACTAAACAAAAAGTAGTATCTGAGGATCCAGGTATAGAGAAGTACATTAAGAAATTTGTTAGCGGCCAAGACTACCTCAATCAAAAAACAAGATGGTGTCTTTGGATATCTGATGCAGATTTTGCTGAAGCGTATAAGCATAACTTCATAAAAGAACGTGTCGATGCAGTACGCGAATTCAGGCTGGGCAGAAAAGATAAAGGTGCTCAGGATATGGCTAAAAAGCCCTATCAGTTTAGAGAGTTTGTCATGCCACCAGAAAACTCAATTATCGTTCCTTCCACATCATCCGAAAGACGAGAATATGTACCCTTTGGATATATTGAGGTGGGCACAATCGTTAATAATGCTTCATTTGTACTTTCAAATGCACCTCTTCATATATTTGGCCTTATTAGCTCAAGGATGCATATGATCTGGATGCGAGCCGTATCCGGAAAGCTAAAGACGGACTATAGATATTCGTCGTCTCTTGTATACAACACTTTCCCATTCCAACCATCAAGCAGTCAACTAGAGGAAATTTCTAGCAAAGCCCGTAATGTCATATTCGCCAGACAAAATCATTCTGAAAAAACTCTAGCTGAAATGTACGATCCAGATAAGATGCCAAACGATGTACGCGAAGCACATCAGGAGCTGGACTTAGTTGTTGATCAAATTTATCGTGCAAAACCATATGGATCTGACGAAGAAAGACTAGCAGACCTATTTGAACTTTATGAACAAATGGTAGAAAGAGAGAAGAAATAAACATGAGCAACGCAACTATAAATATTATCGAAAACACCTACGGGCAAACTGGGCAAAGTAAAAAGACGAATAATCTTGGTATGCGTGAGATGCAGGAAAAGGCTTACGAGCTGCGTAAAAGCAAGCACCTGTTGATTAAGGCACCTCCTGCTTCGGGTAAATCTCGTGCACTCATGTACATAGCACTCGACAAGCTTCACAATCAAGGATTGAAGAAAGTCATCGTAGCCGTACCCGAAACATCCATTGGTGCATCATTCTCAAATACTAACCTGTCTGATGGTGGATTCTTCACGGATTGGACAGTAGAACCACGCAACAACCTATGTGCAGGTTCGGGTGATGACAAAAGTAAAGTAAGTGCGTTCATACGCTTCATGCAAAGTGACGATCAAATACTAGTCTGTACGCATGCAACACTAAGATTCGCCTTCGAAGAAATAAACCCGAGCGACTTTAATGATTGTGTACTCGCGATAGACGAATTCCATCACGTTTCTACTAGTGACACTAGCCGACTTGGCGAGCTTGTACGTAACGTTATGCGCTCATCAAGCGTTCAAATGATTGCCATGACAGGTTCGTACTTCCGTGGAGATGCTGTGCCAATCTTACGAGCTGAAGATGAGATGGATTTTGACAAAGTCACCTACACCTATTACGAGCAATTAAACGGCTATGAATACCTGAAAACTTTAGGCATTGGTTATCACTTTTATACTGGAAGCTACTTGGATAAAGGTGCTCTTGAGGCTGTACTAGACACAGAAAAGAAAACCATCATCCACATTCCAAATGTAAACTCCAAAGAGTCTACTCAGATTGGCAAGCATGAAGAAGTTCAACAGATATATGGCCTAATTGGCGAGTGGCAAGAACAAAATCCTGATACTGGCATAGAAATTCTAAAGACTAGTGATGGCCGGTTACTCAAAGTCGCTAACCTTGTAGAAGACGAGCCTATTCACAGAGCAAAGCTAGATAAGTATCTATCCGAAGTAGCTAAAGACGATATTGACGGTGTAGATATAATCATTGCCTTAGGTAAGGCAAAAGAGGGTTTTGATTGGCCGTTTTGTCAGCAAGCTCTAACTATCGGTTATAGGGCAAGCCTCACTGAAATAGTTCAAATTATCGGACGCTGTACACGCGATAGTTATAACAAATCACACGCACAATTTACTAACCTCATTGTTCAACCAAACGGCACCCAAGACGATGTTCAGGTGTCGGTAAACAATATGCTTAAAGCAATTACAGCATCTTTACTCATGGAACAAGTTCTTGCACCAAACTTCACATTCAAACCAAGAACGTCTCCTACTCAAAAAACCCAAGCGGGTGAAGTATTCGTTAAAGGTCTCAAGCAACCGCCTAATGAAAAGGTTAAGCGAATTCTAGAAACAGAACTCGAAGACTTAACAGCTGCCGTACTTCAAGACACACAGTACCAACGTTCAGTTGCTGCTGATCATCCACCAGAATATCGTAAGCACCTTCAATCAAAGATTATTCGCGAAAAACTTCCCGGTCTAACCGACGAAGAAGTTGAAGTAACACGACAATACCTTGCAAGCAACCTTGCGTTTAAGACAGGAAAAATTACTGAGGATGGTGGCAAGAAGTTCATTACGATGGCCAGTAGCTTCGTAAACCTTGATGAACTAACAATTGATCTAATTGATTCAATTAATCCGTTCCAACATGCTTTTGAAGTCATATCCAAGAAAGTTGGGACAGACGTGTTCCGAGTTATACAGGATACTATTGCAGGTTCAAGAATAGATATGTCTGATGAGGACGCTTTGGCACTTGTTCCTCAAATCAAGGCTTTTGTAGTTGCCCATAATGGTAAGTATCCGATGCTGAATTCAAATGACAAGAATGAGAAGTTATTAGCACAGGCTCAAGCATATCTCACAGCTAGATATGCCCAAGTTCAGCGAGATAGACAGCAAGGTGGCGAAAATGGCTAAAGATTTAACTGATGATTTAATCAAACTATTTGAATCTGATGATGGTAAATTATTTGTTCCCAAAGAAAAACCGACTGCACCAACGGCAGATGATAGGTTAGCTGAATCATTCCAGAAAATTATAGAATTTGTTGAAGAAAATGATCGTCAGCCAGACATTGAATCTAATGATATAAACGAAGCAATGCTAGCCAAGCGCCTTGAATCAATTAAGAATAATCCTGAAAAAGTTGAAGCACTAGAATCGTACGATTCACTCGGACTGCTTGTAACCCCAGAAGCCCCGGAGAGTGTAGAAGAATTATTTGATAAAGACGAATTTGGCTTATTCAGCGGAGTCGGTGCTGAGGTGCTGAACGTTAAGCACGTTCCTTTAACTCCTCGTGCTCAAGCAGATGAAGTTGCTAGAAGAACCAGAGCTGAAGATTTTGATTCCTTCAAAGAAGGCTTTATCGAAGTGCAAAACGATTTGAAGTCTGGTAAACAAAAACTCGTTACTTTTACTAACGTAGAGCAAATAAAGCAAGGTCGTTATTTTGTGAGTGGTGGCCAGCTTTTATATGTGGCTAATATTGGTGAAGAAAAGCTTGTGCACGGACGCATGAAAAGCAGAATTCGTGCAATTTTCGAAAACGGCAGTGAGTCCAATATGTTTTTACGCTCACTCTCCAGTCAGCTCTATTATGACGGATACTGTGTTGTTGACGAACAGGAAATCTACGATAACGTAACGGACGATGATGATGTTAAGGGCTACATCTATATAGTGCGTTCACTCAGCGAAGATCCAAAAATTAGTACCATTGAAAACCTTTATAAAATTGGCTTCTCAAGAACCCCAGTTGCGAAGCGCATTTCTGGATCAAAGGATGATCCAACATATCTGATGTCAGACCTTGAGCTAGTTGAAAGTTATCGAGTAACAGGCGATTATAACCCGCAGAAAGTAGAACATTTTATTCACCGTGTATTTGCGGATGCTGCATTAGACGTAACTATTACCGACAAAAATGGGAGAGAATACACGCCTCGTGAGTGGTACTGTGTACCGATTCAAGCTGTGCGACACGCAGTTGAATTAATCGATGGTGGCGAGATCGTTAACTACACTTACAATTCTGAAACTCAAGAAATGGTAGAGGCGAATTAGTGATGAGTAGCTGTGTTTGCTCTGTTTGTGGCCACGATGAGGATAAATGCACATTCGATGAGAATTATCGACGAGCCAAAGAGCTTATCGGATTCAAGAAAAATGCATCAGCTGCCTTGCTTCAACGAGACTTAAAGATTAGCTACGTGAAATCAGTTGAAATATTAGAAGAGCTAGAATCAGAGGGACTGATCGGTCCGGCTGACGGCGCAAATCCAAGGACGGTTAATCTCTAATGACCGTATCTCATACAACAGAAGAATATGAACAGCATCAACAAGCGAGAGCTGATTATTCTAAGCAAGTATTAAGCTCTTCTTCGAATAAGCGTTTAGTAATGGCGGGCCCAGGAACCGGTAAAAGCTTCCTCTTTCAGCAAGTAGCAAAAAATCTACGTGAGCAAGGTAAAGATAAAATTCTTGTCCTAACATTCATCAATGAATTAGTGAAAGATCTTGCAATTGATATGCATGGATTGGCAGAAGTATCTACCCTGCATAGCTTCGCAGCCAAGAAGCTTAGAAGTCGCCAAAGTATTTATCTGGACTTATTATCTGTTGTTTCAAATGATTATAAAATCGAAGGCAATGGGGAGGTTAAGTTCCCACCCATCCTTAACAATTTAAAAATATCAGAACATGAATGTGAACTAGAGTATCTCAGCAAAAGAAGACAATATTACGAGGCTTATGATGCAACAACAATTGTTTACGATCTGGTTAATTCATATCAAGCAGATAGCAATAAAATCCCGACATATGATCTGATAATGATTGATGAATATCAGGATTTCAATGAACTAGAGGCGGCATTAATTGAATTATTATCGACAAAGAGTCCTGTGTTAATAGCTGGTGATGATGATCAGTCATTGTATTCTTTTAAACATTCAAAACCTGAAAATATACGCACTATGCATGCGAATGATGATTACGAAACTTTCGAACTCCCTTACTGTTCAAGAAGTACTAAAGTAGTCATAGATGCGTTTCACGATTTCCTTACATCGGCACAATCTAATGGGTATCTCAACGGTAGAGTTAGCAAGCAGTATTTGTACTTCCCGGATGCAAAAAAAGACAAGTATTCAAACACATACCCAGCAATTGAAATTCGAAAAGAAATATACGAAACCAAGAATGCTTGCATGATTGACCAATCCATTAAGTCAATATTTGAGTTTGAGCCTGAATTCGATGTATTGATTATATGTCCTCTGAAAAAACAGATCCCCAAAATTGCCGAAGCACTTCGAAAAAAAGGTTACACGAATATTTCTGGCGATGAAAAAACAGGAGTTATCAAACGATTACTTGCAGAAGGCCTTCACTTGTTATTTGAGAATAAGGACTCAAATCTAGGATGGAGATTATGCGCAGAGGCACTGTTAGATGAAGGTGTTTTTGAGGACGCGGTTAATAAAAGTGCCGACCTTCAGACAGCATTTAAGGATTGTCTTCCTAGGGATGCAGTAGCGCTAATCAAGAAGCTTCGGGCAATTTCGGTAAAGCTTCAGGATGGTACGGAAATTAATGCCCAAGATCAGGAACTAATATTCGAGAAGCTGGGCATTCAACCAGATAAGCTTGGAGAGGCATTTGCAAAAGACATAATCTTCGGCTCTGCTTTATCAGGAGATTTACACTGTTCAGTTAAGATCAAGATAACTACGATCCTCGGCTCAAAG
Source organism: uncultured Candidatus Saccharibacteria bacterium (assembly GCA_964602865.1). Lineage (GTDB taxonomy): Bacteria > Patescibacteriota > Saccharimonadia > Saccharimonadales > JAGQNJ01 > CAZRSX01. The sequence continues at coordinate 102,947 of CAZRSX010000003.1, forward strand.
GGTCTTTCGTATGACTATGTCTTTATGGTTAATTTTGACGACAGGTATCTACTTACACAAGACGGGTCTCAAGTGGATGACGAAAGTATTAATAAATTTCTTGTTGCACTGACACGCTCTCGTAAAAAAATATCAATATACACAAGCAAAACTACAGAGCCTACATTTGTTGCATGGATTAATGATGAGAGGAAGTTGGTCCTATAAATGACTCTAAGTAAGTCAGACTACACAACCTATTTAAAACACCCTGCTTGGCTTTGGATCAAGAAACACGCTAAGACTATCCTCCCACCTATAGACCCTGCAACTCAAGCGATCTTTGATACCGGCCACGAATTTGAGCAATACGCAGAAGCTCTTTTCCCGGGTGGCGTAACTCTTGGATTTAATGACTACGACGAATACATATCATTGCCCGACAGGACTACCCAGGCCCTTGATGAAGGTATCCTCACGATCTTCCAGGGTCGCTTCGAACACAAGCAGTTAACCTTTATTTGCGATGTTATTCAGGTGGTTGGTAATAAGGAAGTAGACCTAATTGAGATCAAATCCAGTACCAGTGCCAAGCCAGAGCATGTGGTTGATCTCGCATTCCAGATGGTAGTTCTGGAGAAATGCGGCTACAGTGTGCGAAATATATCCGTCATTCATGTAAACAATCAGTATGTTCGCAGTGGTGCAGTCGATGCAAAGTCCATTACTGCAAGAACTGACGTTACTGAAAGCGTTAAGGCTGCTCGTGAGTCTACTCTACAAAAAATAGATGAAGCACTCGAAGTACTGGCATTGACCGAATGCCCCGATGTGTCGCCGCTTCACGCTGATTCAAAGTCTTTTGGAGAATGGCTGGATATTTATAAGCATCTAAAGAATCCGAAGCCGGGCAGTATATTTGATTTATGCCAAATGGATGCCAAAACATTACGGAATCTACAAGCCAGTAACATCACTCATATAAAGGACATCCCCGCAGATTTTGTACTGAAACCAAAACAAAGATTGCAGGTTGAAGCCTTACGTCAAGGTCATCCAACAATTCAAGCTGACAAGATTAAAGAATTTCTAGGCTCATTCGAATATCCCTTATATTTTTTCGATTACGAAACTCTGGGCAGCCTTGTGCCTTATTTTGACGGCTTAAAGCCTTATCAACAGTTGCCATTCCAATACTCGCTCCATACCCTAGATAGCCCCGACTCAGAACTAAGACACGAAGAATTTCTGCATCGTGATAGTGCCAACCCTGCCCAACCGCTTACAGAAGCATTGATTTCTCACATTGGAAATAAAGGAACGATCATCACCTGGAACATGGGCTTTGAGAAAAACTGTAATAATCTAATCGGTAGTCTTCTGCCAGAACATGCTGAATTCTACGAAAATCTGAATAGCCGCATTGTTGATCTGATGACTCCGTTCTCAAAAAATTGGTTCGTAGATGCTGATTTCTGTGGTAGTGCATCGATTAAAAAAGTGTTGCCAGTGCTAGTGCCGGAACTTTCTCATAAAATGCTAGATATTTCTGATGGTAGTACTGCCCAGCGACTTTGGATGGAAGCCGTTCTTGACGGAAAACGTCCAGACGAAAAAGAAAAGATTCTTACCGACCTACTCGATTACTGCAAACTTGACACCCTTGCAATGGTTGAAATCTGGAGAGTGTTAAGTAAATTGAGTTAGCTATGGCAAGATTTTACTGCACCGTCCCCAATCTTGATATAACGACTCAAGTAACAGATGTAAAGTTAGCCGATAATGTCAGCAAAGTAGTGCTGTCTAATTCGAGATTATCTGCAGAATTGCCGAATGGACTGTCTGACAAGATTTATGACAAGATATCTAAACAGGTTAGAATTATATATTCGTTTTGCTTTGAAGAAGTTTATCCAGAAAGTTATGACATAGACGAGCCAAGCACTTCAATTGGCGTTGGTGGACATGATGAAAGGAAAGAGCACCTCCTTGTATACTCAGGCAGCCCGAGAGACGAGTTTAAGGAAATATCATCTGCTCTATTCGAAGACCTTCTGAAGCTAGAGATTGGACAAAAAGATAAGCGACAACTATTTAATCTTATGTTTATATGGGCTAGAGCGAAGGAATTAGAAGAATTAAAATTGATGGTCGAGGCATATACCCAGTATTGGCGAATATTGGATCTAATTAAGGCTAAGGGTAACAAGGCGGCGGCGGTTAAACTACTGCAGAGCCTATCGCTAGAGCAAACCACATCTAATATTGCTGCTGCAAAAATTGAAATGGTTATGCGACCACAAGCTAAAAAATATTCTAAGGATAATATAGAGATGATTTCTTATCTTGATAGCTTAAGGCATCCGCATGCTCACAAACCCTCCAGAAGCGAGGACTACTATCTTGAAGAAATATCGACTCATTTGGATGCAGAAATGAATAATATCTTCATCGCAGACATATCAAGACTTTATGTTCTATGGACTGTTGGGCTTAAAAAATATTATCTGAAACCAAGAGCAAACATTTACGAACTAGCTAAGCGTTAAAACGCAAGTGTTTATCACCTTATCTACTGATACAATATAGTAAATGTCTCTATACAAAATCAGCGAATCAAAGCTAAAACCAGTATCGGCTAAAGATTTCAAACTTGAGCGCGATTCACAACGACTTATCGAATCTAATATCGAGGAAGTATTCGGACTGAAGTTTGTTGATACAGAATTCCAGCTCAATGGCCTGCGTGTTGATACATTAGCATTCGACGAGGAAACAAACAGCTTTGTAGTTATTGAATACAAGCGTGATCGTAGCTCTAGCGTCATAGACCAAGGGTATTCGTATCTAGCTCTTGTTCTAAACAACAAGGCTGACTTTGTCTTGCGTTATAACGAAACACAAAAAGCTAGTCTCACTAAGTCCGATATAGATTGGAGCGCAACACGAGTTATATTTGTTGCTGCTCGTTTTACTACTCATCAACTTGGTTCAATTAACTTTCAAGACTTACCGATTGAACTATGGAAAGCCCAATTATTTGAAGGCGGTATGATCAGTATCGAGCAACAACTGGCGGACAAACAAGCAGAATCTATCAAAACCGTCACCAAGAAATCTACAACTACCGACAGTGTTGTTGAAGAAATTCGTACCTATAGTGTGAACGATCTTATAAAAGAAGATTACCCGTCCAAGTCTCTATATGAAGAGTTGTCTACAAGAATTTTAGAACTTGACTCAAATTTCACAGAATCACCCAAGAAGGGCTACATTGGCTTCAAACTCGGTACAAAATTAGTTGTTGCTGTCGTACCTCAACGTAATCGTTTAGTACTAGAGCTGAATCGAACGAGACCCGAGGACGTAGATGATCCAAAAGGACTCGTTGAGCTTATACCTAAAAGTCTAGAGCATAAGAATCGATACATTAGTCGTATCTTTATTGAAGACATTGGTGTCATCAACTACGCAATGACACTTGTTGAGCAAGTGTATAAAAGACATCTATAAATTGGCGTAAAATGTAAGTGTGTACACACATCTCAAAGAACGCCAATTTTACGAAGATATCTACGATAAACACACTGTAGAGTCTGGTCGTCGTGGCATGGTTCATTATGAGAAGTTCTATAAAGAACTCGAAGCGAAGCTCGACAAAGACGATACTATCGACAGGCCGGGTAATGCAATCCTACTCAATGCTTTTTATATGCAAATTATCGGCCTTGAGCTACTTGAGCGCTATGAAAACCGAGAACAATACATTACCGACTGGATGGCCAAGGACGAAGTTAAAGACGAGCAAATTACCTCAGCAAGGCTGAGCGAAGAGCCGTACTGCCACAACTGTGGCAAGCAAGGGCTTAGGATTATAGACAAATCACTGATGCACCGAAGCAAGACCTATAAAATCGGCGATCCTGAAGAAGTCCTATTTATGCTTCGCTGTCCGCATTGCGAGAAGAACAGTGCCTTTTGGGAAGACGGCACTGCTTGGAAGGTAAAGCCAACCGTCTGTCCAAAATGTAAATCAGAAGTGACGCATAAGACTACTAAGACCAAGAAAGCCATCACAATCACTTATACCTGCACCTCTTGCAAACATAGCTTCAAAGACAAGATGGATCTTACTGAAAAGAAAGAAGAACCTGACCCCAATTTTGATAAAGACCGTGCTCATTTCTGTTTGTGGGACAAGGAGTTCCGCGAGCATGTATTTGCCACCAAGAAGGGCTTTGAAGACATGGCTCGGCTTGGTAAAGAGATGAAAGAAAAGCAAGACAATAAACATCTCTACGATGCTATAAAAGAGATTAAGAAGCCAAAGATCGCTGAGCTATCTACTATTCTGGCTCCCGCACTGGAAAAGGCCGGATATATTGAATTTCACTTGGATAAACCCGAAATGGGACGAGATGTTTATATCGGCTTCAGCTGTCTAGATAGCAAAAGTGACCGAAACGACTACGATAGCGAAAAGACCTTAAGGAAGACTGTTCAGGCCGCGCTGACAGATACTAATTGGCGACTTATGAGTGACGGCATACATTACAGGCTCGGATACCTGAACGGACGACTACGAGCCTACGAGCGCGAAGAAGATCTTAAGAATTTAGTCGAGAAGGATATTAAGGCCGGTAAGCTCGTGCCAAAGGCTCCTAAACCTGCCGATAAAGACCCCAATACTCTCTTAGCACCTGACGGTACGAAGATAATACTATGACATTCTGAGAATGTAAGTTAAGGTGACAAGCACCATGACAGATTTATCAATCTATATGACATCCATCGGCAACGATGACTACCAGATGTTTATCAAGAACAATAACTCTGAAACAGACTTTATTAGGATTGTTATTGGTTATACAGAAATAGTTAAAGGCGAACGGGTTGGCAAGGTAGTCAACAGCTGGATTATCTCTCCGCTGCAAAGCTATGGAGAGCATGTTTTTGTTCAATCAGCCAATAAGCACATGATGCAGGGCAAACGATTATGGGTTGCCTTTGAGGCATTGAAGCGAAGTAAACCGAAGAATACATTGGTTGGTAGTTTTATGGCATTATCGCCAACAGGCAGTAAATGGCGCAATACAGTTGGCTCGTCTACATATTTCGATATCAAGGCCATAGATTCCCTAAGAAGTCTAGAAAAACCACTCGAAATAGCTCAGATTGCCTAGCTTTTGAGACACCCTAGAGTAGTGTCTCATTTGTCGCATTTTAAGGAGTTAGGCTATAATTCATGCAAATAGCGAGGGTTAACTTATGGCAAAAGATACTAAGAATAAATCAGCAGCACCTGGCTTGATAATTGTAGGCTCGTTAATTACCTCTGTTGTTACAGTAAACCCGGTACCATTTATTGCCGGAATATCATTCGTAGGGCTATTCGGAAATAGATTTGGCCAGAAGTATGACAAAAAGACAGGAAGAAGAGTTAAGTAAGCATTAAGGGACTAGACCTGTATGCTCAGCCAAAGCAAGGCTCACTCGCAAGAGTGGGTTTTGCTTTGGCTCTTGTGATGCGAGTTCGAATTCCCGATCAAAAGTGATCGGGGTGAGAAATGCCGGTGGCATTTCGCAAGGAAACCTTCCTCTGAAAACTTGTTTTCAAAAGTGAAGTTTCGGGCTCGCCGAAGGTGAGTCGAATCCCTCATCCCCAGCCAAGAAAAAGATGGCGGTGCATTCTCACCCCCAACCAAAAGCCTGATATACGAAATTTGAGTATTTACAGGTAGAATAGCTGTAATGGCTAAAAAGATACAGAGCGACGAGCCGTTATTCGTAAGGCAGGATATCGGCAGCGGCAGGCCGATTGTGCTGTTGCATGGCATGTTTGGCGATGGCACGCAGTGGCGGGTCATTGCTGATCTGCTGTCCGACTATTTCCGCGTGATAGTTGTGGATCTACTCGGTCACGGAAAATCACCAAGACCAAAAAACGCCAAATATACACCGGACGAGCATTCGCGGTCGCTCAGGAAAACACTTGAAAAGTTAGGTGCAACTGGGGATCTGACAATTGTTGGGTACTCAATGGGGGGCACAGTTGCGCTAAAGTACGCTGCCGACTACCAGGACGTCTCTCAGCTTTACATGATCTCTACGCCGTTTTATCTCCAACCGGAAGAAATGGTAAAAACCGGCTATGCAAATTCGCTTATCTACACAAAGTTTTCTCTAACGCTGTATCGCTGGGTAGATAAATCGCTCAAAAAAGACAAACTGCTGTATAAAATTGTCGAGAAAGACAGTCTCATGAAATGGCTGCATATGCTGATTGACGCTTACGACAACAAACTCGATCCTGAAGTTACTCGTTTGAATCTTAAAAACTTAATCAATGAGTTTGAGTTTGCAAAAACTCTGCAAAAAGTAACGTCACCGACCACTTTTTATTCTGGCAAACGGGACGTTTTTGTCGTGCATGGCCAGTTATTGGCGTTGAGAAAAATAAAACCCTTGATGGAAATAGAAACACTGGGCATTGTCAAAAATGACCATATGCTTGTTCAATATTTGCCACAGCAGATGGTCGAGGTATTGACGCGTTACCAGCAGCAATTATTACACGTGGGTACAGATGTTGGAGCGGGCGAGGTGCTGATACTGCTGCACGGTATCGAAAGTTCTTCGAGTTACTGGGACAATATTGTGCCCGAACTTTCAAAAAAATATCGCGTTATAACTATAGACTTGCTGGGTTTTGGCGAGTCGCCGAAACCGCGAAATATTGCATACGACTTAGAGGATCAAGTTACGTGGCTCAAACGCACGCTTGATTCCATGGGAATAAAAAGAATAAGTATGCTTGGTCATTCACTTGGGGCGTTGATAGCCATGGCATACTCGGCGACATACCCAAACGAGGTACGGAAATTGTATCTGGTTTCTCCAGTAATTATCGACTCGAATGTAGATCACCGAAGGTTACTAATCAAAAAGTTCAACTACATAGAAAATTTTTCTGACACCGGTTATCTCGTTTCTACTATTTCCAGGACTGTTGGAAAACAAAGGATTGCCAAATTTATTCCGACCATTCGGTCCGTTACCAATGCGGTAAAAAATCAAAATTCAATCGCCTTAGCCAAACGGATTAAAAACGTAGACACGACTATTATTTACGGAGAAAGAGATCAACTGGTAGATGAGCAACAATTACGTTCAGTTGCCAGCAATATACCAAAATCCAACGTCATAAAAATTAGCTCTGGCGGGCACAATTTTTTACTCTATCAACCCGATAAACTGCTCCATATAATGCAACCGGAAATAAAAAATACTTCAGTAAAAAAAGCAAAAGTAAAACCAGGCCGTGTTATCGCGCAACTGGTCAAATTAGCCAGCCCGATACTACTCATCAAAGGACTTTTGTATATAACCGCCGGGCTGCTGCTTTTCAGCCAATACAAAGAAGAAACGCTCGTAGCCGGAATAGCAGTTTTGGTAATGTTCCAGAGTTTTCAGTTCATCCGCGGGTCTTTTTCTCTAAAAAACGAGGGATTGTCATACATAGGGTATTTTTCGCTTGGTATTATCGGCATACTCACTGGCATCGTACTAACGAATCACTTCAAGTTTTCGCTGTGGCTGACTCTTGTGATGGTGTGCGGATATATTCTGATCAACGGTTTGTCCAGAATAGTAGCCAGCGTGTTATGGATAACCGATAAGGGTCTCCGTCGTAAGCAGCTTTTGAGCGGACTACTGCTTTTCCTTGTTGCTATTACCGCGTTCTTCGGAAGTCTGGTAAGTGTGTATGCAATCGTATATTCGATAGCAGGCTATTTGCTGGTGCGAGGCCTCACTTTTGGCTTTTATTTGTTCGTGTCGTTACTTGCGGCATTTTCGAGAAGTTACTATTAAATTATTCTTGAAGATCTAGGTAGCGGTTACATCAAAATTCTGCCCACAATTTCCGGCAAAGCACAAGATTCGCCCTTAGTGCAATTTGGGATGAAAACCGAGCACCGGAGCGGAGGCGTACTCCTGTTACGGTGAGTATCGGAGACGCAGGTTTTCGCCCAAAGGGTGCAAGTACGCAACTTGTGCAAAGAAAAATGCACAAGATTCATTTATGCATGTATAATAGATGCCACATCTATTATAAGGAGGTAATTATGTCAGAAATTTCATCTAACACGTCTTCACTAAGTAAGAATAAACTAATAATCATTGCCGTTGCCGTACTGCTTGTGGGTGGAATCGCCGGTTATTTCATCGGGGTAAACACGACGGAGGATAAACAGCAAGAAGAACTTTCGTCGTTACAGCAGGAACTGGAACAGGCAAGGACAGGCGCCAGCGACGAAATACAGGAAGGACAAGAGGCTATTACCGAAGGTCAGCAGACACTTGAATCACTACAAGCTGAGAACGCCTCACTGAAAGCGACAATCGAACAGCAAAATCAGAAAATTGCCGATCTTGAGCAACAGCTCGAAGAAGCAGGGTCTGCAACTCCTCCAACACAGTAAGACTCATCAGTCTATCAACCCCAAGACCATCGTTCTATTTTTTGCACTTCCCAGAATTTAATGTGCCTAGAGGTGGTCAATAGCATCGAGATAGTCTAATAGGTCTATCTCTAAGCTTTCCCATGTATCTTTTGTCGCATCTGTCTGCCGAGACCATTCCAGAGCATCAGCACTATTGATAAAATCAAGTATCCTCAGTGCAGCAGGTCGTAACAAAGGATGAGGAGCGTACTCCTTTAAATAATCTACGTTGAAGCACAGATTATACATAACATCATCTATGGACGCCTCCCGGTGGCTCAAAGCATAGTCAACATCTACCATGTAGAGTTTTGGGGATTGATCGCCGTGTACTTTGCCGTACATGAATTGTGCTGGACGAATCTCATACGCATATGGCATATTATGCTGATAAACAGTTACAGAGTACTCCGTTAAGCCCTCTAATAACGATGCGGCAATTTCAGGTGGAAAGTCTAATTCGTCAACCTTACGACCCATTACCTCTGAGGTGACAAATTTGGCAATATGGAACAACGCAGGAAACCGGGCGTTGTCGGAATAGTTTACCCCTACAAGGTACTCAGGCGGATCCGATTCGGCAATTACATTCCAATGAGGCACGACGTTAAGCCCGCTAATCTCTTCAAAATCCTTTAATGCAGTGTCGTAACCTACAAGATCATTTTCGTCACTATACTCCTCAACACGTACAACGTATTGGTTTGTATCTGAGAATTTTCTTAAATCGCCATTGTAGGCAAATAGCCCTTTTTCCAAGGGTGCACGGAATGGCTCAGGATAAGACGTGTCAATCGACATTACTATATTATACTATACAATTGTATTTTATACAAGTGTCACGCTCCCCAGAAAGGACCTGGCTCGTCTGTACAGCTAATTCAGGAATAACAGGGATCCATCGTGCAGCTACAACACGATTTCTTTCTATAAAGCCAGTTCCGATACCTGAAGATTTACGGTTTCCGCAGAATTTTTTCCATTGCTTTTCCCTTTGCTAACTCGTCGATTAGCTTATCTAAGTAGCGGATTTCCTGCATGGTCGGTTCTTTGATATCTTCCACCCGCACACCACAGATCACGCCTGTAATCAATTTTCGCGAAGGATTGAGCTTAGGCGCCTGCGTATAGAAAGTTTCGAGGTCTGTTTGCTTCTCCAGTTGCGCCGCTAACTCTTTCTGGCTGTATCCTGTCAGCCAGCGAATAATTTCATCGACTTCCGCTTTTGTATACCCTTTTTTGGCTGCCTTGGCGATATAATAAGGGTAGACACTTGCGAAACTCAGACTATAAACGCGCTGTAATGTTTTATCGGCTTCTTTCATAATTTTCTTTATTTTAGCACGAAGATATAGGAGTTCCTGGCCGGCACGTTCAGCCATAGTAGATTCAAACCAAAAAAGACTATGAGGCTATAATAAGACGGTAGCCAGAATAGCAGTGCTCGATTATCGCTTACAAAGCGACGTTCAGCAGCAGACTCAAATACTTGCAATCAACAAGCTAGACTTTCCAAAAGAGCGTTGCGCGGAGAGGAACCGCATCCCTAAAACAGGCGATGCAGATATTGCACCGGTAGCACCTTAGGAGAAAATTGATAAAAATTTCTTAGACATAAAATAGACATTACTAGTAATATCTGTTAATATATTACTGAGGTACCTCAATTATGACCCCTAGTAGCCCGCTCCGAAATGCCGAACGCTCTGTCCTAAGCTTTGATCTATGGATGACGCTCATTAGAAGCAATCCCGAGTTCCGGCCTGCCCGCAACGCAGTTTTCCGGTCAGCAATTGCTCCCGCTATGCCTGCCGAAGAGTTTGATCGAATTGTCCATGAGCAAGATAGTATCGCCGACACTATCGCTGAACAAGACGGACGAGATATGTCGTTTGAAGAACGTGTACAGATGATCGCCCAGGCTGCTACCGCATCTCACGTAAATGCGCTGACTATGGAAGGTCTTTACCAACAACAGACTGAACTACTCGAAACTCACCCACCTATCCTATTGTCACCAAGAACGGCCGACGTACTGGAACAACTTGGTACTCGATATGACCTGGCCGTAATTAGTAATACCGGTTTTATCCGTGGCAGAGAAATGCGGCGAATGCTTGGTTCGTTGGGTGTTCTGGAAAGCTTTCAATATTTGATATTTTCTAATGAAATCGACTCGCCCAAGCCCGATAAGCGTATCTTTGATGTACTCCTTCAGCTTGCTCAAGTACCAGCAGGTGCCGTTACCCATATTGGCGATAATATGATTGCTGACATACATGGCGCCCGGTCTGCCGGTATGAGAGCAATCCATCTGAAGTCGGGCATGACTATTGAGAATATTGCACGAAGAGTGGAGGCGCAATAATGGCTGAGGCGGCGCAGAGATTCTCTCTTGGTGAAGTCAATGTTGCTCCCGAAGGAGCACTAACTTTGGCTCTTGGGCAGATAGCCGTTGCTGCCGGAGGTGTTAATCTTGAGGAGTATAGTCGTTTTAAACATGGTGATGGGGAGGCCGCCGCGTCTTATGGGGCGATGTTGGCTCGAGAGTTTGTGGAGGTTCATCCGAGCACACTCAACAGCGAACCACTACTCGTCACATCCTCTGCCTACAAAGTAGCTCCCTCTGCTGCACACTCCCTAGTCGCACCATTCGTGGCTGAGCTTCAGAGAATCACCGGAACACAAACAAACGCCAACGCATTTAAGATCGATCGTGCCGTATTGACTGATGGCGACTATGCATCGCTCTCAGTAGAAGAGCGCCAGCAGACGATGGAGCGCAACGGTCTAAGCCTGCCTGAAGGCCTTGATCTGAGAGGTCAGTCGGTCGTCCTCTTGGACGATATCTTAGTAACGGGTTCGCATGAGGTGGTGACGAGGAAGTTGCTTGATGAGGCCAGCGCCAAAGCTATCTATTGCGGATACATTCTACGCGTCAATGGCGGTGAGAGCTTTCCAGAAGTTGAAGCGCTTATTAACACACAAGTTGTCAGGAATGTAGACGACATTTTAGCCATAACGCAAGAGCCGAACTTTATCCCAAATGCTAGACTCTGTAAATTTATTCTCTCGAGGCCAATTACAGAAATTGCCCGTTTTTGTGATGAGGCACCACCTGAGACAGTGAAGACTGTGAAGGCGTATATCCGTGGCGATGGGCTCGATACCATGCTGAAATACTCTGAAACAGCAGACGCTTTGTTGCGTCACAACTCCTCAGGGAAAGCTCTTGTTTCCTAACGAACCACTGTGTTCGTATTATTTTGAGGCGTTCAGGCGAGCGAGTTCTTTTTCTTGCTCGTGGTAGGATTTGTCAATTTTGAACTGCACGTGGCTGACGAGCGCCGCAAAGCCCCACATCACAAACAGATACACGATGACCGCAAACAAGGCGGCGATGTCCAGATACCCCGTTTCGCCAACTGGTTTTGCCGGAAAGATGCCGCGAAATGGCGCTAAATAATCGCTCGACACTTGGTAGATAAATTTTACAAACGGTGTGGTTTGATTCGCCGAAAACAGCAACAAAAACACCCGAAGCACCAAACTCACCACGCCAACAATCACCCAGGCATATAATATATAGGCAATGATTTTACTGACCCGCAAGTAGCCCGGGATAACGATTTTATTTTGTGTTTGCTGGTCTGCCATGATGCGAACCCTCCGTTTATCAAGTTATGTATGGCACGTATTATACAGCCACGCGCCGGCCATTGCCATGTTTTAGTGCTCGTTTGGTATAGTTTGCGCTATACTGTAGAGAAATATTATGAGTAGTTTAGCCATTAACGACCATCAAAAACGCGCTCTGGCGGTTGCTACCGTGATTGCGCTGATTGGCGGCGCCCTGTTTTTGCGCGATTATTTTACGCTGATTGCCTTTGCCGCCATCGTGGCTTTTATGTTCAGCCCTGTTTACGATTTCTTACACAAACGCTGGAAGTCACCCAATAAAGCCGCCGGCACAACGGTGGTCGTGGCACTTTTGGCACTCTTGATTCCTTTAGTCGTCGTCATTCTTTTTAGCGTGCAGCAGGTCGAGCAACTGGTGCGCAATTTTGACCCTGCTTCGCTGGCTGGCGTGGAATCAAAAGTTATCGACATGGCCAACCAGGCACTTGCTGCGGTCGGCCTGTCGTATCAGCTTGACACCGGCAGTATTACAACTGCGCTCTACGAAGGTCTGAAATCATTCGGCCAGACGGTCGTGTCATCACTGCCTGGACTGTTTGGAAGTTTTTTGAGCATCCTGACCACGTCGATTATTTTTCTGTATGTACTCATGTCTATGCTCAAGCATCAGTCCACGATTGTAAAAGTTCTGCGGGCGCTGAATCCGCTCGGCCCGGACATTAGCAAGTTATACCAGCAAAAAACCGCGGCCATGACCAAAGCCATGGTGCGCGGCCAGTTTATTATTGCTACCGCGCAAGGCTTTGCCGACGCTGCCTTTTTGGCGCTGGCCGGTTTGCCTGAATTGTTCTTTTTCTTCTTTGTTACGCTGACTGCGCTGTCGATTATTCCGCTGGGCGGCGGCATTGTGGCCATGCCGATTGGTGTTGTCATGATACTCACCGGCAATATTTGGGGTGGCGCATTGGTGCTGTTTGGCCACATCGTCGTGGTGACGAATATCGACAACATCTTACGGCCAAAATTAGTCCCCAAAGAGGCAAAGCTGGATGCTGCGCTCACGCTTATCTCGGTTTTTGCCGGCCTGAAACTATTCGGATTTTTGGGGATTGTTATCGGGCCGGTTATCATGATTCTGATTGTCACCACTGTCAAAGTGTATTTGGACGTCTACGAAAACCTGGTGTTTGAAGACGGCGTCGGCAAAGAAAAACCAAGCTTCGAAAAGCGAGCCATAGGTCGCGTCAAGCGACTATTCAAACGATAAATTCTTACTTTCGCTTGGCCATAAAAATGCTGTAGGCCTGCAGCGAACCGCTGAGGACCAGTGCCGCCAGGCCAATACCAATAACGTACCGGCCCTGGGCATTAAAGGTCGCAATAAAAGCATCGTATAAATTGCCGACGACCGTGCGGCCGTGAACATTACTAATGTTAGCCAAAAGCGGCGGACGAAACAGCGGTCCAACCAGAAGCGCAAGCAGTCCTGCGGCGGCAATACAAGCACCCTGAATAGCGAGATATTGTTTGTACGCAGCTCTGTTTACATAGTACGGGTATGCGAGTGCTCCCAACGCACCGATAAACGCCAGCGGTGCAATCCATAAGAACACCACGCCAATCTTGTAAAAGTTCGGGATTTCTTCGCGGTCAATCAGGACAATTTCGTCGGGAATGGTGCTGGGGTCAACCTGCGGCTCGCGGCCCAAGCTCGCCGAAACGTTGTACAGCTGTGTCAGGGCATTTTTGATACTGCTCAAGTTGACCGTGATTGACTCTTGCGTGTTAGAGGTTACGGCGACTTGCAGACGCGCGACGACTGTATCAATGGCATTGTTAGCTTGAGTGGTGCCCAAAAGTCCGCTGACAATCCGGACTGGTACATCGCCAGCCACTCGTTTCAGTACTGGCCGATCCTGGAATACAACATCAGTCACACCCTCTGCAATGGCTTGGCGGCTACTCTCTGACGTCAGCGAAGTGGTAACGACCCGTGAAAAATTGTCCGTGTCAAAAATGTAACGATTCACCCAAATAGCTGAGTTGGCGACCATCAACAGCAACCCTGCCAAAATTGCTAGCCAAAAAGTCTGAATGCCCAAGCTTTTTGTCGTTTGTGCGGATTTTGCTGGTGTTTTCGCCATAATCATTGTCTCCTTTATTGACTACATTATATAGTTGTTGGCAAGTAAAATACAGCGCAATGTTTACATTGAAAAGACATACGTTAAAAAAACGCACAAAACTATCTAAGCCCTACAAGCTTTACCCATCCACTTTATGTCCGATCGGATATAAAGTGGATGGGTTTCTTGTGCAGCCTGTTGTTGCCTCTAGGCAAAAAATGCTTGCATTTGTAATTGGGTTATGGTTATTATTATGACAACACTACAAAAACAAAAAGGATTCTGTCATTATGGCCAAACAAAATAAGTCGACCAAACAGCAAAATAAGCTAGGCTCATTCTTTCGCAAACTAAATCCCAACACCCCGGCCAAGAAACTGTTAGCATTCGTGCTCATCTTTGCCATGCTTGGTGGTGGCTACTATGCGTATAGGAGTTTTGCGGCGACAACAACGGTGAAGACCTATCACGCGAGTGACTTTGGGTCCAGCAGCGGCATCACAAGAAGCACTGAACGAAATGGCGTTATTACCTATTCGGTGATTAGCATGCTATCTACTGGCCAGCGGATCAATACCTCGACCGAAACCAAAGAGACATACAAAGGTAACTACCGGGCATGTTTCTACTACAGCATACCGCAACAACCCGCAAAAGCCACCATGGCCTTTGCGATTTTTGACGACCCAAGCAGAACAAAATCACTGGCTGGCACGAGTAAAGACTACTCTCCGACGAACGGCTACAAAACCGAGTGCCTTAGTTTCTACGCGCCAAACAGTAAAAAACTGACGCTTGTCGTTGCTACTTGGAAAGGCTCCACTGCTTTTACCAAAGTAACCATCGCGCCGGAAAAGACCATGACCATCCACGCCAAAGATTTTGGCGCCTATACAACCAGGCTGGTCAATGTTCGCACCATGACGCAGCCTGCCGGTGACCGCAAAGGACAAATTGTGGCCGAGATGCACAAACCAAGTTCGCAGATTTTATTCGGGCTCAAAAACCCAAAGCTGACGGCTGAGGTAGACTTCAAGATTGGTAAAAAATACGAGGCCTGCATCATCTACTCTATTGGCGACCGCGGCTCCAGTAGTGATCTGCTGGCTTTCTACCCGGTTGGTACTAGCAAAGTCGATCAAAAGAATCTCAAAACCACCAACAGCTTAAACACCTACAAAACCCACTGTCACACCTTTACCTACAACGGCGGCAACGCCGATGCGGTATCACTGCACTACCCCGGCTGGGCGCAGTCACTCAAAGATCCGTACAAAATCCGTGTCCGTGCTATCCGCCTAACTGAGAAATAATTAACCAGACGTCAAAAGGAGCTACGAATCATGGCAAAAAAATCAACCAAGCGGCAAGGTAAAATGAGAAGATTCTTCAACAAACTTAATCCTAATTCACCGGCCAAAAAATTGGTAGCGTTTGTACTAGTCTTTGCTGTCCTTGGTGGCGGATATTATGCCTATCGGAGTTTCGCCAGCACCGAACAAGGCGTTGTTAATGGTAATATCGTTGCGTTGCGGGGGCAATTCCATCTTGCATCGTCGAGTAGTCAGCACGGTGTGTTTTTAATTGACCCTTCTTCTGGGCAGCAAAAAAAACTAGACTGGGCAACCCCCGATAGAGTAGGGTACAGCCTGGACTTTGGCCGTTTTGTCGTTTCGCCAGACGGCTACCGTGTAGCATATTTTGAGTGCCCTGCACTTACATCCTATTGTGACCTTAAACACAGCATCCTCCACAGTGGGGGTGACACAAAGCACGTCGCGCGCGTCAATACTTACGGTGTGCCTCCAGGTCAACTAAATTGGTCGACGGATAGTAAGTATTTAACGTTTGCTGGTACCAGTAGATCCATGGAAGGTCTCCCATGGGAACAGGGCTTTAGTGATGTATACAGTGTGCCAGCAGCTGGAGGAACTGTACTTAATTTAACAGGCTCTCGGCCTTCAAATTACTATTCAATACCCCTCTTCATTGATGAAAAAAATATTATTGTACATCGAAGTTGGAAAGACGAGAGCGGCACTCATCAGGGTGGTCACCAAAAAATTGATGTCACCAATAAAACACAGTCAGACATAGAGCTTGATATAACCAGTGGAGACAAGGATGAATTTGATAACTACATATCGAGCTTCTTTATCCCAAATAATACACTGTATGACTATAATGCTCGTACTGGTAAAACATTGTCTTCCCGGCTCAATGACCGCTCTACAGAAGAGTTTTTCATTGCTGTTGGCAAACTCGAATCCAACACAATTGCATACGAAAAAACCCTCAAACATGAACTTTCAGACATAAGTGTCTTCAAGCATCCTGGATGGTCGCCCGATGGAAACCAGTTCTACGTAAATAATGCCGTCTTTGCGGCTAGTGATGGTGCATTAGTGAAGAAGTATGGTAATGAGTTTGACATCATAGACTGGGCAGCAAAATATGAGACGTTCAACCCTACCGGGGTCACAACCCGCCAGACTATGTCTGCGTTCTTGTACCGTGTTGCCGGCAGTCCGGCTGTACCAACCGCCAGTCAAAAATGCGGCACAGGTAAACCAGGGCCATTCACCGACGTCAAAGGTGACCACCCATTCTGTAAGGAAATAGAGTGGATGAGGGCAACCGGCCAAAGTACCGGGTACAATGATGGTACCTACAAGCCCACCGAGAAAGTGACCCGCCAAACCATGTCTGCGTTCTTGTACCGTACCGCTGGCAGCCCAAGTGTACCCACAGCAACCCAGAAATGTGGTGCTGGCAAACCCGGTCCGTTCACGGATGTGAGAGGCAATCATACGTTCTGCAAGGAAATAGAGTGGATGAGAGCTAACGGCATAAGCACCGGGTATGCTGACGGAAGCTACAAACCGACCGAAACTGTCACCAGACAAGTCATGGCATCGTTCCTGCACCGGCAAAAAGGCGAACCCAATCCAGGACAAACCACGCCACTCTATGCTGACGTACCAAGCAACCACCAGTTCTTTAAAGCCATACAGTGGCTCGGAGAACAAAATGAACCTGCTGCAACAGACAGAAGCATGACTTCAAAGAAAACGAACTAACAAAAATGTCGATACGTTCTTTGTGACCTAGTCCGTTGAGTTAACAATATGCGTCAAATAAAGTATTTGGTGAAAAACCTAACCCCGGAGCGGAAGATAACCTTAAGTGTTGCAGTCGCTTTGGGGATGGCGTGGTCGTGGATATTTTTTATCGATGCCACCAAGGTCACTAGCTCGTCGCTGATTGCCAACATTGTTGCTTTTATAAGTTTCTGCGCGACTGTGGGTTTAAGCGCCGGCATTTTCTACCTGGCGGTACGCTATCTGGTGCGCGAATATAAAAAGTACAAACGTGCCTCGTTTGTGTTTGTGGCCAAAGTTTTCGTTGTGTGGGCCTTGGCCGAATGGCTGATAGCCTTTGCCGTCGGCTTATTGTGGGCCGGGCGCAACAGCAGCCTGGATACGTTTGTGCCGTTTGGCTCGCTGACACCACTACTGATGTACACACCAATTGGATTTGCAGCGCGGTTCGTTGGCTATTACGGCTTATCTGCGCTCGTCGTTACCACAGTCACTGCATTACTGCTCAAAAAATATCGCCGCTATGGGCTGATTCTGGCGGCCGGCTTCGTACTGCTCGCAACCGGAGCTTGGGCGCTGTACCGGACGCCAAACGGCACAGCTGTCGACACGCTCATCGTGGCCGAAAAACTTGGCCAGCCGCAGCAGATTACCACCGACGCCGAGCTGGTGGTATTGCCTGAATATGGCCTGGACAACGTGGAAAGCGACCACGTCAGCAACCGACTGACCAGCACACGGGCGGGCGGCACAGCCTTTGTTGGCTCCAAACAATATCCAACCAGCAAAGGTGTCCAAAACGTCCTGATTTTTGGCACGACATCAGACGGCTTTACGCACGAACAAGCCAAACGGCGCCTGGTGCCAGCCGGTGAATACCTGCCCTACAGCGTCGAGTTCGCGCTTCGCGCCACTGCTCAAACCGGTATACTTGCTGAGTTTGAATTTAGTCGCGCCGTCATCCGGGGCGATAAAGCTATTGAAGTCTTCCGTGTCCGCGATGGTCTCGTGGTTGGCGCCGAAGCCTGCTCCAGCATTATCTCGACCGAAGATTACCGCCAGCTTACCCGCCAAGGCGCAACTGTACTCACCAACTCCGCGTCGCTGGAAGTCTTTGGCGGCTCAAAAATATTTGCCGCCCAACACAAAGGCATGGCAAAGTTTATGGCCGTTGCCAACGCTCGGCCGCTGCTGCAGTCCTCGATGGACGGCCTGGCTTTTGCCATGGATCACAACGGCACCATAAACCAGCGCCTCATGCCGGTTGGCACGGCCGCGGCCAGCGTCACGACCAATCAACAAAAGACCCCCTACACCATCCTCGGCGACTGGCCCGTTGTACTTGGTCTAATTTATATCGTGTACATGGCTGTTGTCTGGGCAAAAAATAAATACAAAGCTAAGCGAACATAGTACAATACACATAAGATCATCTATGAACATCGTCGGCTATCAAGACAAACAGGTAAAGAAGCAGGAGAGCGCCTGGCGACCGAGCCTTGTGCAAGTACTGCTCTACATCGGCACGGCGCTACTCATCGTGGCGATCGCCCACCGTGGCATTATCTTGAGTTGGTTGGGCGGCGATGCGTTGCAGAGCCTCGGCGGCCTCAAGTTTATTAGCGAGGGCGAAGATTACTACTTGACATCGCTGTTTGCCATACCAGTGCTGGGCACCATAGCAGTGATTGCGTTCTGGGGTGCGCTGGGGTGCATGTTGTACTGTTTGGTTTGGGGACTCGGCAACGCTGTCCGTGAAGCCAAAAAGTACGAAGAAATATCCGAAGGATCAGTCATGCCAGAGGGACAGACCAAACAAAAATTCTGGGCTGGCAGTCTGGCCAACATCATTTTGCTCGTCAGCAGCGTGTTTGTGTTCATATTGCTGCTGTCGGTTGCCTTCGGCTACACGCTGCAAGCCTCTGGGCAATTATTGACGCTGGTGCTCACCAACCCCCTCAGCTGGGACGCTCTGCTAGCTGGGCTTATCTTTGTCATTGGTAGCGTTGTGATTGGTCATGGCCTGTATCTGAGCCTGCATACGTTCAACTACGCCCGAAAAGTCGTGTTCTTTTAGATAACTTCCTGAAAATAGTCCGAACCATCTGCGAGATGTACTGGTTTAAAATCACCAAATTTAAGCTCGGCAGGTACGACTTTTATGATTGACAGGCTTCCTTTGTTGAGCTTGACAGCAGGTGATGGCCAGTGAGATTTTTCGACAGTAATCTTCCATAGCTGCTCTAGGATATCACTAATCACTGGCTCATCTGTTATCTTTTGAGCTGTTCCTTGTATTTGAACGGTTTCAGCGGTTTCTTCATCAGTAATAACAACTGACACCTGTGGGTTTCGTTTGATATTGCTATATTTCGTTGTCTCTTCACGCGTGACAAAATACAGATTGAGGTCATGATCAACGGTGTAATACACGCTGGCGGCGTGTGGCGCCCCGCTAGCTGATACCGTGGCAAGTGTTGCCAGAGAATGCGCATTCATAAATCGGAGTGTTTTTGTCTCGCCGCTCATCTCGTTAGAACTCCTCCATTTGAAGTAAACTATGGGTATACTGTCTATTCATTGAGCTATCCTTCAAGGAGATTCTAACGGGACTCATACCCAGATAGCATACACCGGCGTATGAGCATTCTGCAACCCAAGTGATACAATAACGATATGAAACGGCTCAAAAGCATCCAGAACGAGTTGCAGTTACTGGGAGCAAGAAAAAAGCTTCTGGGCAAAAGAGAAGTCCAGGAGCTTGCCAATGTAATGCACCAAGACGAGAACATCCTTGGATTTATACATGGCCTTTATCAAGGCGGTCTGTATGCTTTGCTGGTAATGACAAACAAACGTGTTATTTTTGTTTTAAAAACGCCGACTAATTTGGTCATTGACGATATTCTCTACAACATGGTTGCTTCATTGGAATATAATATCGGTATCTTTTGGGGCAAAGTCGAGCTATTCGCACGGCACAAAAACTACAGCTTTACCTTTGTCAACAAAGCATACATCATGCCCTTCGCCCATATCGTCGAAGATGTCATCTTAAAACAAGCCGTTCGGCGATAACCACTTTGCCCAGCCAAAACCTCTGTTATACTAAATGATATAGGTTATGGTAAAAACAAACAGTAAAAACTGGCATACCCTCCACAATCCACAATTGCTGCATGCTTTTCAGTCCAGCGAGCATGGATTGTCAGCTCATGAGGCAACTCGTCGCTTGCAACACTACGGCCCCAACATGTTGAGCGGCAAAAAAACCTCGGTGCTCAAGCGAATTATCGAGCCGTTTACGAGCTTATTTGTTGTCGTACTTATTATTGCCATGGTCATTAGCCTGTTCATGCATGAACGGCTCGATGCCTTTATCATCGGCGTCGTGCTGGTGATGAACGCGCTGATATTTTACTTTCAGCAAATTTCGGTCAATCGAGTGCTTCGTGATCTCAAGGCTCACGAAGACGGCGAAGTAACGGTGCTTCGAAACGGTCAGGACGTCACCATTCCCGCATACGAATTGGTGCCAGGCGACATCGTACTGGTGTTTGAAGGCACCAAAATACCGGCTGATGGGCGACTTTTGGAAGTCAGCAATCTTCAGGTCAACGAATCAATGTTGACCGGCGAATCGCTGCCAATCCACAAACTGGCCGAACCGTTGCCCGAAAAGACAGAACTGTATGATCAAAAAAACATGGTCTTTAAGGGCACATTTGTGCATACCGGCAGCGGTCGATTTATCGTCTGTGGAACCGGTAACGATACCCAACTCGGCGCTATTAGTCAGCTTGCCGACAAAGGTGATACCGGCAAGACGCCGATTGAGCGCAAGATTGACGATATTACAAAGTACATCATCCGGGCAGTCGGCGTCGTAGCCGCGAGCGTGTTTGCACTGGCACTGCTGCGTGGCATCAGCACAAGCGAAGCCCTGCGCTTTACCCTGTCCATGACCGTGTCGGTGGTGCCGGAAGGCTTACCTGTCACTTTGACTGTTGTACTGTTGCTGAGTGCCAAAAAAATGGCACGACACAAGGCGCTGGTGAAACAATTATCAGCTATTGAAACGATGGGCGCGGTGACATTAATCGCCACCGACAAGACTGGCACTCTGACCAAGAACCAACTGCAAGTTGTTGACCTGTTTGATGCCAGCGGCCACTTAGCGAAAACGGCCGGGGGCAGTATTACGATGCAAAATGGCGTTATCATGGATCCACTCGACGCAGTGCTCGGCACAAAATTTAAACGAACCACCGGCAAGCATATTGCCGACTTCCCGTTTGACCAACAACTCCGCGCCAGCGGTGCTGTACTCCGTGATGGTACACGGTACCAGCTATATCTGAAAGGCGCACCGGAAACGTTTCTCAAAAACCTCAAGCCCGGGCAGCGGTACCGGGCCCAGGAGATTCTCGACACATACACCAAGAAAGGTTACCGTATCATTGCCTTTGCCCACAGTACCAGCAGCAAGGCAGCCGACAGGCTCGATGCATCCCTCATCAAACAGGCCACATTTGATGGCTTTGTTGCGCTGGCTGATCCACTCCGTAGTAACATTAAACGGTCCATTGCTGAAGCAAAAATAGCTGGTATTAAGGTCGTCATGCTCACCGGAGACCACACCAACACCGCCGAGGAAATCGCCCGCCAAGCCGGCCTCGTCACCAGCAGCAATGAGGTGGCCAGTAGCAAGCTGCTTGAGAAGCCACCAAACGCTACCATCATGCGGACCATTCTTGAGCGTGTCCATGTCTTTGGCCGAGTGTTGCCCAAACACAAATTTAACTTTTTGCGCAGCGTCAAGCGAAGCGAGATTACCGCTATGACCGGTGACGGTGTCAATGACATACCGGCACTGGTCGAAGCTGATGCCGGCCTGGCGATGGGCAGCGGCACAGACGCCGCTAAAGATGCCAGTGATATTGTGCTGCTTGATAATAACTTTGGGACTATTATTGATGCTATTCGGCTGGGACGCGCTGTCATCGCCAACATCCGTAAGATGTTGTACTACCTCATCTCAACCAGCATGGGCGAGGCCATGACGATGATCGGCGCCCTGCTCATGGGACTGCCCTTGCCCGTTACTGCCGTACAAGTGCTATGGATTAACATCGTGACCGATAGCTTTACTGTCTTGCCGCTGGGTTTAAGCGACCCGGAAAAACACCAGATGAAACAACCGCCCTACAACCCCAAAGCACCACTGCTGTCGCGCGTACTGATGAGCCGGACGATCTTTGCTGCGCTCGTCATGGCCATCACAACACTGACTATTTTTTACTTGTTGCTGCCAAAAGGCTACGCCTACGCCCAAACAGCAGCCTTTATCTCACTCGTCGTCGTGCAGTGGGCGAATGCTTTGAACGCCAATTTTGAGCGCAGCAGCTGGACTGCCATATTCAAACGGCCAAACTACAAATTATTCGCTGGTATTTTGTTATCTATCGCTTTCCAGGCACTGGCGCTCTATGGGCCGCTTCGCGACGTCTTTGACATTGTCACGCTTGAACAAAGAGACTTCTTGATTGCTGCGATTGTGCCAATTATCACGATTCTGATCGCCATTGACTTGCACAAACTTGTGTCAAACATGCTAGGCTATACTAAGAAGAGGAAAGGAACATCATGAACGTAAACCTTATCGCAGATAACAGCAACGTAACCGCAAAAGCCGTAGCTGAAATGACCGGCCGCAAAAACCAGATTTCCGGCAAAGCCGAGTTTACCGAGATTACTGTCGATGGCTTCCGCTACGTTCGACTGGTCCTTGATATTGAAGGCGACCCAAAAGTACTGACGCCTGGTAAGCATGCGGTGCATATTCACGAAAAAGCTTCATGCGACTGCGATGATTTCAAATGCGCTGGCGGCCACTTCGACCCCGGCCCCAGCGGCAATACCGACCCCGATGCTAATCACGGCTATCATGCGGGCGACTTACCAAACATCATGATTGACGAGAATGGTAAAGGCCATCTTGAAGCTATCACGACCCGCATTACCCTTTCTGATGGACCAGTCTCGGTGCTCAACCAACCTGACGGCACATCACTGATGGTACACGCCAACACCGACCCCTACAAACCAGGTGAAAGCGGTTCAGGTATCAGTGGCGGCCCCCGCCTCGCCTGCGGCGTTATTAAGTCAGTCTAACTATCGCCTTGAGACCAGTTCAATGAGAGCAAACGCTGCTGTTGACTTGGATCAACCGGACAGGCAGCTGCAACAACAAAATCTGATAATGTATCAAAGAACATTTTGTCACCTGCATCTGCGGTTTGCCCAAGTCCAAACACAGCAATATCGGTATAAGGTAGCCGCTTCGCGCTCATACCGTTTTTGTATGGCTACACGTGCATATTCGGCCATAGTGTATCGACTAACTCCGACAAAACCTTCCATTCCTGGTGCATCAAGCAGCATGCCAATCCTTAAGCGCAATCCGTTTATGGTCATTGCTCTTTCGTCAGTTAAGCGTTCTGCCATTGCAAAGCTACGAGCCATTGTTTCGACGTCTGAGAATACCGCAAGCAAGCCTTCCTCGATACCCAAGTGCGAACCATAGAATTCTTTCATAAAATTGAAGTGCTCTTCGCGCTTTGACTCAGATACTTTGACTGCTGCAGAAACCTCACGAATAACCGTTGAGGCGACTCCTAGTCCAATAAATAATTTTCGTGATACCCCGGCATATTCTGTTTCTGGTGGCAGCATATAACTTACATCCTGTTCGAGTTCGTCAAGATCAGCCAGGCTCATGCTGTAGTGATCATTGGCCCTAACAATAGAGTACTGTCGATCTGTTACGCGTTCCAGTGTTTGTTGCGCATCTTCATCGCCGACAACAAGGGTTGGCATATTTGGCAAGTCCACCTCCCAAAGCAGCCGTGGAGCGCCATAAGCACTAGCCATAGCTTCTTGTATTGTGCTTACTTCTGTTTGCGTAATTTCTGTGAATGTTTCTGAATTGGCACTCATCATAGTAAGTTTATTATATCATTTTAGGTTGAAAAATCAATGTTTACTACGCCAGGCATCGATATCGGCGTGGTGGCCGCTCAGCAGTACAGCCGGGACCTTTTGGCCGCGAAAGTCTTCGGGTCGGGTGTACTGTGCATGCTCGATAGTTTTGTCGTCGTCTTGGAATGATTCTTTTTCAGCCGACGTTTCACCGCCCAGTACGCCCGGCAGTAGTCGCACGACGCTATCGATTATGGTCATGGCTGGCAGTTCGCCGCCGGTTAAAACGTAGTTGCCGACGCAAAACTGTCTATCAACATAGTCAGTGATGCGTTCGTCGTAGCCCTCGTACCGCGAACAGACAAAAATCAAATCATGCGCGTCTGCTGCTAGTTTTTTGGCATGAGACTGTTTGTATATTTCGCCGCGTGGCGTCGGCAAAATCACGACTGCATCTGGCGATAGTTTTTTGGCGTGCTCAATGGCTGTTACTACTGGCTCGGGACGTAGCACCATACCATCGCCGCCGCCATACGGGGTGTCGTCGACTTGTTTGCGCGGACCCAAGCCAAAATCACGCAGATTGATGTGCACAAATTCCACGGCACCGATTTCCTGCGCCTTGTGCAGCATACTGGCATTCAACACGCCATCAAACATCTCCGGAAATAAACTTATCGTATAAATCTTCACAATACTTAGTCTATAGAAATTTGACAAATATTACAATTGCTGCTAATTTAGCTATCGTAATATTAGGCGGTGGGAAGGAGTTTCAATGTCAGAAATCTTAACACCAAAAAAGGCAATCAATGCAATTGTCGCGCTTGGTCTATCAACCGCTGCACTAACTGCTTGTGCTAGCACAGAGAGCACAGAGCCAATGGTTGTCGGCGTCACATGCCCTGAAGACACAGCGGTCAATATCGAAAAAACCGAGAATCCGACCACTAACTACGGCAGCACTGCTAATATTTTCGTGTCTTGTGACGGCGAGCAGCCATCGTCAATGCAGTTACTCAATGATGGCCATACCGAAGTTATTGACAACACCGAAGGGCAGTCACGAATTGAGATTGAAGCCGACTACTACGGAGGTGATAGCTTCCTAAACTCTGGCGAAGACCCTTTTCTTTCGCTCAATGTAAGCCCTGAAGAAGACCAAGCACAAATTATTGTCAACGATATTGATCGCGTTACACGAGTCGAAGTCGTAGAGTAGATTGAAGCGCTCGTCAAATATGGCTTAATTCAAAATACCCGGGAAAACCGGGTATTTTTGTCGCGTGACCTTGACTCTAGATGTCAAGGTCGTCGAGGTCCGCCAACTCTCGCCGAGTTTTATCGAACGAGCTGACCGCATCTGGCTCCCCAGCAGTAGATTCTTCTGAATCACTACGGGGCTGCGCTTCCTCCTTCGCCGAGGCTTCGGCGGACGAGTCGCTTGCTTCCAGCTCTGAGCTTTCTTCAGTAGACTGCTTATCTGGCTTTTTGTCAGATTCTTCTCGCTTTTCTTCGCGTTCCGGTCGCTCTGAACGTTCGCGGCCTTCGCCAACATCAACAATCTTCAGGTTATAACGTGCATCATTTTTGGTACCAAGAGCTCGTAGCAGCGTGCGAAGCGCTTGGGCGCCAGAGCCTCGCTTACCAATAACACGACCCAGATCTTCGGGGTCAACAGTTAGTTCAAGCAAGACACCTTTTTCGTCAATGGTTCGTTTGATGGAAACGGCATCGGGATTACCGACAATGGTCTTGACAACATATTCAATAAATTGCTGGTCGATAGTAGCGCTCATGAAATCCTCCTTGCAGGAATTACCGTGTTGTTAATAAGAACAGTATAGCAGAGATTATTCTGCTTGTGGTTCGGCGGCAGGTTCTGGTGCAGCTTCGGTAGCTTCTTCAGTCGTAGTGGTTTCGGCTGGAGTTTCCTCGGCTTCGGTTGCAGGTTCTTCCGCTTTTGGCTCCGCAGCACCAGATGCTTCGTCGGTGCTAGACTTCGCTTCAGCTGGTTCCCCAGTAGTAGATTCTTCTGAATCACTACGGGGCTGCGCTTCCTCCTTCGCCGAGGCTTCGGCGGACGAGTCGCTTGCTTCCGGCTGATTTCTGCGGAGCTTTTCAGGGTTACGAATAGCACGCTTGCCAGGAGCACTCACCGTGACCCATTTTGGCAATGTGACGCCTTCTTTTTTCAAAAGTCCAGCAACACGATCTGACGGCTGGGCGCCATTATCAAGAAATCTCTGGGCTTTCTCTTTGTCGATGGTCGCAACCTTAGTGTGCGGGTTATAACTGCCCAGGAACGTCACAACCTTGCCGCTCGATGGGGCGCGATGTGAATCCTGCACGATCATGCGGTATTGGGCATGGCCTTTTCGGCCGGTTCTCTGCAAACGAATAGCTAACATGTACTGGTAAAACTCTTTCTGCTTACTTTACTATTGAAGTTCCGTAGTATTTTACAGATAACCGCCTCTGTTGTCAACCCAGCCAGCATGAGTTTATCTCTACTCTGGGTTTTTAAACTTTTCAGACTGTGCTCGATACTCAGCTATCCTGCTTGCATCGCCGAGTAGAATCTGGCTCAAATCTCCATATCCCTGACCAATACGAAGCAAGCGCGGACATTCTGGCTCATAAGCGGACGAGCAGTCAATTCCATTTACTTGAGTGACTAGGTCGTTGTAGGTTGAGTCGAGTATAAAGGCTATTGACGCAACGTCCCCGGTTGACTGTTCTGCTAATTCTAGCATCTGGTCACGCCTAGCAAGTTCGTGTAGTGGAACAAGTGACGCTTCTTCTGCATGTTCTGTTCTTAACTTTTCTACACTATCTGCCATTCCATCGAAAGTTTCCATAATTTTTCCTAGACCATCGATAAGGATACTGACATCCTCATTAGCCCTTTTTAATCCCTCTGGATTAACGCAATTTCCGCAAGATTCAAAACAAGAAGGCGTTGTCATGATTATATGTTTACCTCCTCAGTGCTTATTGCGGACACGCACCACCGTTTTTTATATATGCTACTTGCCGAATAGCTATCGTCTTATTGGTAGCACCATCTTTTCCTGAGAGTCCTACGCCCAAAGAACCTCCACTAAATTGACTATTGCCCCAGGGAGCTACCCAACCACTTTTGAGTTTAAAGTTAGTTAAGGCGCCAGTTCCGCTCGTGCCGTGACTATACCGTGCAACATCAGTCTCCCCATGTATGTCGCGTGCATTTACACAAACTTTATATTTACTATTACTACTCAGGTTAATACTAAAGCTTACTCCCGACGTCAACCTCCGCTCCACCATTACTTGCTTATTGTTGACAGTAGTATATATTGGCGTCCCCCCAGTCATTTGAGAGGCATTAACAATAACCATATTCGTATTTGCAAAACTTCGGTAGGCGTAGTATCCGCCGCCCAAGACCGCGAATACCAGTACGAATGCCAGGAGTTTCTTGGCGGGGGAGTTGGGGTTGAGTTTGTTGAAGAATGAACCAAGTTTACGTTGTTTCTTTTTTGTAGACATATTGTTTAATCCTTTTTATGTTTATAGCGTATACGCTTATGGTAGCACCCCCCCCCCAGCGAAAGCAAGGGGTGGAAATGAGAAGATAAAATAGTGCTCAGGAGCAAAAATTAATCTTGGTAGGTTTTGAGGGCGGCTTCGGCCGCTTTTTGCTGACCAGCTTGCTTGCTTGGCCCACTGCCTTGTCCTCGCAGTTTTCCGGCTACAAATACCCCGATGATGAACTCCTTATCGTGGTCTGGCCCGTCCTCCTGCAACACCTTGTACGCTGGCGTAGCTCCGTCTTGGGCCTGGGCTACTTCTTGCAACTGTGATTTGGCGTCAATCCACGAGCCGGTCTTGAGGATGTCATCAAACGTGCAGAGCAAACTGTTGGTGATAAAATTTTTCGCCGCTTCGTATCCTTGATCAAGGTATAGCGCGCCGATAACTGCTTCGTATGTATTGGCCAAGATCTGTGCCCGAGCACGGTCGGTGCCGCGTTTTTCACCGCGACTCAGGCGCAACAATGTCTCGAAATCATACTTCTTGGCGGCTTCACCGATACTTTCGGTGCGCACCAGTGCACTGCGCCAGTTAGTCAAGGTACCTTCTGGGTCCGGATAATTGGCGTACAAGAACTCCGTGACAACCAGCTCCAGGACGGCGTCGCCTAAAAACTCCAACCGCTCGTTGTGCTCGCGAGCGCTCTTTTTGTGCTCGTTTAGATATGAGCGATGAGTAAACGCCGTTATCAGCAGCTCGAGGTTATTAAAAGTTGTGCCAAGTTTATCTTTGGCAAATTGCTTATATTGTGCGGTGTCCATACGAAATCTAGGCGGGTTCCTGTCTTATTTTTTTCAGCGCCAGCAAAATTATTTTGCCGATATCATCGTACTCGATTTTTTCCAGTGCGTCGTTGGTCGAGAACCACTGGATACCGTTCATCCAGTCCTCCGGACGGATAGCATTGGTATCGCCCAGCGCTTTGGTCAGAAAAATCTCGGTTGTCATCAGCACCAGGCTCTGTTGGCGGCGATACTGAAAATTAATCTTGCCCAGCCAATCTTTGACAAGCAAATCTTTCAGGCCGGTTTCTTCTTTTATTTCCCGGGCGGCGGTTTCTTTGGCGGTCTCGCCTTCCTCGATATGGCCTTTGGGGATTGTCCAGCGGTCTTTGGCGTCCTGAATCAGCAGAATTTCTACCTGCTTATTCTTGGGATTCTGTCGATAGACCACGCCACCAGCCGTCGGCTCGCGCAGCACTTCTTTGATCGCCGGCTTACGCCGTTGGACGAACTTTCGAAAACCTTGTACTGGTTTCGGTCTCTTCATCCCGTTAGAATTCTCCTGTTGGTGTTAAATGTGGGGTATATAATCTGTTCATTGTCCTTGTCCTTCATATGAATTCCTACGGGATTCATTATTTACTTCTTTGCCTTTCCTTTGGGCTCTTTTTCAGCCTGTTTCCCTTCTTGTTGCCGGAGCAACGACCCGAGCACGCCGTTAATGAACTTCGATGAGTTATCGCCGCCAAATGCTTTGGCAAGTTCAACCGCCTCGTTGATGACCACTTTGCTTGGCACACTGTCTTTTTCGTAGAGCAGCTCGTAGGCACCTATCCGTAGTACCAGGCGGTCCATGCGGGCGATTTGCTCCAGCGGCCACTCTGGTGCCAGCGGTTGCAGCACCTCGTCGAGCTTACTGCGTTGCTTGATAACACCCGTAACCAGTGCCTCGATAAATGCTGTGTCATCGAGCGTCTCGCCATAGCGGCGAATATTGCGCGCTAGCACTTCGTCCAGCTTGAATTTCTTGTCGCCGCATTTTAAACGAAACTCTTCTTCGTACAGAGTTTGCAGTGCAACGATTCGACCGAGATGACGGTTAGCACTCATTGTGGCGGGCTCTTTCTCATGATTGTTAAATGTCCTTTCGGCTACTTCTAGTATACCGAATGTTTCAACTACTTGGCGAGTTTCTTGCCAGATTCTTTGCGCGTGGTGAACGCTTTGACCGGCGACTTAGCATTCACGCTCCGAGCAAGCTTTACCACCAGATGGCTGCGGCGACTGCCGGTTCGTCTTGGGGTAGTTCGTTTCTTTGGTTTACCCATGAAAAATACAGCTCCTTATTACTATTACTGATAGGTGTTACGGCAATTATACCGCAACTGTTAAGCCGATTCAAGCGAATAAACTTGACAAACCACTCTTGTTTTGCTATAATAGAGATTATGTATAAGCATGGTTCTAAACAGCAGCAACACACTTCGGGCCGACCCCATACCGAACATAATGTGATCCCATTTCCAAATTCACGCCCTCCTCGCAAAGAAACTCAGCCTTCGGCGCCCACACCAAATTTGCCTACAAGATTTTTTGGTGGGGTGGGCCGTATGTACACACTCCTTGAAAAGACATTGGTAGATGATCCTCACTACCGGGAAGCTATTGAGTCGCGGACTGAAGCAGACGAACAAACAATTGGCCGGACTGCTGTAGTTTGTATGGCCGTTATTGCTGTTGCCAGCGCTGGTGTATACTCCTGGGTCACGGGCTCCGAAGACGAGACACAGCCAGTCAAGAACCCAGAACCAGTTGTATCGTGCGAGTTTTCGGACGAAGAACCATATCTTGTCAAACCTGGCCAAGGCATTCAGAACCTCACCTACGCCATTGACGGTATCGACATGGACAGCCCCTGCTACGACGAAGCCGAACAAACCGTTCTCACTGCAATTCAAGAGCAGGGTCACGACGGTCAAATCTGGGTTGATGACACCATCTACATACCCGGCTCGGTCGAAGTTGTTAGCGTCAGCCAATAATAAAACAGCGTGCTGGCTGGTGCGAAAGGCACGTTAAATAACGAAGTTGACGAGTTTTTGTGGCACGTAAATTGATTTTTTGATGTTTTTGCCACCGATGTGAGTACGGACTTTGTCATCGGCTTGGGCCGCTTCAGTTATTGTCTGTTCGTCACTATCAGCAGGCAATTCCAGATTTGCGCGCACTTTACCATTCACCTGCACCACTATTGTCATCATATCGCTCACCAAATACTGTTCATTCCACTTCGGCCAGTGGTCAACGTGAATGCTGTCGCTATGACCAAGATCACTCCATAGCTCTTCGGCTATATGCGGAGCAAACGGCGCCACTAGTTGTAGTAAGCTCTCGATCGCAAATCTCCAGACATCGCTTTGCTGCATGCCGTGTGATTCTTTGAGTTTATACAGAGTATTTACGTTCTCCATCATCGCAGCGATAGCGGTGTTAAATCTGTCGCCTTCGACATCTTCGGTGACTTTTTTGATGGTTTTGTGCGCCGTCTTGAGTAGCTCTTGTTCAGCCTGACTGTCGACTGTCGACTGTTTACTGTTGTCTGTCCCCAGGTATTCCTGGGTTATGTGCCAAACACGGCTCAAGAAACGGTAGCTGCCGGGTATGCCCTGTTCGTCCCATAGCACGTCAAACTCAACTGGCGCCGCAAACATTTCGTACAAGCGAATGGCATCGGCACCATAGCCCTGCTCGATGACTTCAAGCGGATCAATGCCGTTGCCCTTGCTTTTGGAGAATGCGGAGCCATCACCGGCCTTAATCTTGCCATTAAACACCATCTTTTTGAATGGTTCGCTTGAGTCAACTAACCCCAATTTATGAAAAAAGTGCGTAAAGAACCGTGCATACAACAAATGCGCAGTGGCGTGGTCACCGCCGTTATAAAAATCGATCGGCATCCACGTGCTCGCCTGCTCTGGACTCCAAGCCTGTTTGTTGTTGGATGGATCGAGGTAGCGAAGGAAATACCAGCTCGAGCACACGTACCCGTCCATAGTGTCGGTTTCGCGCTTGCCCGAACCACCACACTCAGGGCACTTTGTGTTTATCCAAGACTCGACGCCAGCGAGCACAGAGGCGTTGCCACCGGTTGGTCGGTACTCTTTTATCTCTGGTAATACCACTGGTAAGTCTTTTTCTGGCACGGCAACAGGACCGCATTTGGCACAATGAATAATCGGAATTGGCGCGCCCCAATATCGCTGGCGACTAATCAGCCAGTCGCGCATCTTATAGTTTACTTTTTCTTGGGCAAGGCCTTTTTTGGCTAGATCTGCCACGATTTTTTCCCGAGCCTCGCTTGAAGATAGACCGTCATAGCTTCCTGAATTAACAATTATACCTTCGCCTCCGTAGCAAGCCTCGTTATTCTGGTGGCGCCGCCACATTTCCGCGTGATGCTCCCAGGTTATAAGTTGTTCGACATCATCTTTTTTCGCCCAACGCAGTTGGTGTGCCCCTTCGTCTGACTCGTTTTTAACTTGCTTGTCAGACGCAAGTGTAATTTCGAAAAACTGACAGCTACAAATAGCATTGCGTTTTTTGGGAATCCGGTAACCTTCGCTGACGCAATTAAATAACGGGGCGATTGCTTCGATGTCAACATAGCCAGTTTCTTCGGCAGTTTCGCGCTTTGCGGCTTCGGCGGCATTCTTGTCATCTGCCTCAATCCCGCCGCCAGCAAAGTGTATATTGTCCTCCTCAACAATCAGCAGATACTCGTCACTTTTGTTTTTGATTATGATGTCAGCAATAGGTCTTTCTACAGTTTCGGCGTCCTTTCGCGGTGCATTTTTCCCGCCTAACACGAACCGTTGCTGCACTACTTCTTGGATTTTCAAATCAAATTTCTGCGCAAAGGCATAGTCGCGTTCGTCGTGAGCCGGGACGGCCATAATGGCGCCAGTGCCGTAGCCCATCAGCACGTAGTCAGCAATCCAGACAGGGATTTTCTCATCATTTGCTGGGTTTATAGCGTATGCACCAGTGAAAACGCCGGTTTTTTCTTTGTCAGCATCTTGTTGGCGCTGAACTTCCGACTTCAAGAGTGTCGCCTGTTTGTAGTCCTCGACTGCCTTTTTTTGCTCACTCGTTACAATTTTATCGACGAGCGGATGCTCTGGCGCGAGCACCATGAATGTCGCACCGAACAAGGTATCGGGGCGAGTCGTGAATACTTTGATGACGTCCTTGCTTCCATCAACCTTAAAGTCAATCTCAGCACCCACACTTCGGCCGATCCAGGACTTCTGCGATGCTTTGACTGACTGTGTCCAGTTCAGATCATCAGTCGCTTCCAGCATTTCATCAGCAAACTCAGTAATCTTGAAAAACCACTGTTTGAGATTCTTCTTCATCACCAGCGGGTCATCCGCGCCATCGTGACGCCAGCATTTACCGTTTATCACCTGTTCGTCAGCCAACACCGTCTTACACTGGTCGCACCACCACTGGGCACTTTCTTGTTGGTATGCCAGTTTATGCTCAAACAACTTCGTGAAGCACCACTGCGTCCATTTGTAGTATTCAGGGTCTGTAGTGTTGATTTCCTTGGTCCAGTCAACTGCCCAGCCCATAGCTCGGTATTGGTCATGGTATTTGGCAATCGCTGTTTTAGTTGATTCTTGCGGGCTCACACCAGTCTTGATGGCAAAGTTTTCGGCTGGCAAGCCAAAGCTGTCCCAGCCAACTGGCTGATAGCTTTCAAAGCCTTGCTGGCGCTTCACACGAGTAATAACGTCAGGTATGGTGAAGTTGCGAACATGGCCAACGTGAATGCCGGCGCCTGATGGGTAATTGAACATACCGAAGCCAACATACTTTGGCTTTTTTGAGTCAAAGTCTACGACGTACGTCTTGTCTGCTTCCCACTTTTTTTGCCACTTGGGCTCAATGGTTTTTGGGTCGTATCGCTTCATCCCGCTTGAAATCCTTATTAGATAAACTCATCGTTTGGTTAATACTGTTCAATGCACCCCGATGAATTTCTAACGGGATCCATGTTCAGAGTAACTATACCAGAATAACAGAGGTTATTCTATACTTTTGTCAACCAGTTCGCGAACTGCGGTTCGTCGCCCTGACGAACACGGTCATACAGTACTGTGATTTGCTTGGTAATTGGTCCAGCTGTACCGTTGCCGATCGACCGCTTATCTACCGATAGTATTGGCGTTACGTTGGCCGAACTGCCACAGAAAAACGCCTCATCTGCCATGTAAAGTTCGCTGCGGTCAATCGAGCGTACGTCAAGCGGTATATCAAGCTGTCTTGCGAGTGCAAATATAGTGCTTCGAGTAATGCCTTCTAGAATGTCCGTAGCGGCATCCGGGGTGATGAGCACGCCGTCGCGAACCATAAAAAAGTTGGCAACCGTACCCTCGGCTACATGACCATGCCGATCAATCGCAATCGCGTCATCATAGCCATTCAGCAAGGCTTCGTTCTTCATGAGACTAGCGTTGACGTAGCTGCCATTTACCTTGGCACGCGATGGAATCGCGTTATCGGGCGTACGCTGCCAACTCGATACGCACACGTGCGCACCACTTCGCGGTAGAATTTCACCCGTTGGATAGACATAGGCACAAAACGAATTCTTCAGCCCGTGAATCTTGGTGCCAGCAATCAGTTCATCAATAAAGACCGTAGCGCGTACTAAGACGTCTTCTTGTACCTTGTTTCGTCGTAATAGCTCAATCATCGTTTGTTCGAATTTTTCATACGGCCATTTCTGGGTAAAGGAATCAAAGCCCATGATCTGTGCTGAACGCACCAGCCGATCATAATGGTCACGCAATCGAAAAACGTGCAACTTGTGATTTTGCTTATTCCACAACACATTAAAGACGGTATAAATACTCAAGCCGTAAAGTACCGGCGAACTGGCAACGCTCACGTTTGCTTCTGCAAACGGGATAAATTTCTCTCGAAAATACACCTGAGAATGTTGATAATTAAATGCCATTTAGTCGTGCCTCGCTTGTTGAATGAGTATATCCAATAGTTCAGTATAGCTGATATGATCGTGTGCTGCTTGCTGCGGCAAGATGCTCGTCGGCGTGAAGCCAGGCAATGTGTTTGTTTCAATGACATAAATCTCATCACCCTGGACAAACATATCTGTTCTTGAATAGCCACGACAGCCCAAGACCTTATGGGCCAAAATCGCCATATCTTTGATTTTTTGGATCATCTTTTTACCTAGTTCTGGTGGGGTCAATTCCTTACTGCCACCAACTTCATACTTGGCTTTGTAGCTAAAAAAATCGTCGGTTACCGGTCGCAGTTCCGTTGGCGTCAAAGCCGCTGGTTCTGGGCGTTCAAGTACACCGCACGACACTTCGACGCCATCAATATACTCCTGTATCATTGCGCGTTCAGTACGTGCAAAGACTCGTTCAAGTGCTTTTTGCAGCTCGTCATCTTTTTTGACAATACTGACGCCGACACTTGAACCCTCGGCTACAGGTTTTACGACAAGCGGGGTTTCGATAGTGACAGCCTCCTCTGGTGCGGCAATAACTTGCCATTTTGGAACACGCAATCCGTTTTGCTCATACAATTCCTGTGCGGCTGCCTTATCAAAAGCAGTCTTACTGGACGCGAAACCTGAACCTGTATAGGATATCTTTGCTTCATCAAGCAGAGCCTGTAGGTGCCCATCTTCTCCGAATGTACCATGTAGTCCGAGTAACGCGATGTTAATCACTGATCTGAGA
Organism: uncultured Candidatus Saccharibacteria bacterium; assembly: GCA_964602865.1. Lineage (GTDB taxonomy): Bacteria > Patescibacteriota > Saccharimonadia > Saccharimonadales > JAGQNJ01 > CAZRSX01. The sequence continues at coordinate 138,354 of CAZRSX010000003.1, forward strand.
TGATGTATCGCAGCATCAGTCGCTATAGGTCTATCGTCTGCAATCGACCACATACCTTCACGGTCAATAAAAATTTCTACGACTTCATATTTTTTGCTGTCAATATGTTCGAGAATGGCTTTGCCAGAAGCAACAGAAACATCATGCTCATTGCTTGGACCGCCGTAGATTACGCCGACTCGTATTTTAGGCATGTGAAAAGCTCTTTCGTTTCTTCTTTAGCCAATGTTTGCCTTGACGGACAAGTTTAGCGGAATCTGCGGGATTAGCCAGCAGCTGTTTGACTGCTTCTTCGGCAAAGACTCCGTTCTGAGAACCTTTTGCAAGTATGGCGGCCTTCTTCTCAAGGTTCTTCTCAATAAAATGTGCCGCTGCATGCGGATTATCAAAGGTATGAACAACGCAGCCTCGATTTTTTGCGGCTGGCGCCAAGTACTGGTTGGCGTCGGGGCCGATCGTTACAACGAGATCGAGTTGTTCGGGCTCGCAGTACTCACCAACTGCAATGTGTGCAGCTTTAGCATGCTCGCCCATTTCGTTCATATTGCCCAAAATAGCAATTTTTTGCGGTGCTTTAATACTGTAGAGAATATCAAGTGCCGCCTTCATGGCGTCCGGACTTGCATTGTATGTGTCGTCCAAAATCAAGCTATCTTTTTTGCCGGCAAGCCGTTGCATGCGCCCACTAACAGGACGCAAACTACTGACAGCCTGACGCAATTGTTGATTGGTAAGGCCGAGTTTTTTACCAACAACAACACCGGCGACCGCCGAGTATACTTCAGCTATACCGTATGCATCCTGGACAAACTGGTGCTGATATCCATCAGTATCAAGGCTATATTTTGACGTATTGCGACGCAACTTGAGCTGGCCAATCATAATATCTGCGCTGGCGGTGCCGTAGGTTGTAACGGCGGTTTTTTTAATATTCTTCAGATATTGCTGTGCGCATAGGTCTCGGTTAATAATGAGCTCGTCTGAAAAGTCCTTCACGCTTAATTCTTCTTTTGCAACTGCGTCAAGTGTACCGAAGAATTCCATGTGCTCCGGTGCAATTGCCGTCACAACAGTTACGTTACAGTGCAGATAGCGAGCAAATTGAGCGAGCTGACCAGGCCCATCGGTGCCAAGCTCAACCACAACAACATCGTACGGGTATGGTTTGCGCAGTTGTTTTTCGTTGCGCACAAAAATCCGCAACCACCCGAACGGGTTGAACAGACTAGGCATTTCATGACCAAAAAAAACCAACGGCACACTGACGATATCATTATAGTTCCCTGCCTGAAACCGTACTGTCTTAGCTTGTTTCAGTACGTGAGCAACTGCAAACTTTGTACTGGTCTTACCGATACTGCCAACGATCGCGACGATTGTTATATTGTTCTTCTTGCGCAGCCGACGAACTTGCCAGCCCAGAATTGCAACGATATATTTTTTTGCTTGTTTTTTCATAGTATCAGTATAAAGTTTCGCAGTACGAGCTCGGTTAGTTCTCCTTCATTGCTTGTTGTAGCATAGCCTCAAGTTCGGGTCGGGCCATTGCACCCTCTGGAGCTTGCAGTCTCGGCTGCACGCCGTAGCCGCTAAAGCGTTCTTCGCGCTCAATGGCATCATAGCGGGTTCTCAGGAGCTGCCGAGAATCAATACCAACGCTGAGCTCCATCGGTATGACCGGACTACCCGCGTAACTGGCCGGATTGATAAGCTCGAGTTGGTTCAGACCCATCATGCGGTCAATCATTTTGAGCATCTCAATATAGCTGACGGTATCGATTTCTACCTTGTAGGCATAGGCTGCTTTGCCGTCAACCGTTGTTCGCTGCGCGGTCGCAAAGTCGGTTTTATAGACATGTTTTTCTTTGATAAACTGTGTGATTTCGTTGCGTTGAGCCGGACTAAGCCGCGCAAGTGGCACGGCGCCAAAAACCGCTTCCGACAAAATACTCTGCGATTCGCTGGCCGCGTCGGTTGTTTCTTTGCCCCATTTGTTCAAAACTGCATCAAAATTTACCCCTTGCGGCGTGGTTATGTCGGTGTAGCGCGCAAAGTTGGCATCGCTGGTACCAATAGATTCGGTCACAATCCGCGTTGCACCTTCAGCACTGTTGCGCTCAATCGTCGTGAGACTCTGCGCAATATTTTCTGCACCGAGCTCCAGCTGCAGGTACTGGGTTGTTGCACCCGCCTCATCAGACTGATTGATATAGCGCGTTGTGCCGTAGGTACGCAAGTTGTTGTCTATCATGCTCCAAAAGGTTCGTTCGGGGTTTGCAAAAACAAACCGATACCACAGCCACACACCTGTCAGCAGAATAAGTACGCCAAGCAATGCGCAGACAACCGCCAGTTTTGTATCCTGAGAAACAGCGCGACGTTTTTTCATCCCGTTAGAGCCTCCACTAAAGTACTCCGGCACATATTAAATTCGGTATATCATCAGACTTGAAACTAAACATAGTGGTTCTAACTGGATTCATACCCCCCTATTGTAACAGTTCATCTGGTAGAATCTGTTGTTTTCTTGTACAATACGTGACTGTTCTCGGGGCATTGGCGCAGTTGGCTAGCGCGCTTCCATGGCATGGAAGAGGTCATCGGTTCGAATCCGATATGCTCCACCACTAAAAACACCCGAGTTATCGGGTATTTTTATTTTCAGGCGCGCCCACCAAGGTTCAGGGGCGCTTTTTGTTTTTCGTTTTTGTTTCAATCGCATGAACCATGCGCCTGAACTAACTTAAACATAACAACTTTAAGATTTCTTGTCAAGGCCCGGCAGACTAATCCGAATCTCAAGCACGCCAAACACTAAAATAAGTGCGAAGAGCACCGCAAAACCGCACATAACACTTGGGATAGCGGCGATTGTCTCCGCTTTAACGAGGTTCGTGAGCCCTGTTGGAATCAAGAACGCTGCATAGCCAAGTATCAGCCAGTGCAGCGCTCGGCGCTGTGTTGCACTACTAAAACGCGAGGCGTAGTAGGCCAGCGCGATGGTCAAAAAGAGCCAACCGTAGTAATAGGTGAAGTACTGGCCGCCGTAGGGACTGCTCATTTGAAAGATGGCGTAGTTACCGGCGCACTGGTGCGACTGGAATATTCCCGGCGCAAACTGAAAAATATATACCCAGATAAGCGCGTGCACCCATGACAGGGCCAAAATGCCTCGCCAGATCGCATTGCGCTGCACCTGTATGAGATACACCAGATACAAGCCCATCGGCGGCAACAGGGTAATTACCACAAAGCCGATATGCGACCATGTTTGTGCGTCCAGGCTCAAACCGCCGCACACAAAATACTCCGCCATCTGGAACAGTGCCAGCAATAGCAACAGGCCAGCCACCACGCGATGTTTTTGAGTTTTCAAGCCCTTCTTTGCAATCACAAGAGCTAAGAGGGCTATCTCCAGCCCGAATGTTGCCAGCATGACGGCAGGCGAGAAACAAAATAACGTTGTTGATTTTTTCATTATAAAAGCAGACTCTGCGTACAAGTATATCGTGCTTGTACTTATTTACCGATGATTTTTAGTAAGCCGTTTTCATCAATGACTTTCGTGCCGAATTCTTTGGCTTTTTTGAGTTTACTGGCACCGACGTTGGCACCCACAATCAAGTAATCTGTGTCTTTGCCAACACTCGTCTGGAAGGTACCGCCCAAAGCGCGAATTTTTTCGGCCGCCATATCCCGGCCCATTGACTCGAGCGTACCGGTCACCACAAAGCTTTTGCCGTGCAGCTTGCCTTTGGCGCGCGAGGTATAGTGCGGTATGACGCCAAGACTCTCGAACTTTCGAAGCAGGGCAAGGTTATCTTCATCAGCAAACCATGCCAGTGTGGACTCAGCGACAATCTCACCAACACCCTCGACAGCCCGCAATTCATCCAGCGTGGCACTTTTGAGTTTTTCCATGGAACCAAACCGCTCAGCAAGATCTATCGCCGTTTGCGCGCCGACATGCCGAATGCCCAGGCCAAAGATAAATCGTTCAAGCGACGGGGTTTTGGTCGCCGCAATGCCCTCAATGAGATTTTGTGCTGATAGTTCGGCGAAGCGCTCCAGCTTGATAACGTCTTCTTTTTTGAGTAGGTAAATATCAGCCAGGTCCATCACCAAGCCGGCATTCACCAGGGCTTCAACGTTTTTTTCGCCCAATGTATCAATATCCAGTGCGCCCTTGCTGGCGTAATGCTGGACAGCTCTTTTGAGAATAATCGGCCCGCTCAGTCCTTTGACGCGGTAGACAACGTCCTTGCCGGGCCGCTCAAATTCCAGCTCTGGATATTGGCGTTTGAGTTCTGCCTGATAATCAACCTTCCGAGCGTTTTTAGGTCGAAGTTCAAGAATGACAGATTCAACTTGCGGAATAATATCGCCCGCTTTGAATATCACGACCGTATCGCCAATGCGCACATCTTTGCGCGCGATTTCATCGGCATTGTGCAAGCTGGCATGCTGGACTGTACTACCCGCCACAACCACCGGATCAAACACCGCGACTGGCGTCGCCGCACCGGTCCGGCCAATGCTGATGACGATATCTTTGACCACCGTCGTCGCTTGCTCAGCCGGATACTTGTAGGCCACCGCTGCACGCGGATTCTTGCCTACCACGCCGAGTTCACGGTACTGTTTACGGTTATTGACTTTGATAACAATGCCGTCGGTAATATAGGCCAGGTCATGCCGTTTGGCCTCCCACGTCTCTACATAGTGCATAACGCCGTCAATGTCGGTCTGCGCAGATGCCTCCGGACTCCGCGTGATACCCAGATCGGTCATAGCTTCATAGGCAAAGGCGTTGGTCGGGACCTCGGCTTCATCATCGCGCAGCAAGTCGTAGCCGATGAATTGGAGTGGCCGCTTAGCAACAAGCCGGGGGTCCAGCTGGCGAATAGTACCGGCGCTCAGGTTGCGGGGGTTGGCGAAAATCGGCAACCCTTCAGCTTCGCGGGTTTTATTTAGCTGTTCGAAATCTTTTTTCAGCATCACGATTTCGCCCCTGATCTCCGTGCGCCCCGTCAGAAACTGCTGATTTGTAGCATGAACGCGCAGGCGAAGCGGTATGTTTTTGATGGTCCGAACATTCTGTGTCACATCTTCGCCGATGCGCGTATCGCCGCGTGTTATCGCCCGGACAAACACGCCGTCCTGGTAGATAAGTGCGCAGGCCAGACCGTCTTTTTTGGTGTCACAAAAGAACTCGTGTTTGGCAGCCGGCAAAAGTTTTTCCATGCGCTTTACCCATGCTTCGACATCTTCGCGCGAGAACACGTCATTCAGTGAAATCATAGGCCGCGAGTGGGTGACTTTGACAAATTTATCTAACGGCTGACTGTGGAGGCGCTGCGTTGGGCTGTCCGCTGTAATGAGCTCCGGATATTGGGCTTCAAGCTTTTTGAGTTCTTGGATTAAGCTATCGTAGACCGCATCTTCAACGCTTGGCTCATCAAGCACGTAGTATTCGTAAGCATACTGCAGCAATTGTTTTTTGAGCTCCTCAATACGTTTTTTTGCGTCTTTCATAACAGTTCTCTATAGAGGGTGTAGATATAGGCGTGCACGATCGGCAACATGAGGATGCTCAAGCCAAAAAAGACAAGTTCAGCGAGTATCGGCAAAAACGCAATCAGCGGAATGACCACCAGACCAAGCAGCACAAACAACGCAATAGGCAACCACAGTAGCTTGCGGGCAACCACCAGCCGCCGATGATGTACCAACTTGCGCGCCGAACGCAGGGCTTGCATGGGTTCCATATTCGGCAAGGTCACAATATAGAGTGCAAACAGTGATGACGACACAAAGAACAAAGACAGTACAACCAGCAACAGACACAGCAACGTCCACAAAATCTGCTCAACGCCCGTCGTGGCAATGCCATTGACAACGGTCGCGGCATACAATGTGCTGGCCAGTGCCAGTGGCACCAGTTGCAGCAGAATCATGCCCAAGACCAATAGTACCGGCACCAGGGGGTACATGCCGCGGTAAAACGCTGTCTTGACACGCAACGTTTTGACGCCTTTGGTGTGGGCCTGGCGCAAGCCCCAGATGAGCGCCAGGCTACAGATAATAACAATGATAAGCTGGTACAGCGACGTCAGATCGGTATTTTCGGCCCAACTTCCGCTGGCCATGGTCGTAAAAATCGTCATGCTCACTGTCCAGTTGCTGGCGTTTTCGCCAAGCGTATCATGCAAAATGTCTTTACTGCCGCCCACATCAAGACCTGCTACTCCGCGCACAAACACCAAAAACAGCAAGCCGTACACGAGAGCTATCCCAGCAAAAAACCGTTGGTGCTGCCGGAGCGTTGTGACCGAACTGCGAAACAACCGCCATGCCGACGGGAGCGCTGCGTGCGTGGGCTTGATTTTTTTGCTCAGGCGAAACGACTGATACGACTGCTGCTTGAGCTTTCTGGATTTTTTCGCAGCCGACGTTTTCACTGGTGATCCCCCATGCTCCGCAAGCGTTTGATCCGCTCATCAACCGGCGGGTGGGTGCTAAACATACTGGCAAGGCTGGCTTTTTTGAGCGGGTTGGCAAAGAAAAAGTGCGCCGTCGAGGTGTTTTGTTTGTGCAGAGTACTGCCCTGGTGTTTGATTTTTTCCAGCGCACTTGCCAGCCCTTCCGGATACCGGGTCGCCAAGGCCCCGGACGCATCTGCCAAGTATTCGCGCTTCCTGGATATAGCCAGCTGTATCAGCATGGCTGCGAACGGTGCCAGAATAGCTGCAATGATACCGATAATAAAGAATATCTGACCGGAGTTATTATTATCACTACTGCGGAACCAGCTCATACGCAGCATAATATCTGCCAAAATTGATATGACGGCCACTAAAGCAAAGGCAACCAACGAAACACGAATGTCGTAGTTTTTGATATGTCCCATCTCGTGCGCCAGGACGCCCTCTAACTCTTTGTCGTTGAGGGTTTCCAGCAGACCTGTCGTAACACAGACCACACCATGACTCGGGTCGCGGCCGGTTGCAAACGCGTTCAGGCCGCGCTCTTGCATAATGTAGACTTTTGGCGTCGGCATGCCTTCGGTAATAGCCAAGTTTTCGACCAGTCGGTACAGACGCGGGTTGTCACGCTTTTGGATTTCCTCGGCGCCATTCATGGCCAGTGACATTTTGCTGGCGCCATAGTAGCTAATGATGATGTAGACTAACGCACCAATCAAAACATACGGCGTTATCATCGGGCTGTCCATAAACATCGCAAACAACCAGCTCATGCCGGCAATCAATACCAGAAAGACCGCAAAAATCAGTACGGTCTTTCGCTTATTAGCAGCGATTTCGCTATACACAGCCTAGTTCCTTTAGAATGATACTTCTGTGGGTTTTTCGATAGTTTTTCGCTCAGCGTCGTCGACTTCAAAGAATTCGCGCTGGGTAAAACCAAGCATGCCGGCAATCAGGTTGGTTGGGAAGACCTGAATTTTGGTGTTCAGATCACGGACTGATCCGTTGTAAAAGCGGCGCGACGCCTGGATTTTGTCCTCAGTATCAACCAATTCATCTTGCAGGGCTTTGAAGTTTTCGTTGGCCTTGAGGTCCGGATAGGCTTCGGCAACTGCAAACAGGCTTTTGAGCGCACTCTCAAACATGTTGTCAGCTTTGGCGGTTTCGGCCGGGCCTTTAGCCTGGGTAACCGCGGCGCGCGCTTTCGTTACATCGTCAAAGACAGTCTTTTCGTGTTTGGCATAACCCTTGACCGTTTTAACCAGATTTGGGATCAAGTCACCGCGGCGTTTGAGCTGCACGGTAATATCGCTCCAGGCTTCGTCAACCCGGATTTTGGCCCGTACCAACCCGTTATAAATCGCGATGATAACAACCGCCAGCACCGCTACGATTCCAAGTACAATCCACAATGTCATATGCTTACTCCCCGTTTAATGTCGTACCTTTTATTATACCACTAACGAGCTGGCGTGGTTGCTATAAAATCAATTAAATTGGTGCCGATAATGTACGCGTCGGCACCTCCTGCAACATCTTTGGGCGTGCGTATCAAGCTGGCCTGCGCCAGCCAACCATGCCAGATTTTGCGCGCTTGCTGATAAGTTTCTTGATGGTGGGCGAGGTGGGACTTGAACCCACATGTCTTTTGGACACAGCATTTTAAGTGCTGAGCGTATACCAATTCCGCCACTCGCCCGACTATCTGCTGATGGCTACATCTGCAATTATACCCTAAATTCTACAGGAGTTTCGCGAGTTGTTTTGGAGTTTTGATAATTTTGTCAATCAACACATCACGGCATGGGTCGCCAGTTTCTGACTCCAGCGCAAAGATCGGCTTGCCAAGCGCACTGGCATAGGCCATCTCTAGCGTCACGCTCACACCGACATAACCGCCTTGGTTATACAAAAAACAGACTTCGCTCTTGCGAATCCAATCAAAATGCTCCAGTGTCAGCCCCTTGAAAAGTTTACTCGTGACATAGTCAGAATGAATTTTGCTCGATTCGTGAATAGGCTGCTGAATGCTTGGCTCAAAGACCAGCACGCCGAGCTTCTCAAGCTCTTTGCAAAATTTAGCTATCTCTTTGGCGTATCGTTTTGATCCGCACACAACTACAGACTTCATAAAAAAACCTTTCGAATGATGGAGGCACGGACGAGATTCGCACTCGTGTAAACGGTTTTGCAGACCGTCGCCTAACTCCTCGGCCACCGCGCCATAATCTGTTATTTTAACAAAAAGGCTGCAATAAAGAAATCACTTCCAACAAGGCAAAACACTTATGCTACAATGGAATTGTTAAACAAAGGGGGTTTTATGGGAATTGTTGCATGGGTCGTGCTTGGAGCATTGGCGGGCTGGATTGCCTCAATGATCATGGGCAAAAACGGCGAACAAGGCGCTATTGGTAACATTGTCGTCGGTATTATTGGTGCACTTATCGGTGGATTCGTATTTGACCTGCTTGGCGGTGACGGCGTGAATGGGTTCAACCTTTACAGCCTATTTGTAGCTGTGGTGGGTGCCTGCATTTTGCTGTGGATCGTCCGCCTGATCAAAAAATAAAACATTCGCAAAGAGAGGTGCACGAGTACCATAGTCCCGCCACGAGTTTTGGCGGGACTTTCTACTTAGGCATCACCTCAACGAACGACTATCTGGCAACTTGTCTGGCTCACTAACCTCATAATCACTCTTAAAAAACCATTCCGTTCCACTCTTCTGGACTTGGAGTATAGACTTGTGGCGCTGTGCTCATCAGGTGGCGTGGAGTCAAGACTCTAATTACAAAATGGTGCGGGTGAGGGTATCTACCCACGTTCCGCGGGCCCGAAACTTCACTGAATGAAACAAGTTTCATCCGGAAGATTTCCTTGCGAAATGCCACCGGCATTTCTCACCCTGGCCTTTAGGCAGGTGTTAGAGACGCATCAGACCAAAGAAAAACCCCAGACATGCTGGGGGCTTTCTTTGGTGGCATTTTACGCCAAAGCTCGAACCTATTTCGAGCGAAGCTCGTAAGCTCAGCCCCGACGCCTGTGCCAGCAAAGCTGGCACGCGTCCAGCCAGAAAAACCGCCCCTTGAATCATTTTTGAATTTCCCCCCGCCGTATTTTTCTTTTTAGTTGAAAGGGTCGGATTTTCTGGCAGTCCGCCCACTGCAAGCAGTGGAGGCGTCGGGGCTTCGCTCGGACGGCAAAGCCGCCGTGCTACGCACCCACAACATCAACCTCCCTGTAACTATCAAGATTTGACTTAAAAGCATAAGCATTTTATGACTTGCTTTATATGATATAATCAGTTTATGAAACTGAGAGAAATAAAAATTCGGGGGTACAAATCCATAGATGAGCTGGACTTTCCTGTAAAGAAATATGGTAATGGCGACAATGAAAGCTACACCACAATCTTAATCGGCAAGAACGAAACAGGTAAAAGCAACGTGCTTGATGCTATGGCAACACCAAAGCATAAAGAAAAAGTATCCTTTGATAAGGTACAGAACCAGCAAAAAGAACCAGACATAGTATCTGTATTCTTTGACTTTGATACCGAAGATACCGACGACTATACGAGTGCCATTAAGCAAGCAATCACAATACCCGACGAACTGGCTGACGGGCTAAACATCACAAAAATATCAAAAGAAATATACCTACAAAGTAAGCTCGATGAATATGGTGTCGATGTTAAGTGTGAAATAAGCACAATATCAGTTAAAAAATATAGCTTCACCGAGATAACGGCTAAACCAGCCGTACCACCCAAGCCAGCACAAGAAGAAGCCACTATCATAAAGCTTAACAGTGAGCTAACTGACGAAGAAAAAGAATCTTACACGCAACTCACAAGTGAAAAATTCAAAGATATTATTAAATCGGCACTATGGGACTTCGTGAACACGATAAATATTCCTGTCGATTACTGGACTTACCAAGAAAAATACCTTGTCGAGGGGAAAGTTAATCTCAAAACTTTTGCCGATGACCCAAATATCAACGTGCCTTTAAAAAACATGTTTTATTTAGCTGGCTACAAAAATCAATCCGAGATTAAGTCTAAGGTTGACGAGATCGAGAAGTCAGATAAAAAACGTAAAAAGTTGATGAAAGAAATCAACTCAACAACCACAAAATACCTAAATGATAAGTGGAAAGAACACGAAATAGATATTGAGGTAGAAATAGAAAGTAGCACACTAGAAATATCAGTGGCAGTTAAAGACAAAGCTGATGAAGATAGTTACTACGATATGGCTGATAGAAGCCAAGGATTCAAACAGTTCATCTCTCTATTGCTCAGTGTGTCTATCAGTAGTGTATCTGGCAACACCAAGGATCACCTGATACTGATAGATGAGCCCGAGGTTCACTTGCACCCCTCTGGTGTTCGCTGGATGCTTAAAGAACTCATAGAAATTGGTAAGCACAATTATTTGTTTATCTCTACGCACTCTAATTTTATGCTCGATAAAGACGCACGAGAAAGGCACTATTTACTTACTAAGGGTAAAACTGGCCTAACGGAGGCACATCACATAACAAGCGATGAGGATATAAATGATGATGAGGTTCTACAATCAGCTTTCGGCATAAACGTAATTACCGACTTTTTAACACAACATACATTACTTGTCGAAGGAGCAACCGATAAAAGGCTGTTACAAAAAGCCCTAAAACAAGTTAAGAGCGATAATGATGTCTTGATAACAAATGGAACTGGTGCGAACATGGTAGCCGTTTCTTCATATCTGCTTTTGAACAATGTTACTCCCATGGTTGTTGTCGATGATGATAGTGCTGGAAAGGAAGCTAAGAAAAAAATCATCAAGATCGGTGATGGCTTTACAAACAGGACATTTACTATTCGTGATCTTGATGGAAATATTACAGCAGATGGAACCATAGAAGACACACTTCCAAAAGATTTTGTAGAGAGCAAAACCAAAGAGGTGCTCAAAAGCCATAGCCTAGACGACATTATTACGCTTGATGATACCAAGCCTTTCTGTACTCAAATAATTGAACACTACAACAAGGCTACATCAGCAGACACAACCACAACCAAAAAAGATAAAAACTCGAAGCTAAATAACGTTATGACCGACATAAAAACTAAGGTTGCTGAATATGATCAAAAGTCAATTACTCAAACAAAAACACCCAGACTGTATGCACTGTCAGAAGAGATACTTAAAAAGTTTGGTATTAACTAAACTTTTTGAAAGATAAATAAATGCTCGTGCATTATCAGTAGAAAATTGCTTTCTTGCGATTTTTTAACCCAAAAGCCAGTTGCTTTGCAGTTGAATTGTCGTTTGATGATGTCTTCTTTGAGCTGGAAGCCAGCTTTCATAAACCGATCCATAACTTTGTATGCCATAGGTTGATACATCTTGTTACGTCGTGTGTCGCCGATAAGAATCGCACAGTATTTACCTTTTTTAAGAACTCGGTGCAATTCTTTTGCAACTTTTTCCATTTCGTCGGCAAATTTGTCGATGTCATGAATATTCGACAGGTCGTCGTCAAGTTTACCTTCGCTGTATTTGATGATGTCGGCATAAGGTGGGTGCGTCAAAATAAAATCTATGCTTTCGTCGTTTGCTTTACTCAAATCACGAGCATCACGCTTCACGACTTTTTGCCATGCGTCATTTTCTACCTCAAAATCAAGCGAGGCTTTTGTTCGCTCTAACGCTTTGTCGTTTACATCGGAACAAATGATATGACGGTTGAGTATTTTTGCTTCGATTGCGGTTGTGCCGCCACCAATCATAGGATCAAGTAAAATATCGCCCTCGTTCGAGTATCGCAAAATCAAGTTGCGAGCGACTTCTGGCGACCAGTTGCCGCGCCAATCTGATTTATGTGTTGCCCAATTACCTCGCCTCGGAAAAGCCCAAACGGTCGTACATTCAAGCTCAAATTCGTCTGGGTGTAACTTTTTTGTCTTTACTTCACTCGTGGCTACCATGATAGCTCGTTTAACGCTCCGTCTTCGAGCATATTCAGATTAAATACATAGTCGTTATGATTATACGTTTCTTCAAGTGGTCGTCTTGTCGTATGCCAACCAAGTCCATCAGTAACCCATACAAACTCGATGTTTTGTGCTTTTAGTTCATCGTAAAGACTACGAAACTCACCACAAACAGCTTTTAGCTTAGAGCCACCACCATTATAAAAATTAGTTTCAAACAATTTAATCTTGCCGTTTTGTGGATTATAAACGGCGAAATCAAAACTTCGTTCTGATTTATCTACTTTTATATCAAAGCCCCATTTTGCTTTAATTTTACTAGGGCGAGCTTGTGGCATGTATTCAAGATTATTCTGCTTACAAAAGTCTTCTAGAAACAAGCCAACTATTTCTTCCATCAAAGTACCGCCACGATTTTTGCGACCATTGCTATCAAGCCCAACCTCGACACCAATGACGTAATCGACAAGATTTTTTATGCCATCTCTCTGGAACAATTTTGCAAGTCCCGATTTATCTAGGAACTCAAAATACTTCTCGGCATCCTTATCTTTGCCTGAAAAATCATAAAACTCTGATTCTTTTGATACTTTGTCGTAGATTTCTAGGTTACTTTCTCGTACTGCAAGCAAAACTGGCAGTGCCCTTACGATATCAGGGTTAGATTCATAAAGTTTGTAGAATTCGCCACGCAAATCGTCTTTGCCTAGTAGGTAATTTAATTTGTTTAGTGCTATTTCTAAATCGGCACTGTTTGCAAAAACCTTATTCCAGTTTACAAAATAATCCCAAGTTTTGATTGAGCTTTTGAACGTTGATACTAAATGGTTAAAATCTTTTTTCATAATCTAATAATTTGTTACTAACACTTCCGTTATTTTGCCTCGTCCTGAACCTTTTGAGTTTATGGCACGACCAGCAGTTATTTTGTTGATTGTAATTCCGTCAAGCCCAGAATATAGCTCATTGATAAACGGCGTATCGGAGTTTGAGAGCATAACAAAACAGCCCTTTTTGTGCAGTTTTATAAAAGTATCACGAAGTTCTGTTTGTTCTTTTTCTAAAAATCCCTCTGCGGTGTACGAGGTAAACGATGATGTAGCATTGATCGGGTAGTAAGGTGGATCAAGGTATATAAAATCACCACTCTTTGCAGTTTTAAGAACGTTTTTGTAATCATGATGTGTGATTGTTACGTCCTGCAAAGCATCTGATACTCGACGCAAGTTGTCTTCATCGCAAATAACAGGGTTATTGTAGCGACCAAAAGGAACATTGAATTGACCACTTTTATTTACTCGATAAAGCCCGTTAAATCCTGTGCGATTTAGGAAGATAAAGCGAGAAGCAACCTCGACATCTGATAAATCTTCAACTTTTTTAGCACGAACTTCAAGATAATATTCTTTGTCGTAAATATGTTTTTGCAACGATTGAATAAGCTCATCTACGTTGTTTTTAATTACGTTGTAGGTCATAACAAGTTCATTATTCAAGTCTGAAAGCTCGGCATTTTTCGGTAGTAAGTCAAAGAAAACCGCACCACCACCAACGAAAGGTTCGTAGTATGTATTTGTTATTGGGTTGAAATCTTCTGGTGGATACAAACCAAGCTCACGAAATTGTCTAAGAAGCTGACGCTTGCCGCCAACCCATTTTACAAATGGCTTTGGCTTTGCGTTGATGAGTTTTTGCACATCTTCGAGAGTGCTGTCTTTGCCGACGAACTGGAAAAGTTGTCGAGCATAGATAAGATTAACGTCAAAAGCGTTAGCAATATTTATAGCAGTAAGACCACTTGTAGACATAAATCCCTCCAATCCCTGTGTTCTATAAGAATTATAACACTTTTTTACGATTTAACTTCGATAAATCGAAAAGTCCAACCAGAAAATCCGACCCTTTCAACTAAAAAGAAAAATACGGCGGGGGGAAATTCAAAAATGATTCAAGGGGCGGTTTTTCTGGCTGGACGCGTGCCAGCTTTGCTGGCACAGGCGTCGGGGCTGAGCTTACGAGCTTCGCTCGAAATAGGTTCGAGCTTTGGCGTAAAATGCCACCAAATCGGAACTAAAACGGAAACTGTCGCCCTGTGGGGCGATTTTTTCTAGGCTTTGGCGGAGCCAAACCCAGATGTTTTCTTGGGGGGAATTAAGAAATTG